>DASZSB010000147.1:0-40684 GCA_035548835.1 Gammaproteobacteria bacterium | reverse complement strand
TACGTCGTGAACACGCACCACCACGCTGACCACGTGGGCGGCAACGCGGTGATCGCTCCGGCCGGCAGCACCGTCGCGGGCGGCAACGTCGCCGGCACGATCACGGATGCGGACAAAGGGGCCGCCGTGATCGCGCAGGAGAACGTGCTGGCGCGCATGGTGGCCGCGATGCCGCAGCCGCCGTCGAACGCGTGGCCCACGGACACCTTCATCGACGGGCACAAGGATCTCTTCTTCAACGGCGAGGCCGTGCAGATCCTGTACCAGCCGAAGGCGCACACGGACGGCGACAGCATGGTGTTCTTCCGCAAGTCCGACGTGATTGCCACGGGCGACGTGTTCACGACCACGGGTTACCCCGTGCTGCTGCCGAACGACGGCGGCAGCATCAACGGCGTGATCGACGCGTTGAACCGCATCATCGATCTCACGGTGCCGGCCGACAAACAGGAAGGCGGCACGCTCGTGATCCCGGGTCACGGCCGGCTCTGCGACGAAGCCGATGTGGTGGAGTATCGCGACATGCTGACGATCATCCGCGATCGCGTGAAGGCCATGGTCGCGATGCGCATGACGCTGCAGCAGGTGCAGGCCGCGCAGCCCACGCGCGACTACGACGGGCGCTATGGCGCGACGACGGGTTTCTGGACGACGGCACAGTTCGTCGAAGCGGTGTATCGGAACTTGATGGAGGAGAAGAATGGTGGCTAAGCGCGCTGCGTCAGCGTCGGACGACACCGGCTCGGTACGCTACGACCGGCCGCAGAACGGCAAGGAGTATCTCGAGTCGCTGCGCGACGGCCGCGAGGTGTACGTGTACGGCGATCGTGTCGCCGACGTGACCGAGCACCCGGCGTTCCGCAACACCGCGCGCATGACGGCGCGCCTGTTCGACGCGCTGCACGATCCCGCGAAGAAGGACAGGCTGCTGCTGCCGACCGACGTGGAAGGCAAGAGCCGCGGCAAGACGCACGCGTTCTTCCGCGCGCCGAAGTCGGTGGAGGAATCCATCGCCGGCCGCGACGCGATTGCGGAATGGCAGCGCATCACGTACGGCTGGATGGGCCGCTCTCCGGACTACAAGGCGGCGTTCCTGGGCACGCTCGGCGGCAACGCCGAGTTCTACGCGCCGTTCACGGAAAACGCGAAGCGCTGGTACACGTACTGCCAGGAGCGCGTGCCGTTCGTGAACCACGCGATCATTCACCCGCCCGTGGATCGCGACAAGCCGCCGGATAAAGTGGCCGACGTGTGCGTGCACGTGGAGAAGGAGACCGACGGCGGGCTGATCGTCTCGGGTGCGAAGGTCGTCGCCACGGGCTCGGTGCTGACGAATTACACGTTCATCGCGCACCACGGCCTGATTCCGCTGCAGGACAAGAACTTCGCGCTCGTGTTCATGGTGCCGACGAACGCGAAGGGCGTGAAGTTCATCTGCCGCACTTCGTACGAGATGACGGCCACCGTGATGTCGAGCCCGTACGATCAGCCGCTCTCCTCGCGCCTCGACGAGAACGACGCCGTGTTCATCATGGACAAGGTGTTCGTGCCGTGGGAGAACGTGTTCGTGTGGGGCGACGTGGAGAAGGCGAACAACTTCTTCCCGCGCACCGGGTTCCTGCCGCGTTTCGTCGTGCACGGCTGCACGCGCCTCGCCGTGAAGCTCGACTTCATCGCGGGCCTGCTGCTGAAGGCCGTGGAAGCCTCGGGCACGAAGGACTACCGCGGCGTGCAGGCCAACGTGGGCGAAGTGCTCGCGTGGCGCAACATGTTCTGGGCGCTGACGGAAGCCATGGTGCGCGATCCGCGGCCGTGGAAGGGCCCGTACCTCCTGCCGAACATGGATCCCGGCAACGCCTACCAGATCCTGGCGACGATCGCGTACTCGAAGATCAAGTACCTGATCGAGCAGACGGTGGCGTCGGGGCTCATCTACCTAAACTCGCACGCGCGCGATTTCGACAACCCGGCGATCCGGCCGTACATCGACAGGTACATGCGCGGCAGCAACGGCTACACGGCCGAGCAGCGCATCAAGCTCATGAAGCTGCTGTGGGACTGCATCGGCACCGAGTTCGGCGCGCGCCACGAGCTGTACGAGATCAACTACGGCGGCAGCACGGAGGAGATCCGTCGCTACGCGCTGTTCAGCGCGATGGGCAACGGCAATGCCGCGAAGTTCAAAGGCTTCGCCGAGCAGTGCATGGCCGAGTACGACCTGAACGGCTGGACCGTGCCGGATCTGATCAACCCGGACGATTTCTCCGTGCACAGGAAGCGCGGGAAGGGCGGCAAGGCCGCGAAGGCGAAGCCGGCCGCGAAGAAGAAGGTGCCGAAGCGCAAGTGATCGCGGCGTTGCGTCAGCGTCCCGTGCCGTAGGCCCAGTCGCGCAGCTCCCATGAAGTCGGTGGCTCGGTGGCCCAGCGCGCCGGCAACGCGGGAACCGGCCATCGGGCGTCGGGCGCCCACTGGTCCCAGCGGTGAAGACATGGGTGCGTGCCTGCGCGGATCGCGTCGACGGTGCGCCGGGCTTCGGCCCGCACGGCTGCGGCCAGCGCCGCCGTGAAGAAGCCGAGCCGCACGTGGTCGTCGAACTCGGCCTCGTCGCGCCACGTGCACTCGAGTTCCGGCGTCACGACGACGTCCAGCGTGTGATCCTGCGTGTCGAAGCCCACGGCCGTGCGGCGGAAGGGCTCCTCGAGATTCACGAAGTAGCGCAGGAAACGGCGCTGGCTGCAGGAGCCTTCCCAGAACAGTGCCACGGAGTGACGCGCGCCGGGGAACAGCAGTCGCAACGTGTCGTTGCGCCAGACGCGCTCCCCGGAAGGGAGCGGGCGTCTCGCATCCTGGAGCTTCTGCGCCGCCGTGCGTTTCGGTCCCGCGCGGTAGATGCTGCCGGCCGCGATGAACAGTGCGACCAGCTCGTCGGTGTCGCGCACGACGCGGCAGGGCCACGTCATCTCGACGCGCCGGTCCGTGGTGATGTAGCGCAGCGCTACGACGTCGCCGGTTTGCCAATGCACGAGGAGACCACTCTGGCCTGTTCACGCGGGCGGCCGCAGTATACTCGCCGGCGGAGACGGCTGCGGGGAGCACGGGCTTGCCAGTCAGCGCGATACTGCGATTCGACGGAGGGGTTCGCCACGAGCATGCGATCGACGCCTGGTTCCACACGCACGCGGACGAGCTCGACGCGCTCGCCCGCCCCTGGTTCGAGCGCATGCGACGGTGCGGAGACGACGTGCGCGAGCTGCTGCACGATCATCACCCCACGGCGTGCGTGGGCGACGCCGCGTTCGCGTACGTCAACGTGTTCAGCGCGCACGTGAACGTCGGCTTCTTCCACGGCGCGGACCTCGATGATCCGAAGGGCCTGCTCGTGGGCACCGGCAAGCGCATGCGGCACGTGAAGCTGCATCCGGGCGTGCCGGTCGACGAGGCCGCGCTCGCGGCGCTGATTCGTGCGGCGTACGTGGACATCCGGCGGCGGGCGCGCGAGTAAGAGCGTCGTCACCCGCAAGCCGGCCTTTCGCAGACGCCGCAGCCGTATCGGCGTGAAGACGCCGTGCAGTTCCTGCCGCGGCTCGCCTTGAACGAGTGGGCGCTGCTTTCCGACGTGGGCCATCGTGCACGACGGTGTCGTCGTCGGCGGGGTCGACATCCGGTTCCATTACGAGTTCGTGGTCGCCGAGATGGGCGGGTCCACCCACCGCCGCTTGTGGGGCGAATGCGTCGACGAAGTGCACTACGCGGTGCCGCGGCCGGAGTGGGAACGCCAGCGAACAGGTTGATCGGGCATCAAGCTGGCGCTACGGCGGCGGAAGCGGGATCATGGCCGGGCCGGACAAAGGGAGTCGTGCAATGGTCATCGACCGGGAATGGGCGCAGCGTTTTGCCGAGGAGTGGGTCGCTGCGTGGAACAGTCACGACCTGGAGCGCATCTTTTCCCACTACACCGACGACTTCGAGATGTGCTCGCCGCTGATCGTGGAGCGCATGCGCGAGCCGAGCGGCATCCTGCGCGGCAAGACCGCGATCCGGCCATACTGGTCCCCGGCCCTGAAGGCGGACCCGCCCATCCGGTTCGAGTTGCTGGCCGTGTATACCGGCGCGGATCGGCTTGCGATCCACTATCGCAGCGTCGGCCGCGCGCTCGTCGTCGAGGTGCTCACCTTCAACGCGCAGCGCAAGGCCACACACGGCATGGCGCTCTATGGCGAGCCGGCGTAGCGGTGCAGGGTTGGCGGTGTCCTCGATGGCCACCGTGCTGTTCGCACGTTGCGACGGCTCCGATGGCCTTCGGCTGGTGCGGGGCGACACGCTGGTGTATGTCGATCGCGGCGCACACCAGTGCCAGTCGGACGGCTTGAGCCCCGAGGCGAGCGCGCAGCGGCTGATCGACGCGGGTGTCGACGTTCTGAAGTCCTATTGCGGTCAGCGGACGGGTGTGGTGTTCCCCACGGTGTGCGGCGCCCCGACCGGCGACATCTTGCTGCACGAGATCCGAGCGGCCAATCTGCCAGACGCGGAGCGTCTCGGCTTTCAGAACGTGGCCGCGCTCGCTGCGGCCGGCCAGGGTTACGTGTTGGTCGACTGCACGACCCGCCGGCCGCTTCCCTAGGTGGCCGGCTCCGGATCGCGCCGCCCGCGAGCCGGAGTTACGATACTTTTCTGATCGCCACGCTTTGGGGGAGTCATCGTGCAGAAAGTGCCTTATCCGAAAGAGCAGATGCACCGCATCGCCTACACGAAACTCACGCAGCAGCAGATCGGCACGAAGCTCGCGGCGAACCCGGGCCCCACGAGCGCTGCGCCACCCTCCAGCGCACTGGCGGGCAAGACGCTGAAGATCGTGACCGACAAGGGGCCCACGCTCGGCTACACGTTCGCCGGCAACGATCGCCTGCGCGTGGCCGAGAACGACGGCGCGGCCGTCGATGCCGGCTACGGCGCCGTGACCCAGGGGCACGTAGTGCTGTTCACGCATCTCGTGCCGGGCACGCAGCGCGGCTACCACGTGGTGGTCGACCAGGACACGCGGCTCGCCACGGTGTTCGAGGTCTGGTTCAGCGGCTTCACCGACAACCGCGAGGTGCAGCGCGAGATCTACCATGGCTACGTGGCCGAGCCTGGCAAAGAGCCGCCGAAGGAGCGGCACGCGCTCACGAATCGCGTGGAGGGCAAGGGCTTCCATTGGCGGCAGGACAACGGCGTCGAGACGCTCGAGTTCTATCCGTCCACGTTCTACTCGAACTTCGTGGAGCTCTCGCGGCAGGGCGGCGAGCTCGGGTTCTGCGCGCCTTCGGATTACGTGCAGATCGACGACGACACGTACATCTACTCGCGCGTGGAGTGCGAGTTCTCGGGCGTGCAGACGCTCTACGTGTTCGACGCGAATCGGGTGGAGCAGGCGGGTGTACGTCTCGGTTTCGATCGCAACGACGCGCTCGAATACTACGTGTTCACCGGTCGCGGCGAGTGGCTGGGGCAGATCGCGCAGTTCGAGAAGTTCGGCGACGTCAGCGTTCCGCCGCTGCCGGCGCCCGGTGCGGGCGCCGCGGGCTCGGCTGCGCCCGCCGCACCGCAGAAGGGCGCGCGGCGCGTCTACCGCCCGATGCGCAACAACTGGACGATGACGAAGGCCGAGGTCGCCGCGCTGCGCAAGACGGACGTATTCTCCGGCCCGAATCCGATGGCCGGCAACCGCCTGCCCGCGACGGACTTCCTGGTCGGCAAGCAGGTCACGGTGCGGTTCGATCACGGGCTCTCCGTGGACTATCAGTTCCCCACCGTGAACCGGCTACGCTGGCGCCGCACGGGCCAGAACGCGTGGCACGACGAGCGCTACGAGGCGTGGGAGAGCGCGCCGGGCGTAATCATGTTCGGTCATCTGCTGTCGAGCGCCGAGAATCACGACTGCTACAAGATCGTGGCCGATTTCGACCACGGCCTCGCGACCTGCATCCACGGCACGATCGGTTCGCAGTACATCGCGAACGAGGCGCAGGCCGACACATGGTTCGGCGTGCTCGAAACCGCAGGCGTCACGCCTCCGAAGTACCGGCGCCACCGCTTCACCGACGAGCTCGTGGGCCGTGCGATCACGTGGAACTACTCGCCTGGGCTCACGTCGATGCATCTGTACACCACGCCGCACTCGCTGTCGTGGATCATCTTTGGCGCCGACGGCGCCGGCGGCATGGAGTGGAGCGGGCCGGCCTCGTACGTGAAGATCCGCGACGGCCTGTATCTCGCGTACTGGCTCGAGGAGGCGTGCAACGGCACGCTTGGCACGATCCTGATCAACATGCGCACGATGCACGACGTCGGCATCGGCTACCACTGCAGCAAGGAAGGCGTGCGGCTGAACGCGATGGGCGCGCACGCGCGGCACGCGGGGCGGTTCGACATCGCGCGCTTCTACGACCTCCGCACCTGAGGAACGGCTCATGGGCACGAACGACGTTTCGACACGACGCCGGTTCCTGCGGGTGGCCGGAGCCACGCTGGCGGCGCCTGCGGCGGCGGTCGCAGGAGTCCCGGCGGCGCAGCGGCCGGGCGACGACGCGCGACTCGCGGCACTCGAAGCCGTGGAAGCGATTCGGACGCTGCAACGCGAGTACGCGCGGCTCGTGAACGCGGGCGCGCACGCGCAAGCCGCGCGCCTCTTCGTCACGCCGGCAGCGGCTGCGATCGACGAGACCGTGCGAAGGCTCGCCGCGGACCGGTTCGCGGCGCACGAACGGATCGAGCTGGCGCAGGGCGGGCAAGCGGCCACTGCGAGATTCGAGTGCACGGTCGAGACCGCCACGCCGATCGCCGGACGCTACACCCTCGTCGACATGCTGCGCGACCAGGGCGAGGGCGCGCTGCGTACCGTCGGGAGGCGGGTGCTCGACAGCGCCTATGTGAAGACGGACGGCGCCTGGAAGATCGCGCGTCTCGTGCTTCTCCCGGCCTGAGCTCCTAGTGACATGGTCCGGAGGGGGACACGTCCAACCCCGATCCGGAACCATTCGCTTCGCTCGAGCGAAGTAGGTCTTCGCCCCCACGAAAGAAGCGCTGCACGATCGAGTGCACATTAGCCCCCGTCCCGCGTGGCTCGGTTCTGTGCCCGGGGATCTCCATGTTCTTCGTTGCCAGGGGGGCATCATGCACGGACGTACGCGCGCCACGAATCACGCAGCTCGGAGTCGAAGGGGACTGTTTGCACTCGCCGTGACGGTGCCGGCAGCGGCCGTGGGTCTCGCGCCAGGGCGCCTGCTCGCGCAGGACTCCGGCGGCGGCCAGAACCAGCTGGACGAGATCATAGTGACGGCCACGAAACAGGCCGCGGGCCAGGACGTCTCCAAGGTCCCCATCAGCATCACGGCGTTCGATGGCAAGACGATCGACCAGATCGGTGCCAAGGATCTGAGCGCTCTGACCGCGATCACGCCGGGTGTCGTCCTCACGAATACGCAGACCTTCGGCCTGTCGGTCACCAACATACAGATCCGCGGCATCTCGTCCCGAACCAGCGAGCCGACGACGGGCATGTATCTCGGCGACACGCCCTTCACCACGATCGGCAACAACACGAACATCGGCGGGTCGGTCGCGGCGTGACGCGGTCGCGACCGATCCGCCGCTAGGGCAGCGCGAACACGTACAACGCGTTCTGCGCGCCCGGCCGCTGATCCGGCGTCAGGCTCGCGAGCCCGAACGTGTTCAGCGAGCCGCCGGTGCTGACCGCGATGTACTGCTTGCCGTTCACGGCGTAGGTGGCCGGATAGCCCGTGATCTGCGAGCCCAGGTTCACGTCCCAGAGCACGGCGCCCGTTTCGGGGTCGTAGGCGCGGAAGTGGCCGCCCGTGTCGCCGCCGAAGAGCAGGCCGCCGGCCGTGACCATCAGCGACGTCTGGCCCGCGCGCTGCTCGTGCTTCCACACCGTCTTGCCGGTCTCGACCGAGATCGCCTCGATCGTGCCCACGTTCTGCGTGCCCGGCGTGATGACGTTCTTGCTGCGGATCGCGTAGAGATCGTCCAGGCTCGGCTTCGCGGAGGTGGACGTGACGTTCATGCAGGTGTTCTGCAGCGGCATGTACATGAGCTTCGTGATGGGGCTGTAGGCGCCAGAGTGGAAGTTCTTGCCGCCGAGCGAGCTCGGGCACACGAAGATCTCCTGGTTCGGCGCCGTGAACATCTTTTCCTTGGCCACGATGCCCAAGCCCGATTCGACGTTGACCGACTCGACGACGTTCTGCTCCACCGTGGGCCGCGCCCACAGGAATTGGCCCGTCTCGCGATCGATCGTGTAGACGATGCCGGTCTTGCCGGGAATGCCCGTGATGACCTTGTACGTTTGCCCCGCGCGCACGCGCGGGTTGATCCAGGGCACCGACTTCGGATCCGGCGCCACCGCGGTGTCGACGAGGATGCGCTCGAACGGATGGTCGAGATCCCAGTGGTCCGTCACGTGCTGCAGGTACCAGACGATCTTGCCGGTATCGACGTCGAGCGCGAGCGTGCTGTTGTGGTACAGGTACTGCTTGTCGTTGCCGGCGAGCATGAACTTCGGCGCGGGCGAGGTCACCGAAGTGCCGATGTAGATGCGGTTCAGGTCCGGGTCGTAGCTCGGCACCATCCAGGTGCCCACGTGGCGGCGCTCCTCGTACGGGATGTTGCCCCACGTCTCGTTGCCGGGCTCGCCGGGCTTCGGGATCGTGCGCGTGCGCCACAGTTCCTTGCCGGTCTGCGCGTCGAATGCCGTGATCACGCAGGCCTCGGGGCCGCCTTCCGGCTCGCAGCCGCGCCCCGAGATCACCTTGCCCTTGACGACGATCGGGCCCGACGTGTGCTGCGCGCCGTGCTTGTAGTCCAGGACCTTGGTTTCCCAGGCGAGCTTGCCCGTGCGTGCGTCGATCGCGTAGGCATACTGATCGTTGCCATTGTCGAAGATGAAGTTGCCGAAGATCGCGAGGCTGCGGTTGATGGCCGGGAACGGAATGTACTGGTTCAGGTCGTCGGGGTACGTGCGCCGGTATTCCCAGATCAAGTCGCCGGTCACGCCGTCGATCGCCTGTGTGAGGTCGTTCGGGTTCGGGAAGAACATCACGCCGTCGTGCACGAGCGGCGTGCCTTCCTGCTGTCCCTGCGCGAGCGGGCGTGTCCACACGAGCCGCAACTGGGCCACGTTGCGCTTCGTGACCTGATCGAGCGGGCTGAACGCCCAGTGGTTGCGCGTGCGCCGCCACGACAGCCAGTCGCCGGGATCGGGGTTCTGCAGCATGGCTTCGGTCACCGGTCGCAGCTGGCGCGCGGGCGGTGTCTGCGCCGCCGCGTCGTGCTGCGTGGCGATGGCGATACCGGCGAGTGCGAGACCGGCGGTCAGGAGGCTCGTTTTCATGGGCATGGTCCTAGACTTGTTGCGGGGCCGTGGCCGCGCCGACGGCCGGTTGCGGTGCGCTCGCGCCCACGGCGAACCGGTACTTCGGCAGGAACACCATGACGGCGGCGGATGCGATCAGCACTGCGGCCGCGACGTACAGGCCGTTGTGGTAGCTGTGATCGGCGGACAGCTCGCGGATCTTCGGCAGGCCCCAGATGCCGATGCCCGAGCCGAGGTAGAACAGCCCGAAGATCACGCCGTAGATGCGTCCGTACGCGAGATTGCCGTAGTAGCGTTTGATCAGGAACGCCAGCACGTCGAACTCGGCGCCGAGCAGGAAGCCGATCAGCAGCGCGCTGATGTAGCCGAGGTTCGGATGCGTCGCATACAGGATGCAGGCCACGGCGCCGCCGATCGAGACCGTCGTCAGCACGCGCGGCGCGAAGATGTGGTCGATCACGAAGCCGATGGCGACGCGTGCGAACAGCAGCCCGAACCCGAAGGTGGTCTGCAGCTGGGCCGTCTCGGCCGGTGTCCAGCCCGCATCCTGCAGCAACGGCGCCTGCTGGGTCACGAGGCTCGTCGCGGTGACGCCCATCAGGAAGAATCCCACGTTCAGCATCCAGAACGTCGGTTCGCGAACCGTCTGCTGGAAAGAAAGACCGAAGGTCTTGGTGCTGTGCTTGCGGGCGGCGGCTTCCGCGGCCGAGGGCTCGCGCAGGCAGTACGCGACGACCGGCCAGCTCACGAACAGCACGAGGCCCGCGAGCGTCAGCACGGCGCTGCGCCAGCCGAATTCGCGGATCACGGGGCCGAGCACCAGCATCGGCAGCAGCGTGCTGCCGACACCGATGCCGGCGTTTGCGCAGCCGAGTGCGAGGCCGAGCTTGCGGTCGAACCACGGTGTCACGGCCTGCAGATAGCCGAGCGGCCACAGGCCGATGGCGGCGATCGGCACGAGCGTCCACAGCAGGTAGTAGACGTAGAGGTTCGCCGGCGTGAAGTAGATGGCCGCCAGCGTCAGCGCGAACAGTGGAATCGACGTCAGCACGACGCGTCGCGGACCGAAGCGGTCGACGAGCAGTCCCTGCAGCGGCGACATCAGCACGATCATGTAGGCGACCAGCGTGAACGCGAACGACACGTCGACGCGGCTCCAGCCGAATTCCTTCTCGATCGGCGTGATGTAGGCGGTGACCGTGAGGTTGGCGATCACGCTCGGGCCGAGGGCGAGGCCGATCATGGCCCCGAACGCGGTGAGCAGGCCGTTTCGCGAGGCTTCGGACGTGGTCGTCGTCATGGTGTAGCGTCCCCCCGAACGCTGGTCCGATCTTTCTTGTTCTGTGCGGCTGACTCGCGGTCCGCCGTGCGAGCGCGGCTGCGAGATTGCAGCCGCGCTCGCAGACCCTCCGTCAGGGGAGGGCGAAGACGAAGAGCTGGTTGCCCGAGCCCGGATGCAGCTCCGGCGACAGCCGGCCGAGACCGAAAGCGAGACCCGAGCCCCCGGTGCTCACGGCGACGTACTGCTTGCCGCCCACGGCGAACGTGGCCGGATAGCCGTTGACCGGTGCGCCCAGGTTCACGTCCCAGAGGATCTTGCCGGTCTTCTGGTCGTAGGCGCGGAAGTGGCCGTTCACGTCGCCGCCGAACAGCAGGCCGCCGCCGGTCGACATCGTGCTCAACATGCCCGCGCGCTGCTCGAGCTTCCACTCGGTCTTGCCCGTGGCCACGGAGATCGCCTGCAGCGTGCCGACGTTCTTCTCCCCCGGCGTCATCACGATCTTCGACGTGAACCGGTACAGGCTGTTCTCGTTCGGGTCGAGCGTGCGCTCGCCGGAGGTCTCCTCCATGCAGGTGTTTTGCAGCGGATAGAACATCATGCCGGTCTGCGGGCTGTAGGTGCCTGCGGGATAGTTCTTGCCGCCCGACGTGCTGGGGCAGATGAGCTTCGTCTGGCCGGGCGCCGTGAACTCGGCATCGGGGTTGACCGTGGCCGCACCCGACTCCTTGTTGATGTCGGAGATCACGTTCTGGTGCACCGTCTCGCGTGCCCACAGGAACTTGCCGGTGCCCGCATCGAGCGTGTAGACGAGGCCCGTCTTGCCCGGGATGCCCGTGATCACGCGGCGCTTCTCGCCGCGCTGCGCGCTCGGGTTGATCCACTTCACGGCGGAAGGATCCGGCGCGACCTCGGTGTCGACGATCAGCCGCTCGAACGGATGGTCGAGGTCCCAGCTGTCGACCACGTGCTGGAAGTACCACAGCATGTCGCCCGTCTTCACGTCGAGCGCCAGCGTGCTGTTGTGATAGAGGTACTGGTTCTTGTTGCCTGCGAGCATGAACTTCGGCGCCGGTGCCGTGACCGACGTGCCGACGTAGACGCGCTTGGTCTCGGGGTCGTAGCTCGGCACCATCCACATGCCGACGTGCCAGCGCTGCTCGTACGGAATGCCGCCCCAGCTCTCGTCACCGGGCTCGCCGGGCTTCGGAATCGTGCGGTGCCGCCACGCTTCCTTGCCGGTCTTCGCGTCGAACGCCGTGATCACGCACGCTTCCGGGCCGCCCTCCGGCTCGCAGCTGCGGCCCGAGATGACCTTGCCGTCGGCGACGATCGGGCCCGAGCTGTTCTTCGCGCCGTGGCGGTAATCCATGATCTGCGTTTCCCAGACCAGCTTGCCGGTTTTCGCGTCGAGCGCGTACGCGTAGCCGTCCGCGCCGTTGTCGAGGATCAGGTTGTCGTAGATCGCGAGGTTGCGGTTCGTCGCGGCGGCCGGGAAGAACTGGCCGACGTCCGACGGCATGGAGCGCCGGTACTCCCACAGGAACTCGCCCGTCGCGGCCACGAAGGCTTGCGTGACGTCGCCGGGATTCGGGAAGTACAGGATGCCGTCGTGCACGAGGGGCGTGCCTTCCTGATCGCCGTTCGTCAACGGCCGCGTCCAGACCATGCGCAACTGGCCGACGTTGCGCGTATTGACCTGGTCGAGCGGGCTGTAGCCCCAGTTGTTGAGCGTGCGCCGCCACATCGGCCAGTCGGCCGCGTCGGGGTTGGCCAGCATGGCGTCGGTGACGGGGCGGAAGTTCTTGAACGGATCCTGAGCGTGAGCGGGCAGGGCTACGTTCAAGGCCATGGCGCCCATGAAGGCGACGAGACCGACGGCGCGAGTCATGCGAGGAGTCCCCCGGGAGTTGGTAGAAGCGTCCCCGAATCTTACCCCAAAGTCAGGAAATCACACGCGCACGCACGGCGGTGTCGAGGAGTGTGGTCACGCAGGCGGGCAGTGACGCCACCCGTGCGCGGACGCCGCGCGTGCGCGACGCCGCCCAGGCAGGCGCGGAGCGGGGCCGGTTGCGCGCCTCGTGTGCCGGGTTTAGCGTGTGATCGCCCGAGCCTTGGGGGGCGGGGAGGCGAGTCGATGCGAACAGCGATCCTGGTGAGCGTGGCTGCGGCGTTCGCGCTGGCCGCGTGTGCGCCGAAGCCTGCAGCGCAGGCGCCGGCCGCACGGGCGGGAGGCGGCGATCTCGTGCCGGCGGAGCGCGAAGCGAAGGTCGCGCTCGGCAAGCAGTACGCGACGGCGGCCGAGCTGTACGCGGCTCTGAAGCAGCGCGCCAACGGCGGCGCGCCGCTGTCCCTCGATGACATGCCGGACTGGACCGGCTTGTGGCAACGCGTCGGTCCGCCGCTCTTCGATCCCTCCCAGCAGCGCGACGAGCTCACGACCGCGAAGCTCAAGCCCGAGGCGCTCGCCGAGTTGAAGCATCGGCGCGAGCTCTCGGCGCAAGGCATCGAGTACGATCCGATCAGCGATTGCGGCCCGCCCGGCTTTCCGCGCTGGCTCGCGATCCCGTTCCTGCGCGAGTTCATCGTCACGCCGACACAGACGTATCTGTTCTCCGAGACCGTGAACAACCTGCGCCGCGTGTACACCGACGGCCGCGGTCATCCGTCTGCCGCGGACGCGTATCCGTTGCACTACGGCGACTCCATCGGCTTCTGGTCCGGCAAGACGCTCGTGATCCACACCACGCAGGTGCGGGCCGGCATCTATCACCGCAACGATCCGCAGTACTCCGATCAGCTCGAGACGGTCGAGGTGTGGCGCAAGAGCGATCCGACGACCGTGCAGGTCGACGTGTGGGCCTATGACCCCGTGAATCTGGAGGAGCCCTGGTACGTGCAGCAGACGTACAAGCAGGTGCCGAACCCGGACAAGGCCATCCGCATCAACTACTGGTACTGCGGCGAGAATCCGAACAACACGATCGTGAAGACGGGCGAGGGCAGCTCGCAGTTCGGCGATTTCACCTTCCAGTCGAAATAGGTCGCCGCTCGGTGTTCCGGACGTCGGCTCGCGCCATCGAAAATGGGCGCGGAAGTGGGCGGCGTCAGGCGTCGAGGTGGGAGCCGAAGTCGGTCGGCTCGGGGTGATAGCCGCGCGCGGCGAGCCACGCGCGCAGCGCCGGCCCCGTGCCCTGCCGCCAGGGCCGCAGCTTTGCGAACGGGATCTCGCGGTACGCGTCGAGCTCGGAGGCGTCGAGCCGGATCGTGCCCGGGCTAGCGATCACGTGATACGCGAAGATGATCTGGTTCAGCCGCTCGAACGGATAGATGCCGATCATCCCCTCGAGCCGTGCCTCGACGCCGAGCTCCTCGTCGACCTCGCGCAGCGCCGCGGCCTCCGGATGCTCGCCCTGCTCGAGGAATCCCGCCACGAGCCCGAACCACGTCGGCGGCCGGCCGATGCTGCGGACCAGGATCACGTGACCGGCGCGTTCCACGACGGCCGCGACCACGGGCACGGGATTGCGCCAGTGCACGAACCCGCACTCGGGGCACGCGAGCCTGGGTTTGCCGCCGCGCTCCGTCGTCGTGAGCTCCGCGCGGCAGGAGGGGCAGTAGCGGTAGGCCGTGTCGTTCATCGGGCTACAGTATAGTCGTCGGTGTCGACGGCTTGTGACGGGGGAGCGATGCGGCGGGGATGGTGGGCCGTGCTGATCGGCGCGCAGCTCGGCGCGGCGTGGGCGTTCGCGCAGCCCGCCGGCGAGGCGATCTTCGCCGCGCGCTGCGCCGGCTGCCACGATGCGCCGCCGAGCGACGAGAATCGCGCGCCGCCGAAGTCCGTGCTGCAGCAGATGTCCGTCGCGCGCATCGTCCGCACGATGGACTTCGGCGCGATGATGAGCCTCACGTACATGCTGAACCGCGCGGAGCGGCAGGCGGTCGCCGAGTATCTCGGCGTGGCCGGCGAGGATCGCGCGCCGCCGGCCGCCGCGTTGTGCTCGGACCGCACGGTCGGCGTACCCCGCGGGATGGCGGGCACGTGGAACGGCTGGAGCCCGGCGCCGACGAACACGCGCTATCAGCCGAAGCCCGGGTTCACGAGCGAGCAGGTTCCGCGCCTCAGGCTGCTGTGGGCGTTCGGGTTCGCCGGCGACGTGAACGCGTTCGCGGCGCCCGCGGTGCTCGGCCAGCAGCTGTTCGTCGGCAGTGCGGGCGGCTCGATCTACGCGCTCGACGCGCGCACCGGTTGCATCCGCTGGCACTTCCAGGCCGACGGCCCCGTGCGGACGTCGATGGTCGTCGCGGCGCGCGACGTGCGGCGCTACGCGGTGCTGTTCGGCGATCAGGCGGGGAATTTCTACGCGGTGGCCGCGGAGAACGGCGCGCTGCTGTGGCGACAGCGGCCGGAGGCGCACGAGTCGACGAAGCTCACGGGCACGCCGCTCGCACACGACGGCGTGGTCTACGTGCCGGTGGCGTCCTGGGAGGAGAGCCGGCCGTTGAACCCGGGCTACGAGTGCTGCACGTTCCGCGGCAGCGTCGTGGCCTATCGGATCGCCGATGGCGCGCAGCTGTGGAAGTCGTGGCTCGTGACGGAAGAGCCTAAGCCGGACGGCACGACGCCCTCCGGCGCCCGCCGGTGGGCGCCGTCCGGTGTCGGCACGTGGTCTGCGCCCACGCTCGATGCCGACCGTGGACTGCTGTATGTCACGACCGGCAACAGCTATACGGGGCAGGTCGCGCTGAGCGACGCCGTCGTCGCGCTGCGCCTCGCCGACGGCGGCGTCGAGTGGTCGCAGCAGGTGACCCCGGGCGACGAGTTCAATCTCGGCTGCAACCGCGGGTCCGGCTGCCCCGGCATGGATTACGACATCGGCGCCTCGGCCGTGCTCGAGAAACTGGCCGACGGACGCGAGCGGCTGCTCGTCGGCCAGAAGTCCGGCGTCGTCTACGGGCTCGATCCGGCCCGCCGCGGCGAGGTCGTGTGGCAGGCGCGCGTCGGCAAGGGCGGCATCAACGGCGGCGTGCTCTGGGGTCTCGCGAGCGACGGCCGCAACGTGTACGCCGCAGTGTCGGACCTCGCGCGGCGCGCCCGCACCGACGGCGTGCCGTTCGATTGGCGCCCGAACGGCGTCGATCCCGACAAGGGCGGTGGCCTCACGGCGCTCGCGGTCGGCGACGGAGCGCGTGCCTGGTATGCGCCACCGGCGAAGTGCCCGCCGGCGCAGGCCGTCTGCAGCCCCGCGCAGCCCTCCGCCGTTACGGCGATCCCCGGCGCGGTGTTCTCCGGCGCGGTCGACGGTCACCTGCGCGCGTTCTCGGCCCGCGACGGCAGCCTGCTGTGGGACTTCGATACCGCACGCGAGTTCGCGACGGTCAACGGCGTGCCGGCCCGGGGAGGGTCGATCGACGGCGCGGGCCCGGTCGTGGCCGGCGGGCGCGTGTATGCCACGTCCGGCTATGCGCGCAACGGCGGCATGCCGGGCAACGTGCTGCTGGCGTTCGGAGTGCGCTGAGCCGGGCGAGCGGTTACTTCAACAGCTCGCTGTAAGTCTTGTTGTTCTCGGCACAAATGTACTCGCCGATCTCCCACTCGGGATGCAGCGTCAGGTTGCCGGCGTAGCGCACCGGCTTGGCGAACACGGCCGGGTCCTCGACCACGGCCTCGTAGGCGATCGTGCCGAAGTCCGTGCGACGGTAGCGCTCCGTCACGTGCAGCGCCTCCGTGTGTTTGACGCCCGCGATCAGCGTCTCGGTGTTGAATCCGATCACGTCGACGACCAGCGTATCGCCTTCGAATCGGCCCACGGAGTTGCCCATCCAGGTCGGATCCACGTCGTCGCCATGCGCGCGGTTCAGCGGAATCACGCGGAAGATGTTGTAGGCCTCGTACAGGATCACGACCACGTCGGGCCGCTGCACGATCTGCAGCGGGTAGGGCGCCAGCACCGCGCCCGGCACGCCCGGCGGCAGGCAGCGCGCGCCCTGGCCGAGGTCGTCCTCGCGAGCCGGCACGCGAAAGCTTTCCGCGCCGGGCTTCAGGGACACCGGCTCGACCAGCTTGATGTCGCGTCCCCCGAGGTAGACACCCGAGAGATCCGGCTCGCCGTTCCAGAGCTTCGGAACGGGCTGCCCGGCCTGGCCGTTGCCGGTCGCCACGACCGCCTTCGTGCCCGGGATCGTGACCGTGGCGGTCGCGCTTTTCGCGCCGCCGGTGCCGGTCACGCGCAGCGTGTAGGTGGTCGTGGTCGCGGGTTTCACGGCCCGGCTGCCGCGCGTCGCGACGGAGCCGACGCCGTCGATCGAGACGGTGTAGGCGTTGCGGACTTCCCAGTGCAGCGTGGCCTCCGCTCCCGCCTTCACGGTCGCGGGGCTCGCCTCGAAGCGCACGATCTCCGCGGCCGGGCCCGTCGGGGCCTTGCCTGGAAAGCCGGCGGGTGGCGGCGCCTGCGCGTGGGCGGCGGCCGACAATAGACCAAACAGAACAAAGGCTTTCGCCGACTTTTTCGCGGTATCGACGAAGTGCATGGGCGGCTCTAGACGCGCGACCAGACGCGCAGCTGTGTGCCGTCCGGCAGCTCGACGATCGCGCCGCGCATGGCCTTGGCGCCCGACCTGGCCGGGGCGCCCGTGCAATTGATCACGTCGCCGACCTTCACGAGGTCCTTGGACCAGCCGTAGCGCTTCAGCAGCACGGGCGGGTCGAGCTCCATCGACCACTCGGTCGTGGTGCCGCCGGGTTCCGTGGCCGCGAAGAATACGAACACGTGAGGGCTCGTCCATTCGATCCGCGTGACCGTGCCCTTGACCGTCGTCAGGTGATCGGTGTCGTACAGGGCGATGGAGTGGTGGGCGAACACCGGTGTCGTCAGCAGAAGTGACAACCCGATGACAAAACCGCGCACGCTACGATTCATGTGGGTGCCTCCGCGGGGCATTATACAAACGTATGCTCGACCTCGACGCCTATTTCGCTCGTATCGGCTATCAGGGGCCGTGGACCCCGACGCTCGACACGCTGCGCGCCTTGCAGGCGCAGCATCCGCTCGCGATCCCGTTCGAGAACCTCGACTCGCTGGCCGGTCGCGGGGTCTGCCTCGACAGCGAGTCGCTGCAGCAGAAGCTCGTCCGGACTTCGCGAGGGGGCTACTGTTTCGAGCAGAACCTGCTGTTTTCCCACGTGTTACGCGCGCTCGGATTCAGCGTCACGGCGCTGGCGGCGCGCGTCGTGTGGGACCGTCCGGCCGACGAGGTGCGTGCCCGCACGCACATGCTGTTGCTCGTCGATCTCGACGGCGAGCGGTACCTCTGCGACGTCGGTTTCGGCGGCCTGACGCCGACCGCTCCCCTGAAGCTTGCGCCCGGCCTCGAGCAGCCGACGCCGCATGAGACGTTCCGCGTGCTCGCCGAGGCGCCGGAGTTCGTGGTGCAGGCGCGTGCGGGTTCCGCCTGGAAGCCTCTGTACCGCTTCGACCTGCAGCCGCAGGAGCTCGTGGACATCGAGCTGCTGAATTTCTACGTCGCGGGTCATGCGGATTCGCCGATGCTCGGTCGCCTGATCGCCGCGCGCGTCGCGCCGGATCGGCGGTACGGGCTGCGCAACGGCCTGCTGTCGGTCCATCACCTCGACGGGCGCCACGAGCAGCAGCGGCTGACAACGGTCGGCGAGCTGCGCGACGTGCTCACGAGGATCTTCGGCATCGCCGTGCCCGCGGACGCGGGGCTCGACGCGGCGTTTGCGACGGTGCTCGCCTAGCGCGCGGCAGCGTGGGCCGTGAGTGGCTTGCGCAGCCGGTGCGAGAAGTAGCGCGTCTGCCCGGCCTGAAAGCGCTCGTAAGCCCGGTAGCCGACGACACCGGCCCAGTGCTTGTACTCCTCGCGCAACTTGCCATCGGTCAGCGCGTCGAACAGCGCGGCGCGGCGCGCACTGTCGCGGCGCAGCGCGCGCAGCACGTTGGCCGTGATCTCGGTGCGCTCCTTGAGCTCGAAGCCGGCCGTCAGCAGATCGTCCGTGCAGTCGTCGTCGGCCCAGCAGCCGTCGGTGTAGCAGAACGTGCCGCCCGGGCGAAGCACGCGATGCGCCTCCGCGAAGAAGCGTGCGCGATCGTCGTACAGGTGCGATGCGCCGATGTTGATGACCGCGTCGAAGGACTCGTCGGCGAATTCGAGCCGTTCGGCGTTGCCCACGTGGAACTCGACGCCGGGCAGCGTTGCCCGCGAGCGGGCGAGACGGATGTTCTCGGGGCTCAGGTCGATGCCGACGAGTCGATACGGGCGGTACGTTCGCCGCACGAAGTTCGCACCGCCGCCGCGGCCGCAGCTGACCTCGAGCACCTCGCAGTCGGTGAGCAGCGTATCGCCGAGCGCGTGCTCGTACAGCCGCAGGCAGTAGAACTCGGGTTCCCCGCTCGGAATGAGGCTGTTCTCGGGATCGCTGCTGAATCCGTAGTTCAGCACCGTGAACTGCGGGATGTTGGCCGCCGCGCGGTCGAAATACTCGCGTGTGCCGGCGCTCTTCGGCGCCTGTCTTTCGGTCATGGTCTTGCCTCGCCCAACTCGAAGTGACCCGTACCGTTCGAAGCCCTTCTAGACTCCGCTGCTCGGAGTGTCAAGCGCGGCGGGTATACTGCGCGGGCCGCCGCGGTTGCGCACGCGCGACGCGCGGCGGTGCAGAGGGGGAGGAACGCATGCAACGAACGACGACGGCAGCGACGGCGGGCGCGACCCTCCGGGTCCTGCTCGCGGTGGTTTCGCTGCCACTCGCCGGTTTCGGTACGCACGCGCACGCGCAGAGCGATGCGCGGTTCGCGCCGGCTGCGCTCGTGGCGCCGCCGAAGACCGGTTGGCCGACGAACGGCGGCAACCTCTACAACCAGCGCTACTCGCCGCTGACAGCTATCAATCGCGGCAACGTCGCGCAGCTGAAGGGCGTGTGGCGCACGCACCTGAAAGGCTCGGGCAGTGCGCCGCAGTATTCGGGCGAAGCGCAGCCGATCGTGCACGACGGCGTGGTCTACGTGATCACCGGTGCGGACGACGTGTTCGCGATCGGCGTCGAGACGGGCGCTATCCTGTGGGAGTACGAGGCGAAGCTCGATCCCGCGATCACCGCCGTGTGCTGCGGCTGGACGAATCGCGGCGTCGCGATCGGCGACGGCAAGATCTTCTTCGGTCAGCTCGACGGCAAGCTCGTCGCGCTCGACCAGCGCACGGGCAAGCCAGTGTGGCAGGTCCAGGCCGAGCGCTGGCAGGAGGGCTTCTCGCTGACCAGCGCGCCGCTCTACTACGACGGCATGCTCATCACGGGCTTCGCCGGCGCCGAGCTCGGCGTGCGTGGCCGCGTGAAGGCGTTCGACGCGAAGAACGGCAAGCTGCTGTGGAGCTTCTACACGATTCCGGGAGCCGGCGAGCCCGGCCACGAGACGTGGCCCGCCTACAACGAGGTGTGGGCGAACGGCGGCGCCACCGTGTGGCAGACGCCGGCCGTCGACCCGGAGCTCGGCTTGCTGTATTTCTCGACCGGCAACCCCGGGCCGGACTTCAACGGAGCCGTGCGCCCGGGCGACAACCTGTACACGTCGTCGATCATCGCGGTCGAAGCGAAGACCGGCAGATACCGCTGGCACTTCCAGGAAGTGCATCACGACATCTGGGACTACGATGCGCCGAATCCGGTCGTGCTGTTCGACGTGCGCATCGGCGGCGTGCTGCACAAGGGTCTCGCGCAGGTCGGCAAGACGGGCTGGGCCTACATCCTCGACCGCGTGACAGGCAAACCGCTGGTCGGCATCGAGGAGCGGCCCGTGCTGCAGGAGCCGCGGCAGGCGACGTCGCCGACGCAGCCGTATCCGCTGGGCGACGCGATCGTGCCGCAGCACGTCGACATCGCGCCGGAAGGCTACGAGCTCGTGAACGGCGGCCGCATCTTCACGCCGTTCATCGGCGACAAGGGGCTGATCGCGAGCCCGAGCCTGTACGGCGGCGCGAACTGGCCGCCGAGCTCGTACGATCCGGCGCGTCAGCGCCTGTACGTGTGCGCGTCGGACGTGCCGGGCAATTTCATCGGCGGCGATCGCGACTTCGAGATCGCGCCTGAGGGTGCGCACTACGAAGGCGGCGTCGTCGGCTTCGCGCCGCTGCCGCGTAGTGGCATCTTCGCGGCACTCGACGTGACGACGAACAAGCTCGTGTGGCGGCAGCGCTGGCTCGATCAGTGTTACAGCGGCTCGATCGCGACAGCCGGCGGGCTCGTGTTCGTGGGTCGCAACGACGGCCGGCTCACGGCGCTCGATTCCGACACCGGCGGCAAGCTCTGGGAGTTCCGGACCGGCGCCGGCATGAACGCGCCCGCGAGCACGTTCGAGCACAAGGGCAAGCAGTACGTCGTGGCCTACTCGGCCGGCAACGTGCTGGTCGGTTCGCCGCACGGCGACAGCGTGTGGTTGTTTGCGCTCGATGGCACGCTGCCGCCGGCATCCGACAAGGAAGCCGCGGGCGGCGCACAGAGCACCGGTCCCGCGGTCGCGGCCATCACGGGCGGCAAGCAGCTGTTCGATACCGTGTGCGCGCCGTGTCACGGCGCGGACGGCAGGGGCGGGCACGGCGGCGGCATGCCGCTCGTGAACGCGAAGGACCTCGGTGTCGTCACGGCCACCGTGACGGATGGCCGCAACAACATGCCGGCCTTCGGCACGCAGCTCGGCGCGGAGCAGATCCGCGCCGTCAGCAGCTATATCGTCAACGATCTCTTCAAGCAGGCATCCCCATGATCATCGATTGTCACGGTCACTACACCACGGCGCCGAAAGAGCTCGGCGAGTATCGCGATGCGCAGAAAGCTGCGCTCAAGAAGGATCCGCAGCATCAGTCGCAGAAGGGCACGCTGAAGATCAGCGACGACCAGCTGCGCGAGAGCGTGGAGGGCGCGCAGCTGAAGCTGCAGCGCGAGCGCGGCACCGACGTCACGATCTTCAGCCCGCGTGCGAGCTGGATGGGACATCATCTCGGCAATGCGTCGACGAGCAAGTCGTGGACCGAGCACTGCAACGACCTGATCTACCGGCTCACGAAGCTGTATCCGAAGAACTTCGTCGGTGTCGCGCAGCTGCCGCAATCGCCGGGCGTGCCCATCGATCAGTCCGTGCGCGAGCTCGAACGCTGTGTGAACGAGCTCGGCTTCGTGGGTTGCAACCTGAACCCCGATACGAGCGGCGGTTTCTTCAACGGGCCCGGGCTCGCCGACAAGCACTTCTATCCGCTGTACGAGAAGATGTGCGAGCTGCGCGTGCCCGCGATGATCCACGTCAGCGAGGCCTGCAACACGCCGTACTTCCAGACGACGGGCTCGTACTACCTCGCGGCCGACACCGTGGCGTTCATGCAGCTCATGACGTCCGATCTGTTCAAGGATTTTCCGGACCTGAAGCTCATCATTCCGCACGGTGGCGGCGCCGTGCCGTTCCACTGGGGCCGGTTCCGCGGTCTCGCGGACATGCTGAAGCGGCCGCCGCTCAAGGAGTCCGTGTTGAACAACGTGTTCTTCGACACGTGCGTGTATCACCAGCCGGGCATCGATCTCCTGCTCGACGTGATCCCGATCGACAACATCCTGTTCGCCTCGGAGATGGTGGGCGCCGTGCGTGGCATCGACCCCGAGACCGGCCACTACTTCGACGACACGAAGCGCTACATCGACGGCAACAGGAAGCTCACGGCGGCCGATCGCGCGAAGATCTTCGAGGGCAACGCGCGCCGCGTCTTTCCTCTCTTCCCTCTGTAGAAAGCAGGCGGTCGCGCGCGTTTGGCGGTGGTGCCAGACGTGACGCCGGTGTGAAAGGGCCCTCGCGGGACACGCCGGAAATCGCATCCCTGCGGCTCGGCTGCGCACAACCCTGTGCGCAGACGGTCCCGCGAGGGCCCTTTCACACCGGCGTCACTCGCGATGCGCATCGCGTGCGCGCGCCGACGCTCATCGACGGCGGGCGTGCGAAGAGGTCGATGCCGTGCGTCTAGGGTTGGGGGTGGGACGAGCGCCACTCGGCGCGCGACTGGCCCCAGATGTCGACGACCACGTCGGCGTGCGGGGCGGGCAGCGTGCCGCGGCCCCGGTTGCGCGACCCGAGCTTGCGCGCGACCGCCTGCGACGCCGCGTTGCGCGGCTCGATCACGTGGATGATCTCGGTCCAGCCGAGCGCATCGAACGCCCAGTGCGTCGCCGCGATCGCGGCCTCGGTCGCATAACCGCGGCCCCATCGATCGCGGACGATGCCCCAGCCGATCTCGGTGCCGGGCCAGCCGTCCGGCTGCCACGGCCCCACGCGCCCGACCCAGCGGCCGGTGCTCTTCTCGATGACCGAGAACATCGCAAACCCCTGCAGCGACCAGGCACCCGCCATGGCCATGAAGCCGCGCCATGCCGCCGACCGCGGCTGCACGCCGCCGATGAACTCGGCGGCCGGGGCGTCGGCCATGAATTGCGCCCACGGCTCGAAATCCTGCCGCTCGGTCGGGCGCAGGCGCAGCCTCGGGGTCTCGAGCTCCGGGTGTGCGCTGTCCATCGGAGTATCTTGCCCGCGCGCCGCATGGCCGTCGATTCGCAGCGAGCTATACTGCCCCGCCAGCCGCTGTTCGGGGCGCGGCAGGGTGGGGAATGAAGACCAGCAAAGTGCCGGTGTTGGTGGTCGGAGCCGGAGCCGCAGGCACGATGCTGACGCTCGAGCTCGCACGGCGCGGCGTGCGCGTGCGGACGGTGGATCGTTTGGCGAAGCCCGTGGACACCTCGCGCGCGATCACCGTGCATGCGCGCACCATGGAGATTTTCGAGCGCATCGACAAACGGCTCATCGAGCGCTATCTCGATCGCGGCATCCACAACAAGGGTTACGTGCTGCACTTCGTCGACGCGCAGGGCGCGCGCAGCGAAGTGCGCCCGGGCATCGACTTCACCAGGCTCGACTCGCGTTATCCCTACATCCTCGTCAGCCGGCAGAGCGAGACGGAGCAGTACCTGCGCGAGTACACGGGCGCACACTACGGCGTGTCGCCCGACTGGAATACCGCCTGCGTCGACGTGAAGGCGGAGCCCGACGGCGTCACGGCCACGCTCGAATCCGGCGGCGTGCAGGAGCAGGTGCGCTGCGACTATCTCGTGGCGTGCGACGGGCCGGGCTCGCGCGTGCGTCAGGCCATCGGTCTCGCGCAACAGCAGAGCGACTACGCCGGCGCGCACCTGCACAACCTCGACGCGTACCTGAACGATTTCCCTGACGACGACGAGTACATGCACTACTGTGCCGGCACCGATCACTTCATCATGATCGTGAAGCTGCCGGGCGGCTTCTATCGCCTGCTGCTCAGCGATCGCGGCGAGGCCGCAGGTCCCGGAGTCACGCCCGAGCAGGCCTTCATGCGGCTCGTCGACAGGCACTTCGACGGCGTCACGCTCGACAAGGTCGTGTGGCACGCGAAATGGCAGAGCCACGTGCGCCTTGCGCAGGCGTACCGGCAGGGCCGGGTATTCCTGGCCGGCGACTCGGCGCACGTGCACTCGACGACGGGCGGTCAGGGCATGAACTGCTGCCTGCAGGACGCCTACAACCTGGGGTGGAAGCTGGCGTACGTCGTCAAAGGTCTCGCACGTCCGTCGTTGCTCGACAGCTACGAGACGGAGCGGCGGCCGATCGCCGAGCAGGTCATCTGGGCAGCGTCGTCGCTGCACGAGATCTTCAAGGGGCACGGCAAGGACGTCGAGGAACGCGCCCGGAAGATTCGCGACCCTGCGTTCCTTGAAGCCGTGGTCGGAGGGTGCTCCGGCATCTCCTACACGTATCGCGATCCCGCGCAGTCGACGGGCGAGGCGGGATCGGAAGGGCCGCTGCCCGGTGACCGTGCGCCCGACGTCGATCTCGGCGGCGGCCGCACGCTGTTCGCTCTGACCCGGCATCCGCGCTACACGTTGTTCGCGCTGCCGGCCGCGGAGAAGGGCGCAGGCAAGCTCGAGCTCGAGCTGAAGCCGCTCGTGCACAGGTTCAAGGCCATCATGGAGTTCCACGCGCTGCCGCCGTCAGCGGACCTCGTGCGCCGCTACGGCGCGAGCGCGCGCGATCGTTTGCTGCTGCTGCGGCCCGACGGCTACGTGGCGTTTCGTTGTCTCGCGACGGACGCGCAGCGGCTCGAAGCACACCTCACCGAACGGTTCGTTCTCTAGGCGGCACCGCCTGTCAAGCTGGCGGTCACGCGGCGGGCTGTTTATCGTAGCCGGCCTGGTGCGTCACTTCGGATGAGGGTTGCTCGGAATGGACTTCATTTTCTTCCTGGGCCGGCTCCACGTGCTGGTCCTGCATCTGCCGATCGGCATTATCGTGGCCTTGTTCGTGCTCGAGTTCCTGAGCCGCAGGGAGAAGTATCGCTACTTGCAGGCCGCGGCGCCGTTCCTGTGGGGGGCGATGGCCCTGTCGGCACTCGCGACGGTGCTGCTCGGGTACATGCACTTCGCGGAAGGCAGCTTCACCGGTCCGTCCGGCGACCAGCACCGGTTCTTCGGCACCGTCACGGCCGTGATTGCCGCGGGTGTCGCGCTGCTGCGGGTCAGCCGGTTCTCGGCGAACTACAAGCCTCTGTTCTTCCCCGCGTCGGTAGTGCTGCTGATCCTGATCTCGATTACCGGGCACTTCGGCGGCAACCTGACCCACGGCTCGACGTATCTCGTCGAGTACGCACCGCAGCCGCTGCGCTCGCTGGCGGGGCTGCCGCCGAAGCGCAAGCTCACGAGCGTCCGGGAAGCCGATCCGTTCGCGGATGTGGTGGGCCCGATCCTGAAGGATCACTGCTCCGGGTGCCACAACGAGGACAAGAAGGAAAGCAGTCTGGTCCTGACGAGCTACGCGGGCGTCATGCGCGGCGGCGAGAGCGGGCGCGTCGTGGTCGCGGGCAACACCGAGCTGTCGGAGCTGCTGCGGCGCATCTCGCTCGACCCGTCGGACGACGAGTTCATGCCGGCTGAGGGCAAGCCGCCGCTGACCGCGCGGCAGCGCGAGATCATCAAATGGTGGATCGGTGCCGGCGCCAAGAACGGCGGCAAGATCGGCGATCTCGAGGTGCCGCCGGAAGCCCAGCAGGCGCTGTCCACCGAGCTCGGAGTCAGCTTCTAGCCGCGTCCCGCGGCGCTGCGCGCCGAAGAAAAACGGGCGCCAACCTGCGAGGGTTGGCGCCCGTTGCTTTTGGAGTCGGACTCCGTCAGAAGCGCCGCTTCAGGCTGAGCGCCCACTCGGCCGGGCGCGCGTACGTCGTCTCGACCGTGCCGAACAGGTTCAGGAAGTTCAGCTTGCTCGTGATGGCGCGCTCGTTGGTGATGTTCGTGCCGAACAACGCCGCTTCCCAGGTGTTGTCGGGCGACGTCCAGGTCAGCCGCGCATTGTGCAGACCGAAGGCCGGCGCCTGGAGCAGCGGATCGTCGTTCGGACCGTAGAACGTATCGTCCTGCCACGACACGCCATAGTGGAACGACAGCTTGCTGCCGCTCTTCAGGTCGGTGAAGTAGCCGAAGTCCATCGTGAGCTTGTACTTCGGCGTACGGCCGGGCGAGCTGTCGATGTCGATCAGGCCCGCGCACGACGACGCCGGGAAGCCCTTGTTCAGGCAGTCCTGCAGGGTCGGCACACGCGTGTACTGAAAGTCCGTGTTGCTCAGCGTGCCGCCCAGCGTGAAGTGCTGGCCGATCGACGACTGCAGCTCGACCTCGACGCCCTTGATCTTGGCCTCGCCGTCATTGCCCGTCGTCCACGCGGGCTGACCGTTCTGGTCCTGGCCGGCCGTGCCGATCTGCATGTCCTTGTAGGTCATGTCGAAGACGGACACGTTCAGGCGCAGGCGCCGGTTCAGCAGATCCGACTTGATGCCGACCTCGAAGTTGTCGAGCGTCTCGGGGCCGAACGGCACGCGCGTGGTCGCCGTCGGGCGGGCCGTCGTGCCGCCGCCGCGGAAGCCCTCCTGATAGGTCGCGTAGACCATCAGGTTCTCCTTGACGTTGTACGACAGGCTCACCATCGGATCGGTGCGCGTGGCCTTTGCGAGCACCGGCGTAACGGGATCGAAGCCACAGCAGTAGTGACCCGCGCGATCGAAGCGCTCCTGGATGATGAGCTTCTCGTCCTCGCTGTGGCGCAGGCCGACGGTCAGCGACATGGCCTTCGTGAGCTGCGTGACCGTATTGAGGAAGATGCCGGTGTTGTGCGTGTTCTGCGTATCGACGCGGTCGATGCACGAGGTGCCGAGCAGGCAGGCCCGCGGATCGAGCGGCGAGCCCGCCGGGTACAGGATGGAGATGTTCGGATTCACGTCGTCGGCATCGAAGTAGAAGTAGCCGGCCGTCCATTCCGTCTTGCCCTTGAACAACTCGCCGCTCACGCGCAGCTCCGCGGTGTCCTGATTGTCGCGGAACGTGTCGAGCGTCTGGTTGATCGGCATCGGCGATGCGTCGGAGTCGCGACCCCACTGCGCGTCGAATTCGCGGTGCGCGAGGATCAGTTTGATGCCGAGGTTGTTGGCGAGCGTCCAGTCGAGCGTCGTGCTGTAGCCCCAGTGGCGCACGTGGTTGATGTTCGGCGTCTCGATGCCGCCGTCGATTCCGGAGTTCGAGTCGAATCCGGCGTAGCTCACGTCGTAGGTCGGCGGTATGAAGCGCCCGTCCCAGGGCACGCCCCAGTTCGGCCGCGCGACGGCATTGTTGAACAGGACGCCGAGACTCGTGTTCGGGTTCGCCGCCGTCAACAGGTCGTAGGGACCCTTGCTCTGGTCGTCGGTGATGTCCGTGCTGAAGTTCAGCTCGAACTTGTCGCTGGCGATCCAGCGCAGCGCGGCGCGTGCGGCTCTGACGTTCTCGTCACCCATGCGATCGACGAGGCAGCCTTCGCCGGTGCCGCGCGCCGAAGTGCGCGTGGGCAGCGCGAAGATGTTGTCGGCGGTGCTGCCGACCACGCCCATGATCGGCGCGCCGGGACCGCCGACGCCCGGGATGGAGTTGTTCGGATCGTTGCCCGTGGGGCCGTCGGGATCCTTGGTCCAGCCCACGATGCCGTCGTTGACGCCGGCGAGCTGCGGAGTCCCGTTGGCGATCATCTGGCAGCGGTAGTCGATGTTCTTCTGCCAACCCTGGCGCTGCTTCGAGACGAACGACACGCGTGCGAACAGCTTGTCGTCGACGAGCGTGGTGCCGAAGGCGCCGCGCACGTCGAGGCGCTTGTAGTCGCCGGTCGTGACCTCGAGCGTGCCATCCTGCGCGTCGGGCCCGGGTTTGCGGGTGATCATGCGCATGACGCCGCCGATGGCGTTCTTGCCGAACAGCGTGCCCTGCGGACCGCGCAGCACCTCGACGCGCTCGAGGTCGAGCAGGTCGAGAATGGCGCCGGTCGGCCGGCCGAGCACCACGTCGTCGAGATAGATCGTCATGGTCGGTTCGGAGGTGGCCTTGAAGTCACCGTAGCCGAGACCGCGCACGGTGGCCGAGAGCGTGGGGCCCCAGCCCGCGCCCAGCTGATCGATGACGACGTTCGGCGCCCATTTGCCGACGTCGACGACGCTGGTCGCGCTGTTCGCGGCGAGCGATTCCGCGCTGATGGCGCTGATCGCGAGCGGCGTCTGCTGCAGGTTTTCCTCGCGGAAACGAGCCGTGACTACGATTTCCTCGAGGCCCTGGGCTGCTGCGGCCAGCGGACAGAGGCCGGCGGCGGGCAACAACAGGGCAAAGGCGAGCTTAGGCAGCGAAGGCAAACGGACGTGCCTGCCGCCACGTCGATACGTGGTGTGCATGATTCCCCCCAACTAGGAACGGTCTGATTGAATCCCCGTCCGGGATTGTGCTGGGGTTCGGCGGCTCGGCGTCTTAAGAAGGCTGAAGTTGCAGGCGCAATGCAATCTCGTGAGCGGGCATTGGACCGGGGTGGGCGCCGCAGGCGGCGGCGTCAACGGACAGCTCGTTCGCCGCAGCGGTGGGCCGTGTCAGCGTCCGCGGTGCTCGCCCGAGCCGTGCTGCGGCGCACGCTCGCCGCCGCCGCGATAACCGCCGGCTGCACGCGGCGCGCTGCGGAGCTCGCTGCGGCCCGAGGGCGCGGCCCAGCTTTCGGCGCGCGGCGGAGCCGACCTCACCGCGGGCGGCGCGTACCGGGGCGCGCTGCTCATGCCGCGGTATTCGCGCTGCACGGGCGCGCGCTCGTACTGCGGTTGGCGCTGCGGTGCGGCCGGAACTCGATACGCCGGGGCCACGTTGCTCCGCGACTCGTACCGCGGCGCGGGTGTGGCCATGAACCGCTGGGTCGTGTCGTTGCGCTTCGAGGACTGCGACATGCCGCCGCCCACGCGATAGCCGCCGCCAGGCTGCGAGCCCGGCGCGTACTGGCGACCCGCGCGCTCCCCGCTCGTGCGTGGCGTGCCCGAGCCCGGCGCATTCGGGGTCGCGGCCGGCGCGCGGTAGCGCGAGGCAGAGCCCGCAACGCCTCCCGAGCGCGGCGTGGTGTCGGTCAGCGCGTTGCGGTCGCCGTAGCGCGAAGCGGACCCGGCGACGCCATGCGTCACGCGCGGCTCCGGCGGACGGCGGTCCGCGACGCGACCGTCGCTGCCCCGCACGATGGGCCGATCGCCGTAGCGGTGCCGCGGCTGCCAGACGTATCCGCCACGCGGCACGTTGACGTTCACGTTGATGTAGTTGCGCACGTAATACGGCGAGTAGTAGTTCCAGCCGTAGTACGGAAAGTCGTTGTGACCGTAGTAGCGCACGTGCAGCAGGTGCGAATGCCAGCCGATGCTGAAATAGCTCGTCACGCCCCAGAAGAACCCCGTGCTGAATACGTAGCCGGCGGGGTACGGGTAGTAGTAGACGGGGTACGCCCATGGATAGTACGAGAACACGGGCTCGGGCTGATAGGCCACGACGCTCTCGGGCTCGTAGTACGGCACGTAGATGACCTGCGGATTCGCGGGTGCGATCGCGATGCTGCCGTCGTCTTGCGTCGTGACGGTCTGGTGATCGTCCGTGCGCAGATTGCCGGCCGTGCGCGCGCGGGTGCGGAACGTCTGGATCGCGTCGAGCACGTCGGCGCGCTGATTGAGCACGGCCGTGCCGAGATCCCAGGTCCAGTCGAGGTCGTCGTTCAGCAGCTTCACGACTTCGGGATAGTTCAGCAGCGCCACAACCGAATCGTCCCAGTCCTTGCTCGGCGCGAGGTTCGGCTCCTGCTTGCGCTTCTCGAGAAAGCGCTCGGCCTCGACGATCTGCAGGGGATAGGTGGACGCCGGCAGCACGATACCCACGAGATCGTCGGGGTACAGCGCGATGGGGCCGACGACGTCCTGCAGCTCGGCGGGCGTCAACATCTTGTCCGACGGTGCCTGCTGGGCGTGCACTGGTCTCACCGTCAGCGCGGTACCGATGGCCAGCGTCAACGCCACGAGCAGCCACCAGGCGCTCGGGCGGCGGCGGGGCAGGGCCAGGGTCAGTGTACGGTGACGGGTTTGCATGACAGCCTCCGCGCCGGGCCGCGACACGCGCTCGATGCCCAGCGTGAGGCGTAGCCTACCGCGCCGGACCTGAACGGGGCCTTAATGTTCAGGGCGCGGTGCCCTACCAGCCCTCGCGGATGCGTCCGTCGAACCAGTCCCACAGCAGGTAGAACACGAACGACCCGGTGCGATTCGGGCGGTCGTTCACGGGTACCCGGAAGCCGGCGCCGGCCCGGATGTGCTGGCGTTTGCTGAGCGTGACCTGCAGCTCCGGGACGACGTCCCATTCGGTCTCGGCCCCGCTCGTCAGGGGTTTGGCGCCGAGCACCTCCAGCATGGGTGTCCAGGCCCGGCCGAACGGCGCGTCCGCAAACAACGTACGCCCGACCGCCGCCCGCATGACCATCTCCGAGTCGAGCGCGGCATCGCGCGGGACTTCCGCGATGCCGTGCAGCTGCAGGAACCAGTTGCGGCGCAGCAGCTTGTCCCACATCACGAACGACTCGAACACCGTCGTGCCGGCGCCGAACCCCTTGGCTTCGTCGCCCGTGGGCAGGCCCACTTCGCCGCCGAAAGCCAGGATCGAGCCGCGCTCTAGGCTGTGACTGAGCACGTGCTTCACGCCGACGACGAGATCGCCCGCGCCGCTCTTCCAACCCTGCGCGCCGAGATCGGCGCGCGAGATCGGCATGGCGATCTCGACCTGGTTCAGGTCGCCGAAACGCTGCTCCCACGCGAACTCGTGCGTGATCGAGTCGGGGCCTTCCGTCGTGATCGTCGTCGTGATCACGGCCTCGTCCTCGGGGAAGGCCTTCTCGGTGAACAGCGCGCGCGGCAGGTTCAGCTCTCCGCGCGGCAGGCGGTCGTTCTTGCAGAAGCCGCGCATGTGCTTGATGACCGCTTCGATCTCCTCGTCGGTCAGCGCTTCGCCGAACGCGGGCATCATGCGGTTGAAGCCGCGAATCGGGCCGCCGCGGTGGATCGTGGCGGACCAGTCGGCGTCGGCTTCGCGCACCGTGAAATCGCACTCGGTGAAATTCGGCAGCGGCACGTCGAAGCCGACGTCGGTGGTGCTGCGGCCGCGACCGTCGAGGCCGTGGCAGGCGGCGCAGTCGGCCTTGAAGATCGCCGCGCCGTCGGGCGCGGCGGTCGCCGCGAACGCGGCGCCGAGCGCCGCCAGCGCGAGACCGAGTCGAACGATGCGGGTGGTCATGGAAGTCATTCGCACGTGCCGCGTTGTGAAACCTCGCGCCGCAGTATAGTTTGCACGCACCGTTCTCAAAACCACGCACGAGCATGTCAGCGAGAATTGTTTGCGTTTGTCTGCTGCTCGCGGCGAACGCAGGTCTGGCGGCAAAGCCGACGCCGGATCACAGCCACTTCGTCACGTCGGATCACTGCATCGCGTGCCACACCAACCTGCGCACGGCGTCGGGCGACGACGTGTCGATCGGCTTCAACTGGCGCGCGACGATGATGGCGAACTCGGCGCGCGATCCGTACTGGCACGCCGGCGTGCGTCGCGAGGTCACGGATCACCCGACCGCGCAGGCCGCGATCGAGGACAAGTGCTCCACGTGCCACATGCCGATGGCGCGGTTCGATGCTGCGGCCGCAGGTCGGCGCGGCGAAGTGTTCGCGAACCTGCCTGCCGCGGAGCATCCGCTCGCGGCGGACGGCGTGTCGTGCACGGTGTGTCATCAGATCACGGCCGAAGGTCTCGGTCAGGAAGAGAGCTTCGACGGCGGATTCCGGATCACGACCGATGCGGTGCAGCGGCACGTGTTCGGCCCGTACGAGGTCGAGCCCGGCAAAGCGTCCGTCATGCGCTCGGCCGCCGATTTCACGCCGGGCGCCGGGACGCACATCCAGCAGTCCGAGCTCTGCGCGACGTGCCACACGCTGTACACGGCGGCGCTGAACGACGCGGGCGAGCAGATTGGCTCGCTGCCGGAGCAGGTGCCGTATCAGGAGTGGCTGCACAGCGAATTCCGGCAGACGCGCAGCTGCCAGAGCTGTCACATGCCGGTCGTCGGCGCGGACATGCCGATCTCGGCCATTCTGGGCCAGCCGCGCCCGCACTTCTCGCAGCACACGTTCCGCGGCGGCAACTCGTTCATGCTGGGGCTGCTGAACAAGTATCGCGACGAGCTCGGCGTGAAGGCGCTGTCGCAGGAGCTCGATACCGCCATTGCCGAGACGAAGGCGTATCTCGGCACGCAGTCCGCCACCCTCGCGATCGCCGGCACGAAGCTCACGGGCGCGCGGCTCGACATCGACCTCGCCGTCGGTAGTCTGAGCGGCCATAAGCTGCCGACGGCCTATCCGGCGCGGCGCGTGTGGCTGCACGTCGTCGTCACCGACGAGCGTGGCAGCGTGTTGTTCGAGTCGGGTGCGCAGCGTGCGGACGGTGCCATCGTCGGCAACGACAACGACGCCGACCCGACGCGCTTCGAGCCGCACTACGACGAGATCACGAGCGCGGATCAGGTGCAGATCTATGAATCCGTCATGGCCGATCAGCAGGGCAAGGTCACGACGGGCCTGCTGCGCGGCGTGCGCTTCATCAAGGACAACCGCCTGCTGCCGCGCGGTTTCGACAAGAGCACGGCGAGCGCCGAGGTGGCCGTGCACGGCGAGGCCGAGCGCGACGCGAATTTCCTGGCCGGCGGCGACCACGTGCGCTACCGGCTCGATCTCGGGCGCAAACCTGCCGGCGCGGTGCGCGTGAGCGCGGAGTTGATGTATCAGTCGATCGGTTACCGCTGGGCGGAGAACCTGCGCGCTTACGATGCGCCGGAAACGCAGCGCTTCGTCCGCTATTACTCCGACAGCATTGCCGGCACGGCCGTGCGACTCGCGCACGCGGCGGCGGAAGTGCGCTAGCGCGTCAGTCGAGCGTCGCGTAGGTCCAGTGCTCGACGATCCTGCCGTCGGCGACGCGCAGCATGTCGAAGCCCGTCGTCGTGTATGTCTGGCCTTCGTGCTCGAGATCCTGGAGCTCGCGGCGGAACGCGAGCACCACGAGATCGCGCTCGGCGGTGATCGCGACCAGGTCGTCGATCGTGGGCTTCAGGGGCTCGGGTGGGCGGCGCGCCAGCGTCGCGGCGAGCGCGGCACGGCCGCCGGCACCCGCAGCAGGATCGTGGTCGATGAACGACTCCGCGACGTAGGCGGCGATCTTCTCGACATGCCGCGCCTGCACGACCTCGCGCCAGAAATCGAACACGAGCTTCTTGTTCGCCGCGAGCCGCGCGTCGGCGCTCGGCAGCAGCGTGAGCGGGTCCGGGTGCGCCTCGACCGGCAGCTGCGCGCCCGCGGGCCCGGCCAGCGAGGCGAGTACGGCGATCGAGACGAGCAGGCGCATGACAGAGCTTCTCCGCAGGTCGAAGCACTATAGCACCGCGTTCCCGCGCGGCCGTCGACGCGCCTTCCGCGTTTCGTTAGGATCAGGCGATCCCGACGCAGTGCTCCGGGGGGACTCATGCGATCCGTCATCGTCAGTCTGTTCGCCGTCGCCACGGCGTTGTGGCTTGCCGCGCCCGTCGCGGCGCATCACTCGTTCGCTGCGCAGTACGACCCGGAGAAGCCCATCACGCTGACCGGCAAAGTCACGAAGGTCGAGTGGACGAACCCGCACGCGCGCTTCTACATGGACGTGAAGGACGCTGCGGGCAAGGTCGTGAACTGGAACTTCGAGCTCGCGAGTCCGAACTATCTGAAGCGCGCGGGCTGGTCCAGCACGTCGCTGAAGGAAGGCGACACCGTGACCGTCGAGGGCGCGCTCGCGCGCAGCGGCGCGAACATGGCGAACGCGCGCACCGTGACGCTGGCCGACGGCTCGAAGGTGTTCGCGCGCTCCACGGCGGACGCGAACTGACCATGCGCTGCCTCGACGTCGTCAGGCTCGGCGCGCTGGCCGGCGCAGTGTGCACGTTCGTGGCCGCGGCGCAGCAGGTGCCCGGCGCGAGCACGTCGCCGGCCGGCAGCGGTGGGGCGAACAATCCCGCACTCGCGAAGCCGGTGGCGGATGCTCCCGCGCCGCGACTGCCGGACGGCACGCCGGATCTCTCGGGCGTGTGGGTGGGCGGCGGGCCCGTCGGCGACATCCGCGACGGACTGATGCCGGGCGAGCAGATCGTTCTCAAGCCCGAAGCCGAGGCGCTCATGAAGAAGCGCATGGCGGCCGACGATCCCGAAGCGCGCTGCCTGCCGACGGGCGTGCCGCGTACGGCGCCGTATCCCTGGCGCATCGTGCAAACGCCGGCCTACGGCAAGGCCACGCACCTGTTCTTCCTGTTCGAGGGCAACATCCACAGCTACCGCCAGATCTTCATGGACGGCCGCAAGCACCCGGACGATCTCGAGCCGACGTGGTACGGCCACTCCGTCGGGCACTGGGAAGGCGACACGCTGGTCATCGAGACCGTCGGCTTCAACGACAAGTTCTGGTTCGACTTCAAGGGCCATCCGCACACGACGCAGCTGCGCACGGTCGAGCGCTACACGCGCACGAGCATGGGCAAACTGGAAAACGTCACGACGATCTACGATCCGGGCGCGTACGCGAAGCCGTTCACCATCAAGTTCACGGCCACGCTGCGGCCCGGCTGGGAGCTCATGGAGTACATCTGCAACGAGAACAACCAGGACGTCGAGCACATCCGCGGCAAGGCGGGGCTCTGACGCGCGTCAGCGGCGCGCGTACACGTCCGGCAGACCCGGGCCGCGGTTCTTGAACTTGCGCTGGGTCCAGAAGTACTGCTCGGGACATTCGCGGATGAAGGCCTCGAGCACGGTGGTCAGCCGCCGCGTGTCCTCGCGCACGTCGTCGCTCGGGAAGTCCGGCAGCGGCGGCGCGAAGCGCAGCAGATAGCCCGCGCCGCGCTCCAGGCGGCGGAAGTACAGCGGAATCACCGTCGCGCCGGTCAGGCGCGCGAGCCGCGAGGCACCGGTATTGGTCATCGCGGGCTCGCCGAAAAACGGCACGAGCTCGGCGCTGTTGCTGACGTATGCGAGGTCGGGCGCGTACCAGACCACGGCGTTGTGCTTGAGCTCGCGCACGAGGCCGCGGATCGCTGTGCTCGGCAGCGGCACGTGCCCGGTCCGCAGCCGCCCGCGCGTCTGCATCGCGTCGAGCACCGGGCTGTTGCGCGGCGTGAACATGAACGCGAAGCGCGGTATCAGCGGTTTGATGTACTGAGTGGCGATCTCGACCGGCGTGAAGTGGCCGGTGTAGAGGATCACGCCGCGGCCGTGCGCGAGCGCGGCATTCAGGTGCTCGAGTCCCTCGACGCGCACCGGCGGCCTCGACCAGGGCAGGGTGCCGAACCAGGCGAGCGCCACCTCGCCGATCGACGCGCCGAGATTGCGGAAGTGTCTGCGCGCGAGCGCCTCGACCTCGGCCGGGCCGAGCTGCGGAAAGCAGAGCGCGAGGTTGCGCAGCATCACGCGCCGGCTGCGCGGCAGCAGATACCAGAGCGCGCGGCCGAGCGTAAAGTGCAGCGCCACGGCCGCGCGCCATGGCAGCAGTGCCGTGACTTTCAGCCACAGGATGAACAGCCATGCCGCCCAATGGCGCGGCTGCCAGTAGCGGCGCAGCAGCCGCGAGGTGCGCAGCGCAGCGCTCGAGCTCTCGGGATCGCCGCCGGTCGATGGCCGTTCGGGATCGCTCACCGTATCTCTGCTCCGGACAAACCGATATTCTAGTTTGGCGGCGAAACCGGTCCAAGCCGCGGCCAAGGAGCCTGACGCGTGGAAGCAGCGCCTGCGCAAACCGTCGACATCGTGATGCCCGCCTTCAACGAGGAGGGCAACATTGCCCGCGCCATCGAGACGGTGTTCGAGCGGCTCGGCTCCCTGCCGTATCGCTTCGAGCTGATCATCGTCGACGACGGCAGCCGGGATCGCACGGCGGAGATCGCGGCGAGCTACGTCGGGCGTTACCCCGTGCGCGTCGTGCGCCTCACGCGCAACTTCGGCAAGGAGAACGCGCTGCTCGCGGGGCTCGATCTCGCGCGCGGCGCCGCCACGATCCTCATGGACGCGGACCTGCAGCATCCGGTCGAGCTGATCCCGGAGTTCCTCGCGCGCTGGGAGCAGGGCGCCGAGGTGGTGTACGCCGTCAAGCAGAGCCGCCAGGGCGAAGGGTGGCTGAAGCGGCTCGCGACGGCCGCGTTCTACGCCAGCGTGAATCGCGGCGCCGACGTGGATATCCCCGCGAACGCGGTCGACTTCCGGCTGCTCGATCGCGCCGCGGTGCAGGCGCTGTGCCAGATCCGCGAGCGCGTGCGCTTCACGAAGGGCCTGTACGCGTGGCTCGGCTTCCGCACGGCGGCGGTGCCGTTCACGGCGGCCGAGCGCCATTCCGGCACGACCACGTTCAACAAGGCCCGGCTCGCGCGGCTCGGCTGGGACGGGCTCACCTCGTTCTCCGATTTCCCGCTGCGCATGACGAGCGTGGCCGGCGCGCTGATCGCGCTCGCGGCCGTGCCGTACGGTCTGTGGATTGCCGTGCGCACGCTGGTGTACGGCGTCGACGTGCCGGGCTGGGCCACGCTGACCGTCGCGGTCATGCTGCTGTCCGGCGTGCAGCTGCTGTTCCTCGGCGTGCTCGGCCAGTACATCCGCAACGTGTTCATCGAGACCAAGCAGCGGCCGAACTACCTGATCCGCGACGTCGTCGACGCGGAGTCGCCGGCCGCGACGCAGCCCGGCACGGCGCGCGGCGCGCAGCCGGCGTCGGCCGTGGCCGTGGTCCGTTCCGGTCGCAGCGCGGCGGTCTGAAGTCGCGTGCTGCGTTCCCGCCTCGCATGGTTCGCGCTCGGCGCCGCGGCGCTGCTGCGCCTGTGGCTGGCCGCGGCCGTGCCGCTCATGGATACGACCGAGGCGCGCTACGGCGAGATGGCGCGCAAGATGGTCGAGAGCGGCGACTGGCTCGTGCCGCTGCACGATTACGGCGTGCCGTATCTCGCCAAGCCGCCGCTCGCATTCTGGTTCTCGGCGGCCGGCATCGAGCTCTTCGGCGCGGGTGAGCTCGGCCCGCGCATCCTGATCCTGCTCGCGACCGTCGCTTTCGGCGCGCTGTGCTACGCGTACGTGCGCCGCTGGCTCGGGCACGCCGCGGCCGTGACCGCGCTGCTCGCGATGGTCACGTCGCTGCTGTTCTTCGTGGCGGCCGCCGCCGTCATGACCGATATGCTGCTGACGATCGCGGTCGTCGTGGCGCTCGGCGCCTTCTGGGAGCGCTACCGCGGCGGCGGCGCGGGTGCCGAGGTCGTGCTCTACGTCGCGCTCGGTCTCGGCCTGCTGATCAAGGGGCCGCTGGCGGTCGTGCTGGCGCTCGGGCCGGTGGCGATCTTCGCGCTGCTGTTCCGGCGCGTGGGCCGGGTGTGGCAGCGGTTCGCGTGGCTCAAGGGCGGACTGCTGGCGCTCGCGATCGCGGCGCCGTGGTACGTCGCGGCGGAGCTGCGCAATCCCGGCTTCCTGAACTACTTCATCATTGGCGAGCACATTCAGCGCTTCCTCGTGCCGGGCTGGACCGGCGATCTCTACGGCCGCGCGCACGACGTGCCGCATGGCGGCATCTGGCTGTTCTTCCTGCTGGGCTCGCTGCCCTGGGGGTTGCTCGCGATTCCGTGGCTGATCCGCGCGCGCGCGACGGTGCGCGCTCGCTGGCGCGAGCAGCGCGAGCTCCTGGCGTTCTGGCTGATCGCGGCACTCGTGCCGCTGCTGCTGTTCACGGCGGCCGGCAACATCATCTTTCCGTACGCGCTGCCGGCACTGCCCCCCGCGGCGCTGGTGCTGGCCGCGCTCGCGAACGTGGAGGAGCGCAGCCTGCCGTGGCTCGCGGCCGTCGCGGCGGCCGCCATGGCGGTCGTCGGGGTGGCCGCCTGGGCGGCCGGCCCCTACATGGAGAGTCATTCGCAGCGCTCGGTCGTGCGCGCGGTCGACACGCTCGCGAGCCGTGCCGACGCGCCCGTCTACTACTGGCAGACGCGGTTCTTCTCCGCGGACTACTACGGACGGGGGCGCGTGCGCGAGATCGAGTCGGAGCAGCCGCTCGAGCGGGAGCTCGCGGCCCGGCATGACTTCACGCTCGTCGTGCCGGAGGGCCGGCAGGAGTCCTTGCCGGCGCCGCTCGTGCAACGGCTGCGGCCGATAGGCGCAGCGGACTCGATGCGGCTGTTCGCGCCGGACTACGCTGCGCGGGGAGCAGCACCGCCGTGAGCGCCACCGAGCCGGGCGGCACGCGGCCGCTCGGAGTCCGCCATCTCCTGGCTTTCGGCGTCGTGGGCGGCGCCGCGTTTCTGGTGCACTTCGCGGTCGTGGCGATCATCGTGCCGCTCGGGTTGCCGCCGCTCGCGGCGAACCTGCTCGGGTTCCTGAGCGCGTTCTCGATCAGCTTCGTCGGTCACGGCCGCTGGTCCTTTCCGGCCGAAGGGCGACCCGTCGCGCCCGCGCTCGCGCGGTTCGCGGTCGTCGCGGTCGCCGGTTTCGTGCTGAACGAGAGCGCTTACGCGGCGCTGCTCGCGTGGACCACGCTCGACTACCGCGTCGCGCTGTTTCTGGTGCTGTGCGGCGTGGCGGGGCTCACGTGGCTCGCGGGCCGCTACTGGGCGTTCGCGCACGGACGCTGAGTGCCGCCACGAGGCGCCGATTTGGCGCATTCTATTGCGACATATGGGAGTTTCGCCCACACTGGCGAGCTGAAAATCGAGCACTGACAGGGCTTTCGAGCCAGTTCCGCAGACCCGAGCGAGCCACACAGGTCATGTCATCACCTGCCACCGAGCGTGCGGCCGCGCTGCCGTTCCTGCCTTTCTCGCGTCCCTCGATCACGGCCGAAGACATTGCCGCGGTCACGAAGGTGCTCCAGTCGGGCTGGATCACGACGGGTGCCCAGTCCGCCGAGCTCGAGCGGCAGTTCGCGGCGGCCGTCGGCACCGGGCAGGCCGTCGCGGTGACCTCCGCCACGGCCGCGATGCACCTGCTGCTGCACGCGCTCGGCGTAGGGCCCGGCGACGAGGTCGTGACGCCCTCGATGACCTGGGTGTCGACCGTGAACCTGATTGCGCTGTCGGGCGCCACGCCGGTGTTCGTCGACGTCGACCGCGACACGCTGATGACCACGGCCGATCGCGTCGCCGCCGCCATCACGCCGCGCACGAAGCTGATCGTGCCGGTCCACTACGCCGGCGCCTCGCTCGATCTCGACCCGCTGCGCGAGCTCGCGGCCGCCAGGGGCATTCCGCTGGTCGAGGATGCCGCGCACGCGGCCGGCACCGAGTACCGCGGCAGGCCGAGCGGCGCAGGCGGCACGGCCATCTATTCGTTCCACCCGATCAAGAACCTCACGACGGGCGAAGGCGGCCTGCTGACCACCGACGATGCGGATCTCGCGGCGCGGATCCGCCGGCTGCGATTCCACGGGCTCGGCGCGGACGCGTTCCAGCGCGACGCGCAGGGCCGCGCGCCGCAGGCCGAGGTCATCGAGCCCGGCTTCAAGTACAACCTGCCGGACATGAACGCGGTGCTGGGCTTGAGCCAGCTCCAGCGGCTCGACGAGATGAACCGCAAGCGCGCCGTGCTGGCCGCGCGTTATGCGGAAATGCTCGCGGACGTGAAGGGCGTGCTGCCGCTCGGCTTGCCGGCGTACCCGCAGCGGCATTCGTGGCATCTCTATATCGTGCGCGTGGACCCGGCGACGGCCGGGCTCACGCGCGACGACTTCATGGCGCGCCTGAAGGCGCACGGCATCGGCACGGGGCTGCACTTCCGCGCGGCGCACACGCACGCGTACTACCGCACGCACCACGTGCCGCGCACGCCGCTGCCGAACACCGAGTGGAACTCGGAGCGTGTGTGCTCGCTGCCGCTGTTCCCCGACATGACGCCGGGCGACGTGGACCGCGTCGTCGATACGATCCGTGCAGTGCTCCGGGAGGTTCGCCCGTGACGCCGCGCCTCGTCTCGTTCGTCGTCCCCGTTTACAACGAGCAGGACAACCTGCCGGAGCTCGTGCGCCGGTCGCTCGCGGTGGGCAGGGCGCTGCCGTACGCGTTCGAGCTCGTGCTCGTGAACGATGGCAGCCGCGACGATTCCGCGAAGATCATCGCGGCCACGGCCGAGCGGGAGCCCGAGGTCGTCGGCGTGCTTCTGAACCGCAACTACGGGCAGCACGCCGCGGTGCTGGCGGGGCTCGCGGAAGCGCGGGGTGACGTGGTCGTGACGCTCGACGCCGACCTGCAGAATCCGCCGGAGGAGATTCCGAAGCTGCTGGCCGCCATCGAGGAAGGCTGCGACGTGGTCAGCGGCCTGCGCCGCCGCCGCAAGGACACGCTGTTCCGCCGCGTCGCATCGAGGCTCATGAACCAGCTCATGCTGCGCATCACCCGCGTGAACGTCGGCGACTACGGCTGCATGCTGCGTGCGTACCGCCGCGACATCGTCGACGCCGTGCTCGCGTGCGGCGACCGCAGCGCGTACGTGCCGGCGCTCGCGAACAGCTTCGCCGGCCGTATCCGCGAGATCGAGGTGGA
>DASZSB010000146.1:0-16671 GCA_035548835.1 Gammaproteobacteria bacterium | reverse complement strand
GTCGAGCGCCAGGCCGACAACGCGGCGCGCGATGCGACTCAGGCACGCAACGAGGCGAGCCAGGCGCGCAGCGACGCGCTCTCGGCTCAGCAGATCGCGCGCGACGCGGCACTGCGCGCACGTTGAACCGCGACGTAGCGCTTCGGCACACTTGACGCGCAGCGCAGGGCGGGGAGCGTCATGCAGGTCGAAGCCATTTCGGAACCGAGCCGCCGGACACCGGTCTGGGGCGAATACGAGGTCGTGGTGCTCGGTGGCGGCCCGGCGGGCATCGCGGCCGCGCTCGCGGCTGGCCGCGCCGGCCGCAAGACGCTGATCGTCGAGCGCTACGGCTTCTTCGGCGGCGCCGGCACGGCCGCGGGACTCAGCACCTTCTGCGGCCTGCACGCCGTCGTGCATGGCAAGCACGAGCAGGTCGTGCACGGCATCGCCGACGACATCCTGGCGCGCCTCGCCGCCATGGGCGGGCTGAACACGCCGCACCTCACGATCCAGAACCAGATCACCGCGCTGTCGTACGACATCTCGGCGTTCAAGATCGCGGCCGACGAGCTCATGGCCGCGGCGCGCGTCGAGGTGCTGTTCCACGCGGTCGGCACCGGCGTCGTCATGGCCGACGAGCGGCGCATCGACGCGCTGCTCGTCGAGACGAAGTCCGGCCGGTTCGCGATCCGCGGCCAGGTGTTCGTCGACGGCTCCGGCGACGGCGACCTTGCGGCGTGGTCCGGCGTGCCGTACGAGGTGGGCGACGGCGCCGGCAACATGCTCTACCCCTCGACGATGTTCCGCATCAACGGCGTGAACCCGGAGAAGGCCGGCCGGGCCTGGGAGATCATCCCCGGGCTCATGGACGCGGCCGAGAAGCAGGGCCGCCGCTTTCCGCGCAAGAAGCCGATCGTGCGGCCGCAGCGCAACCCGATCGAGTGGCGCGCGAACCTCACGCAGATCAAGAACCCGAGCGGCACCGCCGTCAGCGGCATCGACGCACGCGAGCTTTCCTATGGAGAGGTCGAGGGCCGGCGCCAGTGCTGGGACGTGTTCCGGTTCATCAAGGAGCACACGCCGGGCTTCGAGCACGCCTACATCGTGGAGATCGCGCCACAGATCGGCATCCGCGAAACGCGGCGCATTCGCGGCGAGTACACGCTGACCGACCAGGACATCCTGGGCTGCCGCGACTTCGAAGACACGATCGGCATCCAGGGCTGGCCGGTGGAGGCGCACATCAAGGGCGACGTGAAGTTCGTGTTCACACCGCCCGGCACGCGCGGCTTCAACGAGATCCCGTACCGCATCATCGTGCCGCAGAAGGTCGACAACCTGCTGGTCGCGGGGCGCTGCGCCTCGATGTCGCACGACGGCCAGTCTTCTGCGCGCGTGTCCGGGCCCTGCTTCATCATGGGCCAGGCGGCCGGCACGGCGGCCGATCTGGCACTCGCGACGCAGGTGCCGCCACGCGCGATCGACGTGCGCGCATTGCAGGCCCGCCTGCGCGCCGCGGGCGCGAACCTCGGCCCCTCGGCGCCCTAGCAGCCGCACCGATAGCAGCCCGCCGCGCTAGGCGCGCCCCCCCGAATTCGGGCATCATCCCAAGGCGGCGGTGAAACCCGCCCCGGGGGAATAGTCATGCGTCGTCTCGTCCAGATCTGCCTTGCGCTCGCCGGCCTCTCGGCAGCGGTTTCGGCCTATGCTCACCACGCCTTCGCGACCGAGTTCGACGTGAACCGGCCCGTCACGCTGAAGGGCAAGGTCACGAAAGTGGAGCTCATCAATCCGCACTCGTGGATCCACATCGACGTCGTGGACGACAAGGGCAACAAGGTCGAGTGGATGGTCGAAGGCGGCAGCCCGAACGCGCTGGTCCGCAAGGGCATCAACAAGAACTCGATCCCGATCGGCTCGGAGCTCGTGATCCGAGGCTACGGCACGCGCGACGGCTCGAACAAGGCCGTGGGCCGCGACATCCAGTTCGCCGACGGCCGCGCGCTGTTCTTCGAAGGCTCGCGCCCCGACGCGCCCGCGCAATGAACCGCCTCGTTGCCGCGACGGCGGCCCTGCTCGCCACGCTGCCGGTCTTCGCGGGCCCGCTCACGCAGTTCCCGAAGGCGGCCGACGGGCACCCGGACCTCTCGGGCGTCTGGCAGGCGCTGAACACCGCACACTGGAACCTGGAACCGCACACCTCGGGCTACCCCGCCGTGCTCGAGCTCGGCGCGCAGTTCGCAGTGCCGCCGGGGCTCGGCGTCGTCGAGGGCGGCACTATTCCGTATCTGCCCGCGGCGCGTGCCGAGCGCGACCGGCGCTTCGCGAATCGCGTGGCGGAGGATCCCGAGGGCAAGTGCTACCTCGGCGGCGTGCCGCGCTCGACGTACATGCCCTACCCCTTCCAGATCTTCCAGAACAGGCGCGACGTCATCATCGTCTACCAGTATGCGACCGGCTTCCGCCGCATCTACGTCGACGGCAAGGACGAGGCGCCGTTGAACGCATGGATGGGCTGGTCGAACGCACACTGGGAAGGCGACACGTTCGTCGTCGAGGTCACGGGCTTGAACGGCCAGACGTGGCTCGACCGCGCCGGCAACTACTTCAGCGACAACGCGAAGGTCACGGAGCGTTACACACCGATCAGCCCGAACCACCTGCGCTACGAGGCCACGATCGAGGACCCGACGGTGTTCTCTCGGCCGTGGACCATCCGCATGCCGCTGTACCGGGTCGTCGACGACGACTACCGGCTGCTCGAGTTCAAGTGCGAGCCGTTCGCCGAAGAGAAGATCTACGGGCACCTGCGCAAGCCGGGGACGCACGGCACCGGAGGAGCAAAGCCATGAACGTTCGACCGACGCTGATCGCCGCGGCCGCGGCGGCCGCCATCGCGGCGCTGGCTGCGCCGCACGCCGACGCGCAAACGAAGCCAATGCCCGTGCCGAAGACCGCCTGGGGCGATCCGGACATCACGGGCGTATACGCGGAGTTCACGACGGCGCCGCTCGAGCGCCCGGCCGAGCTCGGCGACCGGGAGTTCTACTCCTCGCAGGAGGAATGGAAAAAGTACGCGGAGAAGCGCATCAACGACGTCAACGAGGATGTCGAGACGGCGCCCGGCACGCAGGCCGACGTGCACTACAGCATGGGCACGTTCAAGCTCTCCGAGAACGAGGGCACGACGTCGTTGAACATGCGCACGTCGATCGTCGTGTCCCCGAAGAACGGCCGCATCCCGCCCCTGACCCCTGCCGCCGTCGCACGCCGCGACGCCGCCGCGGCGGCACGCAAGGGCCACGAGTTCGACGGGCCGGAGAACCGCTCGCTGACCGAGCGCTGCATCGTGTGGCCGAGTACGCTGCCGCCGATCCTGCCGCGCGGCTACAACAGCAACCTGCAGATCTTCCAGAGCCCCGGCTACGTGATCATCCAGGGCGAGATGGGCGATCCGCGCATCATTCCCACCGACGGCCGCGCACGCCCGAAAGACAACCTGCCGCAGTGGAACGGCACGTCGATCGGCCACTGGGAGGGCGACACGCTCGTCGTCGAGACGGCCGGCTTCAATCCCGAGACCGCATGGCGCAACTCGACCGAGAAGCTGCGCGTGACGGAGCGCATCAAGCGCATCGACGAGAAGTCGCTCGAGTACTCGTTCACGGTCGCGGACCCCGACACGTGGGCCGTGCCGTGGAGCGGCGTGTACCCGCTGACGAAGATGGACGGCCTGCTGTTCGAATATGCCTGCACGGAAGGCAACTACGGCATGGCGAACATCCTGGCCGGCGAGCGCAAGGCCGAGCGGGACGCCGCGGCGCACAAGAGCGCCGCGCCCGCGAAGTAGCCGGTTCCGAATTCCGCCGGGCCGCTTCGCTGCCGCGCGTGGCGCCGGCGGCGTCTGTCGGCTCGCAACGCCTCCGATGACCACGATGAGAACGAGACCCGCAATTACCGGAGCCGCGTTCTGGCTCGCGACGACGCTCGCCGCCGCGCAGGGCAACGGACCGCTCGTCGATCCCGGCCAGAAGACCGTGCACGTCGTGCGCACGGCCACTCCGCCGACGATCGACGGCGACCTCGGTGACGCCGTGTGGAGCATGGCCGCCGTCGTCGACGACATGCATCAGGTGAGCCCCGTCGAGTACGCACAGCCGTACGAGCGCACAGAGTGCCTGATCCTCTACGACGACGATGCGCTGTACGTCGGCTGCCGGCTGTACGACACCGAGCCCGAGCTCATCACGGCGAAGAACATGCGGCAGAACGACGCGATCGGCCAGGACGACCGCATCTACGTGACGATCGATCCGTTCAACAACCGCCGCAGCGGCTACTACTTCGGCGTGAACCCGAACGGCGTGCGCAGCGACGGCCTGTACCGCAACGTGACCGAGTTCTACGGCGACTGGGACTCGATCTTCGACGCCGCGGCCGGGCGCTTCGAAGGCGGCTGGACCGCCGAGATCAGGATTCCGTACAAGTCGATCTCGTTCGATCCGAGCACCGATACGTGGGGCCTGAACTTCTCGCGCACGGTGGTGCGCAAGAACGAGACGATCGCCTGGGTGTCGCGCAACCGCGCCTACAACCCGTCGGTCTCGGGTCTCGCCGTGGGCTTTGCCGGCCTGAAGCAGGGTCTCGGCCTCGACGTCGTGCCTTCCTTGAGCGCGACCGGCACGAAGGTCTATGCGAACGGCGCCCGCGACTCGACGGTCGAGCCTTCGCTCGACATCGGCTACAAGCTCACGCCGCAGCTCAATGCGGCGCTGACCATCAACACGGACTTCTCGGCGACCGAGGTCGACGACCGCCAGGTCAACCTCACGCGCTTCGGGCTATTCTTCCCCGAGAAGCGCGACTTCTTCCTGCGCGAGGCCGACATCTTCGAGTTCGGCGGCATCGGCGGGCAGCGCCAGTCGTCGATTCCCGGCCTCACCACGCTGGCACAGAACGGCCGGCCGTTCTTCTCGCGGCGCATCGGCCTCGGCCCCACGGGCGAGGTCGTCGGGCTCGACTACGGCGGCAAGATCAGCGGCCGCGTGGGCCGCTTCGAGCTCGGCGCGCTGTCGATCCGCCAGGACGCCTACGGCGCCATGAACGCCGAGACGCTGTCGGTCGTGCGCGCGAAGATGGGCGTGCTCGACGAATCGAGCGTCGGAGTGATCGCGACGCACGGCAACCCGACGAGCCGCGCGGACAACGCGGTCGAAGGCGTCGACTTCCTGTACCGCAACACGCACCTGCCGGGCGGCCGCGCGCTCGAGACCGACCTCTGGTACCAGCAGAGCGACACGGCCGGGCTCGTCGGCGACGACGCGGCGTACGGCATGAGCTTCCGTCTGCCGTCGAGCCAGGGCTGGCGCGGCACGGTGCAGTACCGCGCCTACGAGAAGAACTTCAACCCGGCGCTAGGCTTCATCGACCGCCGCGGCATCAGCGACGGTTACGCGAACGTCGGCTACATGCTGCGCCCGAGCTGGAAGCGCATCGAGTCGTGGCTCGTGAACTTCGACTACCAGCGGGTCCAGTATCTCGCCGGCGGGCTGCAGACGGAGGCGTACTTCCTGCGGCCCGTGTCGCTGACGAACCGGCATGGCGACTCCCTGACGCTCGCGTTCAGCGACTTCACGGAGGTCGTCGTCGAGCCGTTCCAGATCTACCCCGGTGTGATCGTGCCGCCGGGCGTGTACGACTCCGACACGCGCGGCATCCAGCTCGGCACCGGCACGCATCGCAAGGTCTCGGTCAACGCGCGTTTCGTCGAGTACCCGGAAGGCCGCTTCTTCGGCGGCTCGCGCCACGACCGGTTCGTCGAGCTCACGATCCGGCCGTCGGCCCGCTATCGCGCGCTCGTGAGCTACGAGCAGAACGCGATCGAGCTGCCGCAGGCCTCGTTCGAGACCAAGCTCGTGCGCCTCGGCTTCGACGTGGCGTTCTCGCCCACGCTGTCGTGGGTCAATCTGCTGCAGTACGACAACGTCAGCGAGATCGCGGGCATCAACCTGCGCCTGCAGTGGATCCCGCAGGCGGGCCGCGAGCTGTTCTTCGTGATCAACCACAACCTCGAGGACATCGACCGCGACGGCAGCTTCCGCTCGCTGTCGGCTCAGGCCACGGCCAAGATGAGCTACACGTTCCGGTTCTGAAACGACCTCAGAACCGCACGCCGAGATCCGCCATCAGCATCCGCCGCGTGTACGGGTGGAATGCCCAGTACTCCTCGTCGCCGAGGTTGTCGATGCCGATCGACGCGTTGAACCGCTGGTTCTCGAAACGTGCCCGGGCGTCGAACACGAGATACGGGCTCGTGCCCGTGTAGGCGTAGCCGTTCGGGTCGCTGTTGTCGAGCGTATTGAACTGCTTGCCGCTGTAGCGGCCACCGAGCGACACGGACCACTGCTCGCCAACACGATAGGTGGCGATCCCGGTCCAGCGCCACTGCGGCACGCGCGGCTGCCACTTGCCGATGCTGTCCGGGAACTTCGCGTTGGCCTCGATCAGAGAGTGCGCGTACGTGGCGCTCGTATCGAACCGCAGCCTGCCGCCGAGCATAGGCGCCGAGGCGAAGGCCATCTCGAGGCCCTTGGTCACGATGCGGTCGACGTTCTGGATGTTCGTCACGCTCGGCGACACGGTCACGTTGGTCTGCGAGTACAGCGCGTCCTGCGTGCGCTCGAGGAACATCGTCATGCGCAGCGAGCCGACCTTGAGCGCGCGCTCGGCGGACAGCTCGCTGGTCCACGACCGCTCGGGCTTCAGGTTCGGGTCGTTGTTCACGATCGCATTCGTGGCGATCGTGCCCTGATACAGCTCGGACACCGTCGGCAGGCGGATCGCACGGCCGAGCGATGCCTTCAGCGTCCACTGCGGCGACAACTGGCGCGCAATCGCGGCCTTCGGCGACAGCCAGGTGCCCTCGCGCTCGCCGAACGTGAGCGTGCTCGTCGCGTCGGACAGCGCGCCGTCGTGCGCACGCCAGCGCTCCACACGCAGCCCGAGCGTGCTGCGCCAGCCGGGGGCGAAGGCCCAGGTGTCCTGCGCGTACACGCTGGTCAGCGCGGAGTCGCCGCGAAACGCGGAGAAGCGCGTCGTCGGCGCGCCGTGCAGCCAGTCGCCCGTGTTCGACACCAGCGTGCGCAGCGCATAGTCATCGCGCTGCAGGCCGAAATCGAACACGTGCCGCTCGCCCTCGCCCGGCCGCCACGTGGTCTTCAGCGCGAACGACTCCCAGCCCGTGCCGTTCTGATCCGTGATGCGGCCCGCGCCGCCCGTCAGGGCGACCGGCATCACGACCGTGGGCGAGCGCACGAGGTCGCGATCGTAGTCGTATCTGCTGACGGCGACCTCGTAGTTCCAGGCGCCGCTGCGGCTGCTCTTCAGCGACAGCCCCTGCATCACGTGCCGCAGGTCGCCGGTCGTCGGCGCGAAATCGGCCGCCGTGACCGTGTAGCTGCGGCCGCCGTAGTTGACGAGCCCGCTCCACACGGGATTGCCCGCGACATCACGCAGGTACGTTTCCGAGCTGCGCTCGGCCTCGTTGTTCCAGATGCCGAGTGTGTAGGAGAGACGCAGCGAGCCTGCAAAATCGTAGGCGATCTTGAGCTTCTCGTGATCCTGGATCGTGTGCGTGTAATTCGTGGCGCCGAGCACGATCCACGGCTGATCACGCGGGCTCAAGGAGTCGAGCGCGCCCGTGACCGGCGTGCCCGCAATCCCCGGCGTTCCCGAGCTCACGAGCTTGTTCGGAAACACGATCGGGTGCCCATCGCTGTCGAGCTGGTTCCAGTTCAGCCACCACGAAAACTTCCCGTGCCGATCGCCGACCGATGCGCTGGCCTGATGCCCCGAGAAATCGCCCTCGGAGCGGTAGATGTGAAAATCCTCGCCGAAGCCGGACACGCTCGCGCGCACCGTGAGCTCGCTCGGCATGCGGGTCACGTAGTCGACCACGGCGCCGACCGAGTTGCCGGGGTAAGCGGCCGAGAACGGCCCGTACAGCACGTCCACGCGCTCGATCTCCTCCGGCGTCACGAGGCCCCACCGCGGCGTGAACGTGGCGCCGTTGCCGAGCAGGTTCGAGATCAGGATGCCGTCGACGTACACCAGCGACCGCGCGCTGTTGTTGGTGCCAGACGCGCGCGACTGGAGCACTGCGTGGTCGTAATCGCCGACATAGCGCTTGCGGACGTTCAGGCTCGGGAGGTACTTCAGCGCGTCCTCGCTGTCGCGGGCGTTGATCTGAACGTCGATGTCGGCGCCCGTGATTCCTTCGATCGTCGTCGGAATCTGCGTGGGCAGCGACGTCGGCCGGCGGCCAAGCACCGTGATCGTGCCGAGCGACCGATCCCGGCTCTCCGCATCGCCGCTCGGGCCGGCCGCGCTCGACGCCTGGGGCGAACCCTCGCCGCTCGGGCCGTCGGCCGCCTGGATCGCGCCGGAGATCAGCGCCAGCGTCAGCAACGGGATCTGGCACACGCTCCATTGTCTCGTCATGATTCCTGTGTTCCGTAGCCGCGACGAGTGGCGATTCTACGGAGCGGGCGGCGCGTGCTCGCGCGACCAATTGTCGCAGCTGAATCCGCCCGCCGCGACGCCGGCCGTACGTCGTTCGGTCACCGGACCCGAAGACGACCGTCCGCGCGTGCGGACTTGTGCACGGTTGCGCGTCTGAAACGTTGTCAGAGAGCCAGGGCCGGCAGGAGAATCCCTTCACGGCCGGGCAACGCGCTTGAGGACGTGGCAATCCGGCCGGATCGGGGAGGAAGTATGCGACACCGCGCGACCGCGTTCGTTTCACTGTGGCTGGGGCTGACCCTGGTCCACGCCACGCTCGCCCAGCCCGCGAAGACCACGGTGTCCGGCATGTTGCGGGCAGACGCGTTTCCGACTGCGGACGCGATCATTCAGGCCTACACGAACGACGCGGAACGGCTGGCCGCGCTCGCCGTGCTCTACGACCTGATCGAGTCGAAGACGGGGCCCAAGACCCGCGTCGCGACCGCGCGCCAGACCGACTACCGGCGCGCGATCGCACGCCTCGATCCGCCGCGCTCGGTCGATCCGCTGCGAACGGCCGCGCGCAAGCTGCGCCGCGACCCCGCGTTCCAGAGCGCGGTGCGGGATCGGTTCTTCGCCGCCCCGGCGCCGGACACGACTCACTGACCGCGATCACGTCCGGGAGACTCGGCGCGGCCGCGGGGACCCGCCTCACTTGCGCAGCGGCGAGATGTCCGAGACCGACTGTCGGCGCAGGAACTTCCAGTGCCCGTTCTCGCGGATGAACTGGTCGTCGTAGTGGCCAAGATAGGTCAGCTTCGGCGACTTGTCGTCCCCTGCCGTGATGTAGAGCCACTTCGTGACCGACGACGCGCGGTCGCCGTCGATCCTGATCTGGTCGTTCGTCAGCACGTGGAACGTGCCCGACCCCTCGGGCAGCGGATGGTGGCCGATGCTCTTGTCCATCAGCGCGAAGATGGCGTCCGGTCCCCTGGCCGTGCCGAGCCCGCCGATCCACTCGCCGTTCGTGGCGAACAGGCTCGCGAACATCCGGTAGTCACGGTGATCGTGCGCCTCTCCGTAGGCCAGGATCAAAGCGCGGATCTCCTCGCGGTCCTCGAGCACCTGCACGCGCTTCGCGAGCGCATCGAGGTCGGCCGCGTGCGCACGCGGAACGGCGAACGCGCCGGTCGCGATCACCGCGGCAGCGAACCAGAGATTCATCGACAGACGGATCCGAGCGTGCATGTGTTTCCCCCGTTTGGACGTGTATCGCGCTCCTCGCGATGCGGCTAGCTTACCGCCTGCCCCGAAGGGCTGTCCGGCACAGTTGACGGGCCGCCCGGCGGGCCCTACGGTGACTGCACGTCCGTCACGACGAAAGCTCGCCTTCGGGGGGAACGCCAGTGAGAGTCGCAACGCCGTCCGCCGCCGCCTTCGTCCTTCTCGCCGCCGTGCCGCTGCACGCCCAGCCGCCGCCGGCGCCACCGCCGCCCGCGTGCACGCCGGGCCCGAGCGTGGTCTGCAACCAGGAGGCGCCCGAAGACCTGATGACCCTGAACCCCGACTGGGTCCTCGCCTCGTCGTATGCAGCCGCCGGCGACGGCGGAGTCCTGCTCGTGCGCACCCGCGACCGGGTATCGTTCAAGGCTTACCCTGGCCCTAACGGCCGGGATCGCCCGGACAGGAAGACCTACCCCGACTGCCCCGGGCCGCCGACGGGCAAGTTCCAGACCCACGGCGTGTACGTCGAGCCCGGCAACGGCCCGAAGTACCGGGTGTTCGCCGTCGGACATGGCGCACGCGAAGCCATCGAGGTCTTCGAGGTCGACGTCGGCTCGGGAACGCCGACGGGCACCTGGATCGGCTGCGTGGTCGCGCCCGACCCGATCGGCCTCAACTCGGTACGCGGTCTGCCGGACGGCGGCTTCATCACGACGAACTTCCTGCCGCGCGGCGGCACGCCCGAGGCCACGCAGAAGATGATGGGCGGTGCCCACAACGGCGAGCTGTGGGAATGGCACACCGCGAGCGGCTGGCAGAAGATCCCCGGCAGCGAGACCGCCGGCGCCAACGGCGTGGAGCTCTCGGCGGACGGCAAGACCCTGTACGTGGCCGCGTGGGGCAGCCAGTCGTTCTTCCGCCTGACGCGCGGCGCGAGCCCGCCGAAGCGTGACGAGATCCCGCTCGGGTTCCGGATCGACAATATCCACTGGGCCCGTGACGGCTCGCTGTGGGGCACGGGCCAGACGGAAAAGGGCTGGAAGGCCGTCAAGATCGATCCGCAGACGCTCGCGGTGCGCGACATCGTGGCACAGCAGGATACGACCGACTTCAACGCCGGCACGGCCGTGGCCGAAGTCGGCAACACGCTCTGGGTCGGCTCGTTCCGCGGCAACCGCATCGTGATCATTCCCGCACCGGCGGGCCGGTAGCCCGCCCTCGCCCCGCGGCGGATTTCGTCCGCCGCGGTCCGTCGCGCCGCCTAAAGGCCGCTGCTTTGGCGCTCGCGCGGCGGTCGTATAGGATCGGGTCGATGAAACAAGAAGAATCGGTCGACCGACAGGTACGACTGGAGCAATTCCGACTCCTTCGGCAGACGCTGCCGCAATCGATCTCCTTCGGCACCCTGCTCGCGCTGACGTCCGTCGTCGTGCTGTGGCACACGGATCACCCGTGGCTGCTACTCGGCTGGCTCGTTGCCCACTTCGGCTGGAATCTGTGGCGGCTCGCCGTGCTGCGCCGATTCCACGCCCTGCAGGCGGACGCCGCGGCCGCGCTGCGGCTCGCGCCGGCCATCCAGGTGGGCTGCGCCGGCGCGGGCCTGATCTGGGGCCTGCTGGCCTTGATTCCGTATCCCGCCGACGACGTCAGCACGCCGCAGTTCGTGGCGTTCGTGCTCGCGGGTGTCACGGCCGGCGGCGCGACGGCCATGGCCCAGGAGCTCGTCGCCGCGCTGACGTTCCAGTTCGCGATCTTCGCGCTGCTTGCGCTGCACCTGCTGTTCGGCGACCACAGCCAGACCCACCAGGCGATGGGCTTCTCGGCGCTGCTCTACACGCTGTTCATGGCGCTGTGGACGAACCGCATGCACCGCAACTCACTGGACGCGATCCACCGGCACCTCGACAGCACCGAGCGGGAGCGCGAGCTCGAGGTGCGCGAGGCCCGCTACCGGGACCTGGCACACCACGACACGTTGACGGGCCTGCCGAACCGGTTGTCGCTGCAGGCCCGCATGCCGGGCCTGCTGGCGCAAGGCACGGCCGAGAACCGCCGGGTCGCCGTCATCTACATCGATCTCGATCACTTCAAGGACATCAACGACCTGCACGGTCACCGCTGCGGCGACGCGCTGCTGCAGAGCGCCGCACGCCGGCTGCGCGACTGCGTGCGCTCCTCGGACCTGGTGGCTCGCATGGGCGGGGACGAGTTCATCGTGGCGACGACCCACGCGCAGCACGCCGAGCACATCGCGGCTCTGGCACAGCGCCTGGCGGCGAGCCTCCAGCTGCCGTTGCTGCACGAAGGCGAGGTCCTGAAGTCCAGCGCCAGCATGGGCATCGCCGTGTATCCGGATCACGGTGGCGACACCGGGCAGCTGCTGAAGAATGCCGACATTGCGCTGTATCAGGCCAAGGCCGCCGGGCGCGGCACGCACCGGTTCTTCGCCGACGAGATGAGCATTGCCCTGCGCGAGCGCATCTTCCTCGAGCAGGAGCTGGCCCGGGCCGTGGCCATGAAGCAGCTCCATGTCGAGTATCAGCCGCTCGTGAATCTCGCCACGGGGCAGCTGACCGGACTCGAAGCGCTGCTGCGCTGGCGGCACCCCGAACGCGGGCTCGTGCCACCGCCGGTCTTCATCCCGATTGCCGAGCACTGCGGCCTCATCGAGCCGATAGGAACGGAAGTGCTGCGCATGGTCTGCGCGCAGCTGCGCGATTGGCAGCAGGCGGGACTGCCGCTGCTGCCGGTCGCCGTCAACGTCTCGCCGATCCAGTTCGAGCGCGGCCAGCTCGTGGAGTCCCTGCTCGCAACGGCGCGCGATCATCAGATCTCACCGGGCCTGCTGCAGGTCGAGATCACCGAGTCGGCCATCATGAAGGACACCGGCCAGGGCGCGGCCACGCTGCAGCGCCTGCGCGAGCACGGGGTCAAGGTGCTGATCGACGACTTCGGCATCGGCTTCTCGAGCCTGAATCATCTGAAGAACCTGGCCATCGACGGGCTGAAGATCGACCGCAGCTTCGTGCGCGACATGATCGACGACGAGCGCGACGCGGCGATCGTGTCCGCCATCGTCGGCATCGGCAAGAACCTGCGTCTCGACGTGCTGGCCGAGGGCGTGGACTCGCCGCGGCACGTACAGCAACTGCTTCGTCTCGGCTGCGACCGTGGCCAGGGCTACTTTCTGCACGAGCCGGCCGACCCCGCGCAGTGCGCGCGGCTGCTCGCGCAACGGGGCGGCGGATCGTTACGCAGGGAGCTTTCCGCCTAACGGCCGGCCGGCTCCGCGCAGGCGAGCGCGCGGCGTGTGAGCAGCTCGCGCTCGCGCGCGTTGCGGGTCATCGCGGCCGCGCGCTCGAACTCGCCGCGCGCCTCGGCCCAAACGGGACCTGCCAGGATCGACAACGCGAGCGCCGGCGTGCGGGAACGCCGGCGGCGGCCGATACGCGGCCGCGGCGAGGGGCGACGGCCCGGGGCTACTTCTTCTGCGGGTTTTTTTGCGCGACGACCGCGATCTCGCGGTAGTTGCCCTGCATTTCCCAGGTGCCGGTGTAGCCGACGGGCAGCACGAGCGAATCGCCGGGCAAATACTCGTGCACCTTGCCGCCCGGCTCGGTCAGGATCAGCTTGCCGCTCAGCACGTACACGAACTCGTCCTGGTGGTTCGGCCGGGTGCGGTGGTTCGTCTTGGCGGGCGTCGATTCGAAGATCGACACGTGCAGCTCCTTGCCCTCGAACAGCGTGGCGACGCGCATGTTGAGCTCGCCGGCCACGAGGATGTCCTTGTAGGCATCGGGCGGAATCGCCGTGAGGTTCAGGCCCGCCCGCTTTTCCGGATCGAGCTTGACGGGCGCAGTGTCGTCGGCGGCCAGCGCCAGGGAGCCGGCGGCGACCATGGCGCCTGTAGCGATTGCGGCGGGGATCTTCTTGCTCATCTGCATCACCTCTCAACGTTGCCCGCGCTCGACGAGCTCGAGCAGCAGATTGTTCGGGTCCTTCACGATCACGACCTTGAGCGCCGGCGACACCTGCACGGGCTCGCCTCCCGTCGTCACGAACGGCACCCCGGCGGCCTTGAGCTTGGCCGCGAGCGCGGCCACGTCCTTCACGATCAGCTGCACGACCGTGGTGCCAGGGTCCTGCGTGCGGCCCGACAGCTCCTTGCGCTCGGCGTTCTTGAACTCGATGAGCGTCATCGGCATCGCGGTGCCCGGAATGCGCGCCGTGCTCTGGCGGAAGCTTGCACCGGGCACGCCGGCCGTGGCCGCCATGTCCTGGCTGTCGTTGAAGGCGGCGCCGAGCTTGAAGTCGAAGCCGAGCAGCTCGTTGTAGAACTTCACGCTCTGCTCGCTGTTACGCACGGCAGGCTCGAAGCTGCCGCCGCCGATCACGAAGCCGGCGGGAGAGCCGGCCGGCGGATTCGCGACGTCCAGCATCTCCACGACGAAGCCGTCCGGGTCCTGCAGGAACACCGCGTGCAGCGTGCCGTTCGGCGTCGTCAGCGTGGCGGGCTTGCCACCCTTCGACAGGATCTTCACGCCGGGGTAGCCCGCGATCTTCGGGAACTGCGCCTCGAGGCCGTGCACGCGCATCGACATGTTGGCGGCACCCGGGTCCTGGAAGCGGGGGCTCTGCGCCTTGCGCTCGATGTCCTTGTACTCGATGAGCTCGATGCCCATCGGGATGCCCGGAATCTTCACGACCGCGACGCGCGACTGGCCACCCTCGGTGTGGCCGAACTTCGCGACCGCGTCGTTCGGGCCGAAAGGCACGCTGACGGTGACCGGCAGCCCGAGCACGTCGCGATAGAAGCCGAGCGACTTGTCGAGGTCCTGCACGATGTGGCCGAAGTTGCCGACGCCGACGATGTCGCCCGCGGGCGCGGGTTGCGGCGACTGCTGCGCCTGCAGCGACGTGCCGATGGCCAGCGCGCCGACCAGGGCCACCCATTGCCGGCGCTGCAGCGCCATCGAGCGAATCCGAGACATGTGCCGTTTCTCCATTAGCGTTTCCAGAGCCGTCGGGTCGCGAGCGCCGCGCCTTCGGCGAGCGCGTCGAATTTGGCCCAGACCACGTCGACGGGCTGCCGTTCGAGCCCGGCGCCCTGGGCAAAGCCGCAATCACTGCTGGCAATCACGTTCTCGCGGCCCACGAGGCCCGCGAAGCGGACGATGCGCTGCGCGACGAGCTCCGGGTGCTCGACGTGCGTGATCGCGTGGCTGATGCAGCCCGGCATCAGGATCTTGCCTTCCGGCAGCCGCTTCCCTTCCCACACCGTCCACTCGTGCTCGTGGCGCGGATTCGCGGCCTCGATGGAGTAGCCCTGCGCACAGATCTTCAGCAACAGGTCGACGATCTCCGCCAACGGCACGTCGCTCGTGTGCGGGCCCGTCCAGCTGCCCCAGCACAGGTGATAGCGCACACGGTCCTCGGGAATGCCGCGCAGCGCGTGATTCAGCGCGGCGACGTTCATCTCCACCCACTTGCGGTAATCACGGCCGCTGTCGACGACGGCATCGTGCAGGTTCGTGAGGATGGCATCGTCCACCTGCAGCAGCAGCCCGGAATCCACGATGATCCGGTACTCCTCGTTCTGCGCTTCCGCGAGCGCGAACAGGAACTCTTCCTCCGACTTGTAGTACTCGTTCGCGTAGCTCACCGCGATGCTGCACGGCGCCACCACGGGCAGGAAGGCCTCGTTCACCTGCCGGGCGCGGGTCGCGGCGGCCAGGTTCTGCACGTCGCGCCGCATCTGCGCGCGCCCCTCGTCCGTGTAGGCGATCGGGCCCACGCACATCCACTGCTTCATGAGGAAGTTCCGGCTCGCGCTGCGCAGGCGGCCGCCGATGCTCTCCTCGTAGTACTTGCTGAATCGCAAGCGTTCGCGACCGAGGAACTTCAGGAAATCCGGGTCGTCGCGAAACTCGAAGCCCGTGAGACGTCGCAGCGAGTACCCCGTCCACGACGCCTTGCCGAACTCGCCGTCGCTGACCACGTCGACGCCGTGCGCCGCCTGGTCGCGGACCACGTGGGCCACTTCCTCGCGCAGCGCCTGCTCATAGGCCGCCGTGTCGACGACCACGCCGGACGCCATCGCACTCGAGTACGCCAGCAGTCTCTCCGGGCGAATCAGGCTGCCGACGTGAGTCGTCAGAATGCGATCCGTGCTGCGCTGCATTTGCTCCCCCTGACATTCCACCGCGCGCCGCCAGGCGCGGCGCCATCGTCCCACGAAACCGATCACGGACACCACGCACGCGCAGCCCTCTCACGCTCGCCGTGCGCGCGGGCTCGGCCGCCGGCATCAGCGGCGCTGCGCGCGCGCCCACGCGAAGTAGCCGTCCATGGCCCTGAGCTGCGGCAGGTTCGGCAAAGGCCGCGCGCCGGGCTTCGTGTCGAACACCATCGCGAGCGCGTCCTCTGCGGTGAACTTCGGCCACGGCGGCAGGCCCGCGCCGTTCGGATCGCCGGTCCTGGCGAAGTTGACCCAGTAGCTGCTCATGAGCTCCGACATCGCCGTGTCCTCCGCGCGCGGCGCCCCGGCGCCGCGTTGCGCACCGAGCGTGCGGAACACGTACGGGAGCTCGGCGGCGTGGTTCGCGCCGTTCGGCGATGCCGGCGTACGGTGGTCGAAGTAGTAGACGTACGCGGCACCCTTGCCTTTGGAGGACTGCAGCCGCGCCCACGCCCACGTGCCCCAGGCGAACGTCGAATCGCGCGCCACGTTGCGCGCGGCCGTCGCGGCCTCGGCGTCCGTGGCGTGCGGATAGGCGGCCAGGATCTCGTCGGCATGCGCACCGAAGCTCGCGCGCGTCTGCCGCTCGAACTCGGCGGCCGTGATGCCGGGGCGAGAGAACAGCGCCCCTTCGTCGGAGTTCGTGCCGATCAGCACCGGCGTGTCGTTGAACCTGCCCTCGCTGTAGAGCACGTACTGGTCCCCGGGAATCACGTCGCCATCGG
>DASZSB010000145.1:0-51860 GCA_035548835.1 Gammaproteobacteria bacterium | reverse complement strand
GGCGCCGGCGACGTGGGGAAGGTGGAGCGGGTGATGGGAATCGAACCCACGCCATCAGCTTGGGAAGCTGAGGTTCTACCATTGAACTACACCCGCCGTGGCACAGGATTCTACTGCCGGCCGCCGCCGACAGCCACTGCTAATAGGAGCAGGTCGTGCCGTCCGTCGGGTCGAAGAAGCTGACTCGAGCGGGAGCGAACTCGCCGCCGATCATGGACCCCGACAGGACCACTCGGCTGATCGAGGGCACGACCTTGTTCCAGAACTCCGTCGCGTCGTACGTAAACGTCGAGTAGCAGCCCTCGCCTTCGAACACGGCCGTATCGGGCACGCGCACTCGAAGGCCGGACGACCGCACGAGCTCGGGCTCAGTTGCGCTTTCCAGATCCGCTTCGAGGCGGACTTGCTCCTCCGGCATCGGCACCGCGCTGCCGAGCCACAGTGTGGCAACGGGCCGGATGCCGGTGGCCTTCGGAAGCCCGTCGACCCTGGCACTCACGCGCTCGCCGACCACAAGGTCCTCGAGGGACACGGGTGCGGAGGTTACGTTGGCCGTGGAAGTGGCCGGCGGCGCCTCGAATCGCGCCAGCAGCGAGCCGGGGTGCAACATCAGGCCAACACCGGCGACGCGCACCGAGCGCGTGGCGAGATCGATCGACTCGACCGGACCCGTGACCATGATCGCGGCCCAAGGGTAGAAGTCCGTCGAGCCAATCGCCGCTCGCTCGTCGATCTGCGTTCCCGGCAGGCAGATTGGCCGGAAGTAGATCGGCGGGCGGCCGACGTCGTTACCCACCGTGACCAGGCGCTCGAAGCGCATGTCTGGATGGACCTTGCTCATATCGCAGCGCCGCGCCCACGTGGAGGCGGGCTCCTCGAAGGGCGGCCCTCGCAGCGGAATGGTGCTGCGGCCATCCACATCGAAATCGTCAGGCGACGCGTATCGCGTGACGAGGCCGTTCAACTTCAGCACATTGGAAGTGGCACCGTGCGGCACATTCGCGTCGTATCTGATGGCCGTAGCACGCAGCACGCCGACGTTCGGTGCGAACTCCGACGTCACCAGCACGCGCTGGCCCTCGGCCGGCGATCCGCCGGGAAACCCGGCGACGGCCGCACCGGCGTAGTCGACGGTAAGGCCACCGAGCTTGAACCTCTTCAGCGCGCCATCGAGCGCGTGCACGAAGCCGATCACACGATAACCACTGCTCGTGCCGGCGGCGTGGAGCGACTTGCCGACGATGTCCCCGGCCGCCGTCAGATGCCCGCCAACCTCGACGATGTCGCCAACGTTCAGCGTGTCGAGCGTGTCGAAGCCTTGGACGGCAGGAAAGAATCCGTTCGTCGAGCGCGACGTGTCGAGCCAGACGCGCTGGCCCATGACGATCATCGAGGCCGAGTCCGTGGGCTTTGACTCGAGGGGACCCCTGATCGCGTGCTCGACCGCGACGATCTGGCATCGGGACGGAGTTCCGTCGTTCGGGTGGTGCTCGTAGATCGTGGCGACGTCCCCTGCAACGATATTCTCGCGCGTGGCCCGCAGACCGTCGACTGTGAACACGGTGTCGGCCTCGATGTGACATTGGTAGCTGTAGAAGTCGGTCAGATCACCACGGACCCACTGGTCGTCGATACTCCAGACGACGCTGCCGAGACTGATCAGCGTATTCGTGCGTACTTCCGTGGCCTGAACGACACCCCCCTGAATCAGCGTGCCCCGCACACTGACGAACGAGTCGAGGCGCACTTTGGCGAGGGTAGCCTCCTGACCGGCGACGACCGTGGCTGCGGTAGTCACCACGGGGTGGCCGTCGACGTCGAAATCGGAGTCCGAGGCGAAGCGCGTGACCCAACCCTGTACCGCAGCCAGATCGCCGACGCTGCCCGGCAGCCTGAGGTCGCGGAACACGACCTCGCGCGCGAGCAGCACACCGTTGGCGTCGCGACCGTTCGCCGTGACGCGAACCGGGGCGCCATCGAGCGCCTGCGCGGTGCCGCCAACGAACGTTGCCGACGCATAGTCGATGACCTGACCGGCGACGCTGAAACGGCGATTCGTCGAGTCGACGTTGGCCGCACGGCCGGTGACTTGAAGTGGCGTGGTGCTGCGGCGCGGCGCGATCCTGAGCGCGGTCCAGGCGCCGGTCGAATCCGCGAAGCCCGTGATCTCCACATCATCGCCCGCGGTCAGGCCACCGAGGGGCAGCCCGTCGATTCGTTTCTCGATGATCACAGTGGGATCCAGCTCCACGGTTTGTCCCAGCACGGTCAGGGTGTCGGCCGCCGTGTCCACGCGCTCGATCGGGCCCGCGAGCGCGATGCCGGCGGTCACGCGACGCGCAGTCCCCTTGGTGCCCGTCGCGTCGACGTCGCCTTCGACGATCACGACGCTGCCGACTTCGAGATCGGTTTCGGTCGCGGGCGCACCGTTCAGCGTGATGACGGCCTTGCTGACGTCGTATTCGATGCCGTTCACGAAGATGCTCCCCAGGGCCGTGACGGCACCGGAGCTCGTGATGGCGGGAGCTTTGGTCCCGGAGCCGTTGACCCCCGAGCCTTCGATGCCGGCGGTCTGGGATCCGCCGCCGCCGCAACCGCTGAGGGCGAGCACGAGCGTGGCAAGTGTCACGACGGAGAAGGTGCGGGCTTTCATCTTGATGCTCCGGGCGATTTCTCGTTGCGGCCCTTTACGTTCGCGTGCGCCGCGGGTTTCGGTCTTCGATGTGATAGACGCCGACGCCGAGCCGCATGGCGTCCGCGCTGTCTTCCGAGACTTCGTGGGCGGACAGCCAGTCGTCGATCCGTTCGAGAAGTGCCTGACCCTCGGCCTCGAGCAACTTGCGAAACTCGGGCAACGCTCGTCGATCGACCTTGAGGCTCACTGCGCGCCGTTCGAAGCGGCTCGGCATTTCGGGCGAGCGCGCAAAGTTGTGCTCGATCGTGTTGGCCACGTCGGACAGCACACTCGCCCACAGCCGGAGCCGCTCCTTCGGCAGTCCACGCGGCACGTAGACGCGGGTCAGGGCGCGGAGCCGGCCGTCGGGGAGCTGCTCGACCGCTTCCGCGTTCCTGAGCTCCTTGATCATCGCGACGTGCGGCAGCGCCGGCGCGTGCCGCCGCATGAGCTCGGCGAAGCTCGCGCCGTCGCCTTCCACGGGTAGAACCGCCGGCTCGCCCGCAGCATCGAGAAAGTCCTTCTCGTGATGCCACGCGAAGAGGATCTGCGAAGGCTTGCTGTGATAGCCGACGGGCTCCGCGGCAGTGACCGCCGACCGCAGCCTGCTGACCTCCCGTCGATCGAGGCCGGTCAGGATCGCGACCCGCGACGCGTTCGTGGGGCGCCCGCGAACTGAGAAATCGGCTGTGGCGACCTCGACGAACTTGGTTTTTGCGAGATCGGCGAACTCTTTCCACGTGATTCCCATCCGCAGCATCAGGCGAATCACGGGTTCGAGGACGGTGCCCAGGAAACCGAGGATCTGTTGGCGGTCGCCGTCTCTTGCCATATCTGTACATTATTTGTACATATATGGTACGTCAATAGGCGGCGGGCGGCAGAAGGTATAGCCTGCAGTCCGGTCGCTTCGCCCAGCACGGAAGTCCATGGACAAACCCCGCATGCCCGAGACGCATATGCGCAGGGTGCGCAGCTTCGTGCGCCGCCCCGGTCGCGCCACGCAGGCGCAGCGCCGCGCGCTGACGGATCTTTGGCCTCGGTTCGGCGTGGAAGCGCCCCTGGGCCCACTCGACCTTCAGGCGCTGTTCGGCCGCGAGGCGCCGCGCGTGCTCGACATCGGCTTCGGCGACGGCGAGGCGCTGGTCACCACGGCCGCGAACTACCCCGCGGTCGACTACCTCGGCGTGGAAGTGCACGAGCCCGGCATCGGGCACCTGTTGTTACTGGCGGAGAAAGCCGGCGTCACGAACGTGCGCGTCATCGCACGCGACGCGGCCGAGGCGCTGCCGCAGCTGCTGCCGGATGCGAGCTTCGCCGCGTTGAATCTCTTCTTCCCCGACCCCTGGCCGAAGAAGCGCCATCACAAGCGCCGGCTCTTGCAGCCTGTGTTCCTCACGGAGATCGCCCGGGTGCTTCGCCGCGACGGTCTGTTCCACTTCGCCACCGACTGGGCCAACTACGCCGAGCACGCGCTCGGGCTGCTCGCTCACGACGCACGGTTCGCGCCGGTCGCGGCCGCGGATCTGTGCGACAATCCGCTCGCGTTCCGGCCACCCACGAAGTTCGAGCGTCGCGGCCGGCGCTTAGGTCACGACGTGGTCGATCTCTACTACCGAAGACTTGCCGCTGCCGCGCACGCGGCCGCCGATGGCACCGCCTGAAGCCGCCCGGCCGCAGCCGCCGTGGTACGCGTTCCTGCTGAGCCGCCGACTCTTTCTCTGCGTGCTGCAGGGCTTCTCTTCGGGCCTGCCTCTGTACGTGCTGATCCAGCTGGTGCCGGGCTGGCTGCGCAGCGAGGGAGTCGATCTCTCGACGATCGGCCTGCTCTCGCTCGCGACGCTGCCCTACACGTGGAAGTTCCTCTGGTCGCCGCTGATCGACCGCTTCCGCCTGCCGTTCCTCGGCCGGCGCCGCGGCTGGGCGGTTTTGAGCCAGCTCGCGCTGCTGGCGACGATCGCGGCATTCGGCGCCATCGACCCGATGAGCGGCCCCGCAGTCGTGACGCTGATGTTCGCGACCGCGCTCGCGGGAGCGACGCAGGACATCGTGCTCGATGCCTATCGCCGCGAGCTGCTCGCGGACAACGAGCTCGGCGCCGGCAACTCCTTCTTCGTGCAGGCGTACCGGCTGTCGTCGCTCGTGCCGGGGTCGCTCGCGTTCATCCTGTCGGACCACATGCCGTGGGCCGCGGTCTACTGGGTCGTGGCCGCGTTCATGGTCGTGGGCATCCTCACGATGCTGGCGGCGCCCGAGACCTCGGACGATCGCAACGCGCCGCGCTCGCTGCGCGCCGCCGTCGTGGACCCGTTCCGTGAGTTCTTCCTGCGCAACGGTGTGAAGTCCGCGCTGGCCACGATCGCGTTCCTGTTCCTCTACAAGCTTGGCGACAGCATGGCCGTGGCGTTGCAGACGCCGTTCTTCCTCGACGTCGGCTTCTCGCGCACGCAGATCGGCACGATCGCCAAGTTCTCGATCCTCGGCGCGACCGTCGTCTCGAGCCTGATCGGCGGACTGATCATGCTGAAGCTGCCGATCAACCGGGCGCTGTGGGTGTTCGGCGGCGTGCAGCTCACGACGAGCCTGGGCTTCGCAGCGCTCGCGGCCGTGGGCCCGAACCCGTACATGCTCGGCGCGGCTGCGGCGTGGGAGTATTTCGGCGTGGGCCTGGGCACGGTGGCGTTGCTGGCGTTCATCGCCCAGCAGACGGACAAGCGCTTCACGGCCACACAGCTCGCGCTGCTGACGAGCCTGATGGTCGTGCCCCGGACCTTCGCGGGCTCGATCACGGGCTATATCATCGAGGCCGTCGGCTATTTCAACTTCTTCCTGATCTGCACCGCGGTCGGGGTGCCCGGCCTGCTGATGCTCGTCAAGGTGGCGCCGTGGTCCGGGCGATCCGGCGCGGACGCCGAGCCCGTCCCGCGGACGGTGCCGGTTCAGAGCTCCCAGTCGTAATCGATCGTCAGCGGCGCGTGGTCCGAGAACCGCTGCGTCCTGTAGATCGCGGCGCGCCGCACGGTGCCTGCCATGGCCGGGCTCACGACCTGATAGTCGATGCGCCAGCCCGTGTTGTTCTCGAACGCGCGGCCACGATTCGACCACCACGTGTACTGGTCGGGCTGCTGGTTCACCGCGCGAAACGCATCGACATAGCCGCGGCCCGTAAACAGCGAGTCGAGCCACGCACGCTCGGGCGGTGTGAAGCCGGGGTAATCCTGGTTCGCGCGCCAGTTCTTGAGGTCGATGTTCCGGTGCGCCATGTTGAAGTCGCCGCAGAACACGAACGGCAAGTCTTCGGCATCGAGCTTCTCGAGACGCCGGTCGAACGCCGCCAGGAAACGGAACTTCGCTTCCTGGCGCGCCGGGCTCGACGAGCCTGACGGGAAGTACGCGCTGACGACGACGACGTTGCCGAAGCGCGCCTCGAGGTAGCGGCCTTCCGCGTCGAACTCCGCGGCGCCGATCTCCCGCACCACCGCGCGCGGCTGCGCGCGGGCGTAGATCGCCACACCGCTATAGCCCGGCCGCTGCGCGGGATGCAGCACGCGGTGGAAACCCCTTGCGTGGAACTCCCGATCCGCCAGCTGCTCCTCGGCGGCCTTGAGCTCCTGCACGCACAGCACGTCGGCGCGCTGCCGGCCGAACCAGCGGAAGAAACCCTTGCGGGTCGCACTGCGCAACCCGTTCGCGTTGAAGGTGACGATTCGCAAGAAAAACGGCCGGTCGGAAACGGACGCGATATGATAGCGAAATGCGCAGAACGCCGATCCCGCTCAAGGCCTACAAGACGCAGTTCCTGGAGCTCGCGCTCGAGCTCGGCGTGCTGCGTTTCGGCCAGTTCACGCTGAAGTCCGGACGCGTGAGCCCGTACTTCTTCAACGCGGGACTCTTCAACAGCGGCTATGCGGTGGCGAAGCTCGGCCGCTGCTACGCGTCCGCGATCGCGGCGCTCGATCTCGAATTCGACATGCTGTTCGGACCGGCCTACAAGGGCATCCCGCTGGTCGTGCTGTCGGCCGCAGCGCTGGCCGATCACTACGACGAGGACTATCCGTTCGCGTTCAACCGCAAGGAAGCGAAGGACCATGGCGAGGGCGGCACCATCATCGGCGCCCCGCTCGCAGGCCGCGTGCTGATACTCGACGACGTCGTCACCGCCGGCACGGCGGTGCGCGAGGTGCTCGAGATCGTGCGCGCCGCGGGTGCCACGCCGGCCGGTGTCCTCGTGGCGCTGGACCGCGAAGAGGTCGCGCCGAAATCGAAGATCTCGGCCGTGCAGCAGTTGCAGAACGAGCTCGGCGTGCCGATCCGCAGCATCGTCACGCTGACGGACCTCATCGATCACCTCGAGGAGGACAAGGACTACGCGGAGCATTTGCCCGCCGTGCGCGCCTATCGGAATCGCTACGGCATACCGCTCGAGGCCTGACACGCGCGGCAGCCGAGTGAGAGGTGGTTTGCAGAAATCACGCGCCACCGGCTTTTGACCGACCGAATTTTGGTATATGTAAGCGTCTGACGGCCTCAGCAGGTTTACATAATTTTGGTCACGCGGATTGCCATCGCTGTACTCGCCCTGGCGGCGCTCGCGGCGCCCGAGGCCAGTGACGCACAGCAACGCGCGCCGCAAACGCGCGCTTCGCAAGGCAAGGACAATCGTCGCGTCTACACCTGGGTCGACGACAAGGGCGTCGTCCACTACGGCGACAGCATTCCTCCCGAGTACGCCAATCGCGACCGTAACCTGCTGAATCGGCAAGGCGTGCGTGTGGGTTTCGAGGAAGGCGAGGTCACCGAGGAGGAACGCGCCGAGATCGCGCGCAAGAAGGCGGAGGCCGAGGCCCAGGCGGCGGCGCAAGCCGAGATCGATCGGCACGACAAGATGCTGCTGCAGACCTACATCACCGTGGCCGACATCGAGGACCTGCGCGATCGCCGACTCGAGCTGCTGGAGTCCCAGATCAAGGTCACCGAGCTGTATCTGACCAACCTGCGCAAGCGGCTCGTGATGCTCCAGGAAGAGGCGTCGCCGTTCAAACCGTACAACGCGAACCCGGATGCGCCGCAGATCCCGCCGAATCTGGCACTGGACCTGTCGCGAACGACCTCCTCGATCGCCAACTACGAGAAGATGCTCTCGAAGACGCGCGCCGATCAGATGGCCCTGCGCACCTCGTTCGACGAGGACATCGCCCGTTTCCGCGAGCTGAAGGGCGGCTAGCCTAGGCCCGGCCAGTGTGGCCGAACCCGCCGCTGCCGCGCTCGCTCGCCGCGAACTCCGCGACGACGTCGAACTCGACCTGCACGACCGGCACCACGACGAGCTGCGCCACGCGCTCGCCGGGCTCGATCCGGAACGTCTGCGTGCCGCGATTCCAGCACGAGATCATGAGCTCGCCCTGGTAGTCCGAGTCGATCAGGCCCACGAGGTTGCCGAGCACGATGCCGTGCTTGTGACCGAGTCCCGAGCGCGGAATGATCACGGCCGCGAGGCCGGGATCGGCCAGATGGATGGCGATACCGGTGGGGATCAGCTTCGTCGCGCCAGGCTCGAGCTCGAGCGGCGCGTCGAGGCAGGCGCGCAAGTCGAGGCCCGCGGAGCCGTTCGTCGCACGCTTCGGCAACGGCAGCTCGGCGCCGATGCGCGGATTCAGGATCTTGAGCTCGACGCGACGCGCGGAGTGAGTCAAACGACAGCCTTTGGCGGCCTACGAGGCGCGCGATGAGGATTCCGCGACTGGGCGCGCGGCACGGTAACGCTCGGCGACCAGCTCCACGAGGCGGCGCGCGAGCACGGGCTTGCTGCCGTCGCCGAGAGAGACTTCGCCGCCGCCGGGCCAGTACACCGTGAGCGCGTTCGTCTCGCGATCGAAGCCGCAATCGGGCCCGACCTTGTTCGCGGCGATCATGTCGATCCGCTTCTTCTGAAGCTTCTCGCGCGCGTGCGCGGCCACGTCGTGCGTCTCGGCCGCGAAACCGACCGTGAACGGCGGCTCCTTCAGCGCAGCGACGCTCGCGAGCGTATCGGGCGAGCGCACGAGCGCCAGGTCCATCTCCGCGGCGCTGCGTTTTATCTTCTGCGCGGCGGCTGCCTGCGGGCGGTAGTCCGCCACGGCCGCGCAGGCGACGAAGATGTCGGCACCGGCGATCTGCTCGTGCACGCGCTGATACATCTGCTCGGCCGTCTCAACGTCGATACGCGTGACGTTCGCCGGCGTCGGCAGAGCGACGGGGCCTGCCACGAGCACGACGTTCGCGCCCGCTTCGCGCGCCGCGGCGGCGACCGCGAATCCCATCTTTCCGGAGCTGCGATTCGTGATGTAGCGCACGGGATCGATCGGCTCGCGCGTCGGACCGGCCGTGACCACCACTTTGAGCCCGCTCAGCAACTGCGGCCGCGGTCTGCCCGGCAGATCGAGCAACGCCGCGACGATCTCGGTGGGCTCGAGCATCCTGCCGGGTCCGGTTTCGCCGCACGCCTGATCCCCTGCGGCCGGACCCAGGAAGCGCACGCCACGGGCCTCGAGCACCGCGCGATTGGCCTGCACGGCGGCGTTGGCCCACATGGCCTGATTCATGGCGGGCGCGAGCAGGATGGGCGCGGTCGTCGCGAGGCACAGGGTGGACAGGAGGTCGCCTCCGAGGCCGGCCGCGAGGGTGCCCATGAAATTGGCCGTGGCAGGCGCCACGACGACGACGTCGGCCCAACGGGCCAGCTCGATGTGCCCCATGGCGGCCTCCGCGGCCGGGTCCCACAGGTCGTCGCGCACACGTCGGCCGGACACGGCCTGGAACGTCAGCGGGCCCACGAACTCGCGCGCCCCGCGCGTCATCACGACCTGGACCTCGCAGCCGCGCTCGATGAGGCGGCGCACGAGCTCCGGGCTCTTGTAAGCCGCAATGCCGCCCGTTACACCGAGAAGAACGCGCGGCGGCCTGCCTCTGTCGTTGGACGCGGTGGCTGTCACGGGGCGGAGCTTACTCTCGGTGGCTTCGCAGCCGCCACTGACGAATCACGCTTTTCTTATGGCCTCGCCGACTAATCGGACGTGCGACCGCGCGCGGCCGGGCCGACGATTTCGTCACACCGGAACGGGGGGAGAGACCACGTGGCGCTGTGCGATTGGCCGTCATCGGAAAGACCGCGGGAACGGCTGCTGGCGGCCGGACCGCAGTCGTTGTCGGACGGAGAGCTGCTCGCGATCCTGCTCGGCACCGGGGTGCGGGGCTTGAGCGCCACGGATCTGGCCCGACGCGCGCTCGAGCGGCAGGGCGGCCTCGCGGGGCTCCTTGGCTGCGGAGCGGCCGAGCTTGCCCGCCTCCAGGGCTTCGGGCCTGCGCGTGCCGCGCGTATCGCCGCCGCCCTCGAGCTCGGCCGCCGCTACCTGGCTGCGCCGGGGGACGCGCGGCCGGCGCTGGCCGCACCGCTGGACGCCGCCCGGTACCTCAGCGCCCGCCTGCTGGATCTGCCGCACGAGGTCTTCAGCTGCCTGTTCCTCGACACGCGGCACCGGCTGATCCGGTACGAGGAGCTGTTCCGGGGAACGATCGACGGCGCGACGGTGTACCCCCGGGAGGTGGTCAAGCGCGCCCTGCAGTGCAACGCCTCGGCCGTGATCGTCGGGCACAACCACCCGTCGGGCGTGGCGGAGCCGAGCGAGGCCGACCGCAGCATCACGATCAAGCTGGCCAAGGCCCTTGCGCTCGTGGAGATCCGCCTGCTGGACCACCTGGTCGTGAGCCGGGGCGGGCACGTATCCCTCGCCGAGCGCGGGTTGCTCTAGGGCTTGGGCTCCTTGCCGGCCACGGGGGTCAACCGGTATAGTCCCGCCCCTTTCGACGAATCGGGACGAGGAACGAGCGATGTCCAAGGTTTGCCAGGTCACCGGCAAGAGGCCGATGGTGGGGAACACGGTGTCCCACGCCAACAACAAGACGCGTCGCCGTTTTCTGCCGAATCTGCACACGCAGCGTTTCTGGCTGGAGAACGAAAAGCGCTTCGTCCGGCTGCGCGTGTCGCGGCAGGGCTTGCGGATCATCGACAAGCTCGGCATCGAACAGGTCATCGCAGATCTGCGCGCCAAGGGCACGGAAATCTAGGGACGGCGGGAGCTAGCACATGCGCGAGAAGATTCGTCTGATGTCGTCGGCCGGTACGGGCACCTACTACACGACGACCAAGAACCGTCGCCTCCATCCCGAGAAGATGGAAGTCATGAAATACGATCCGAAGCTCCGCAAGCACGTGATCTTCAAGGAAACCAAGATCAAGTAGCTCGCGGCCGGACAGGAAAAAGAAAGAACCCGCCTCTCGGCGGGTTCTTCGTTTTCGGACCTTGGGAAACCCGCGCTACGGGAAGCGCGCGGGCTCGCGCATCGCAGGGAAGGACTTCAGGTACGCGACGAACTCCTGCATGCCCTGGATGCCGCTCTGCTCCGCACGCGCGCACCACTCGCGGAACTCCGTGAGCAACCGCTCGTTGCTGGTGTGCGCGCCTTCCCACAGCTGCTTCAGCTCGCTGCGGAACTTCAGCACGGTCTGCAGGCGCGGGTGCCGCTGCACGATCTCGGCCAGCTTCTGCCGCGACGGCTCGTCCAGCATCTCGGGCTGCCAGCTCAGGTAGCGGCGCGCAGCCCGAACCAGCGAGTTGGCGTTCTCGCCGAGGCTCTCGAGCTCGCGGCGCAGCACCGGCAGCGTCACGTTGTACGTGAAGTGCCGCAACACATGCATGCGGTTCACGATGATGGCGCGCAGCTCGTCGAGATCGGGCGTGGCACTCGATTCGACCGCGAGCTCCGGCGGATTCGCCACGCGGCGGATCTTCGCGAGACCGAGCATGGCCAGCACCTTCAGGTGCAGCCAACCCATGTCCACCTCGTGCCGGCGCATCGAGAACTTCGCCGACGTCGGGAACGCGTGGTGATTGTTGTGCAGCTCCTCGCCGGCGACGAACAGCCCGATCGGCCACAGGTTCGTCGACGCGTCGTCCGTCTCGAAGTTGCGGTAGCCCTTCGCGTGGCAGAGGCCGTTGATGATGCCTGCGGCCGTCACCGGCATGTTGGCCAGCTGCAGGGCGAGCATGATGATGCCGGGAACGCCGAACAGCACGAGATCGATGGCGAGCAGCACCCAGGGACCCAAGTAGCTGCGTTCAGGGTGCGCGTACACGTTGTTCTCGAGCCAGTCGTTCGGCGTGCCCTTGGCGTACTTCTCGACGGTCTCGGGATCGTGCGCGGCGGCGCGATACAGCTCCGCGCCCTCGAGCAGCACCTTCTTCAGGCCGAACAGCCTCGGGCTGTGCGGATCGCCTTCCTTCTCGCAGTGGGCGTGATGCCGGCGGTGCACGGCCACCCACTCGCGCGTCGACGAGCCGGTGTTCAACCACAGCCAGAAGCGGCAAATGTGTCGCACTACCGGATGCAGATCGACGGCGCGATGCGCCTGATCGCGATGGTAATAGAGCGTGACGCACATCATCGTCGCGTGCATCCACAGCAGCGTGACGATCACGTAGCCCCAGATGCTCAAATCGGCGAGCCCCGTATAGTGTTCGTAGAGGAAGTTCACGTGTGCTCCGTCTGGTCCGTCGCTGCGCCGGCGCCCCAAAAAGTCGCATGGCGCAACGCCGCAATATAGCCGATCGGTCAAGGCTACTCCACCGAGCCCACCCCCGACGTGCGAAGGCTCACGGAAGCTCGCGAAACCGGCAGTGGCACGGCGTACGAGCCGCGGCATAAGCTCCGCCGATGCCCGAGCTACCCGAAGTCGAGACCACGCGCCGCGGCCTCGCTCCGTACGTCGTGGGGCGTTCGGTGGCCGAGGTCGAGGTGCGCGAGCCGCGCCTGCGGTGGCCCGTGGCGCGGGGGCTGCCGGCCGCGCTCGCTGGCCAGCGCATCGACAGCCTCGAACGACGCGGCAAGTATCTGCTGCTCGGCACGCGCGCCGGCACGCTGCTGGTGCACCTCGGCATGTCGGGCAGCCTGCGCTACCTGCCGCAGCCCGGTGCACCGGGCGCGCACGATCACATCGACCTGCGCTTCGTCGACGGCGGCGTGCTGCGCTATCACGATCCGCGGCGCTTCGGCAGCTTTCACCTGACGACGGCACCCGAGCGACATCCGCTGTTGAAGGACCTGGGCCCGGAGCCCCTCGGCGCCGCGTTCGACGCGGACTACCTGTGGGAGCAGTGCCAAGGCCGGCGCGTCGCGATCAAACCGCACCTCATGAACAGCCACGTCGTCGTCGGCGTCGGTAACATCTACGCGAACGAGGCACTGTTTCGCGCCGGCATCCACCCGGCGCGCAGCGCCGGCAAGGTCGCACGCGCCAGATTCGGGCCGCTCGTCGAGGCGGTCCGGGCCGTATTGCGGGATGCCATCCAGGTCGGCGGCACCACACTGCGCGACTACGTCGGCGGCGACGGCGCGCCGGGCTACTTCCGCAACTCGCTACGCGTATACGAGCGCGAGGGCGAGCCCTGCGTGCGGTGTGGCACACCCATCAAGCGCCGCGTGCTCGGTCAGCGGGCGACGTACTTCTGCCCGCGCTGCCAGCGATAGCCATGGATGGCGGGGGTGCAGCAATTGCAGGCGCAAATCGCTGCCGCTAGTCCCCGCGCGCGGCGCCTTCGCGGCGCGGATCCACACCCGCGGACAGCACGCGGCCGCGGCGCGAATAGTCGATCGCGATCGCGTGCAGGCCGCTGTTCAGATTACGTAGCGCAACCGTGTGCCCGAGCGCTTCGAGCGCGGCGCGCTGCGCCACGACGTCGGTCTTCTCCTCGAGCTCGACGGGCCCTTCCTCGGCCAGGTAGTGCGGCGCGGCCACGGCGGCCTGCGCGTCTAGGTGCCAATCGACGAAGCCCACGATGCTCTGGGCGACGAAGCCGATGATCCGCGTGCCGCCCGGCGAGCCGATCAGCAGCCGCAGGCGCCCTTGCGCGTCGAGCAGCATGGTCGGCGCCATGCTCGACAGCGGCCGCTTGCCCGCCTCGATGCGGTTCGCGACGGGCTTGCCGCCCACTTCCGGCGCGTACTGGAAGTCCGTGAGCTGATTGTTCAGGATGAAGCCGCCGACCATCAGCTGGCTGCCGAACGCCCCCTGCACGCTCGTGGTCATCGCGACGCCGTCGCCGAACCTGTCGACGATCGAGAAGTGGCTCGTCGACGGCCGTTCCGCCGCAGCGCCGGGCGCGAAGTCCCATGCCACTCCGGGGCGCGGCATGCCGGCGGTGACGGTCGGCAGCGCATGGTCCGGATCGATCAGCGCGGCGCGCTCGCGCAGGTAAACCGGAGCCAGCAGCTCCGTGACGGGCACCGGCACGAACTCAGGGTCGCCGAGATAGAGATTTCGATCGGCGAACGCGAGCCGGTTGGCTTCCACGAACAGATGGATGGCCTGCGCAGGCTCGCCGCGCAGCCTGCCAAGATCGAACGCGCCGAGCATGCCGAGCACCTGCTGCAGGGTGACGCCACCCGACGACGGCAACTGCGGGCCGCAGACCCGCCACGCACGGTAGGGCGAGCACAGCGGCTGCGTCGCGTGGGCACGATAGCTCGCGAGATCGGCGGCCGTGAGGCGGCCGGCGCGCACGTTGTTGTGCTGCACCTTGTCGGCGATGGCCGCGGCCAGCTCGCCGGTGTACAGCGGCTCGGCGCCGGACTTCGCCAGCAGCCGCAGGGCGGCCGCGAGGTCCGGATTCGTGAGGTGATACCCGACTGGATGCGGATCGCCGTTCGCTTCGTAGAAGTAGCGGCGGAAGTCGTCGCCGCGCGCGAAGCGCTTGAAGCCATTCAGCAGCTGATAGAGCCGCGGCGACACGTCGAAGCCGCGCTCGGCGAGCTCGATGGCCGGCTCGAACAGCTTGGCCCAGGGCAATCGCCCGTGCTCGCGATGCGCGAGCTCGAGCATGCGCAGCGCGCCGGGAGCCCCGACGGCGAGCCCGCCGACGCCCACCGTGCCGAACCCCTCGGGCCGCCCGTTCGCGTTCAGGAACATGTCGGGAGTGGCGGCCGCCGGCGCTGTCTCGCGACCCTCGTAGGCCGTGACGGCACCGCCGCGCGCACCCTTCCCGGGAGCCGCGTAGAAGAGCATGAACGCGCCGCCGCCGATGCCCGACGACTGCGGCTCGACGAGGGTCAGCACGAGCTGCACCGCGATCGCTGCGTCCACGGCGCCGCCCCCCTCGCGCAGGATGCGCAACCCCGCATCCGATGCATACGGGTTGGCCGACACGACGAGCTCCTGCGTCGCGCGGACCGGTGCGCCCGCCTGCGCGGCACCGAGGCGCGGCGCAGCGAGGACGACGACCGCGGCTGCGGCGCAGAGAAAACGGACGAGCAACGAGCGCGGCGCCGTCATCGCGCCTTCGCGAACTTGGCCTTGAGGCGCTCTGCCACGAACGGGTGCACGAACGCGCTGACGTCGCCGCCGAACTCGGCGATCTCGCGCACGAGGCTCGACGAGATGAACGTGTGGTGCTCGGACGGCGTCAGGAACACGGTCTCGACACCGTCGGTCAGGTGGCGGTTCATGGTCGCGAGCTGGAACTCGTACTCGAAATCCGACACCGCCCGCAGGCCGCGGATGATCGCCTTGAAGCCGTTGGCGTGCGCGAAGTCGACGGTGAGCCCCGTATAGCCCGTGACCGAAACCTCGGGCAGATCGCGGAGCACCTCCTTCGCGAGCTCGACGCGCTCCTCGAGAGAAAACAGCGGCGCCTTTTTCGGGCTGGCCGCGACCGCGACCACCACGCGGTCGAACAGGCGCACGCAGCGGCGCACGAGGTCTTCGTGACCGCGGGTGATCGGATCGAAGGTTCCGGGATACAGCGCGCCTATCTTCACTGCACGTACGCCAAGCAAACGAGTCGGGTTCGCATTGTAGCCTTCGGCCGCGGCGGGATCATACGGCCGTCGTGGCCGCGAACTGCAGCAGCCCGTATTCCACCGCGCCCGCGTGGCTGCGGCGAAACCATGCGGCGCCCGGTATCTCGGGCAAGCCCGGCGTGCGCGGCCGCTCCACGTACGTGAGAGCGCCCGGCGCGAGCCACGCTGGCAGCAGCGCGAGCAACGGCTCCACAGGCAGTGCATACGGCGGGTCGAGGAACACGATGTCGAACCGCGCGGTTGCGGTGCTGCGCAGCAGCGCGGTCACGTCCTGGCGCAGCACGCGCGGCCGCACACCGAATTCGGCCGCCTGCGCGGTCAGCGCCGCGGCGAGCGCCGCGTCCCGTTCCACGAACCAGACTTCGGCGGCACCGCGCGACAGGGCTTCGAACCCCAGCACGCCGGTGCCGGCGAAAAGATCGAGACAACGTGCGCCCGCCACCGACTCGCGCAGCCAGTTGAACAGCGTCTCGCGCACGCGATCGGGCGTCGGCCGCACGGCGGTGTCTGCCACGATCGGGATTCGCCGGCCGCGCCACTCGCCTGCGATGATGCGGACGCTGCCGGGCTGCGACCGGCCAGCGTTGCTGCGCCTGGCCATGTGCGCAACACTAACAAAAACACCGAGGGAGATATCTGTTGATGGCAGTCGACGCCAAGGAGAAGGAGCGCACGGGCTTTTTCGCCAAGCTGAAGGCGCGTCTGAATCGCGGCAAGGCGTGGCTCGCCAACGATCTGTTGGGTCTCGGCTCACGTCCGCTCGATGAAACCACGGTCGAAGAGCTCGAGACGCGGCTCCTGACCGGCGATGTGGGTGTCGACGCCACACAGTGGCTGCTGGACGAGATGCGCAAGGCGAACCGCCGCAAACCGGGCACGCCGGCGAGCGAGCTGCTGCGCGAGACGGCCACGACGCTGATGCGCACGGTCGAGGCACCGCTCGCGATCTCTGCCGCGCACAAGCCGTTCGTGATCCTGGCCGTCGGCGTGAACGGCACGGGCAAGACGACGACCGTTGGCAAGCTGGCGTACCGGCTGAAGTCGTCCGGCATGAGCGTGATGCTGGCCGCGGCCGACACGTTCCGTGCGGCCGCCGTCGAGCAGCTGCAGGAATGGGGCCGCCGCGCCGACGTGCCCGTGATCGCGCAGGCGCCGGGTGCGGACCCCGCCGCCGTGGTCCATGACGCCCTGGTGGCAGCGCGCGCCCGCAACGTCGACGTCGTGCTCGCGGACACGGCCGGCCGCCTGCACACCGCGGCCGGTCTCATGGACGAGCTCGAAAAGGTCAGGCGCGTGATCGCGCGCTTCGACGCGACCGCGCCTCACGAGACGCTGCTCGTGCTCGACGCGAGCCAGGGCCAGAACGCGCTGGCGCAGGCGCTGCGTTTCCACGAGCGCCTGAAGGTCACCGGCCTCGTGCTCACGAAGCTCGACGGCACGGCCAAGGGCGGCATCCTGCTCGCGATCGCGCGAGCGCTCGGCGTGCCGATCCGCTTCGTGGCCGTCGGCGAGGGTGTCGACGATCTCGACGAGTTCCGGGCCGAGGAGTTCGTGCGCGCGCTCGTGGGGGAACGGGCCGGATGATCCGGTTCGAGAATGTTTTCAAGCGCTATCCGACGGGCCGCGAAGCGCTGTCGGGCGTGTCGTTCAACCTCGAGCGCGGCGAATTCGCCTTCCTGACCGGCCCGTCGGGCGCGGGCAAGAGCACTCTGCTGCGGCTGATCGCGCTGATCGAGCGCCCGACGCGAGGCACCGTGCTGATCAACAACCAGAACACCACGCGCATCTCGCGCAGCCGCATCCCGCCGTTCCGGCAGCGGCTCGGCGTCGTGTTCCAGGACCACAAGCTGCTGTACGACCGCAGCGTGTTCGACAACGTCGCGCTGCCGCTCGTGATCGCCGGCGCGAGCCGCCGCGAGATCGAGCGGCGCGTGCGCGCGGCGCTCGATCAGGTGGGCCTGCTCGGGCGCGAATCGCACGCGCCGATCACACTCTCGACGGGCGAGCAGCAGCGCGTGGGCATCGCCCGCGCGCTGGCGCCGCGTCCCGACGTGCTGATCGCCGACGAGCCGACCGGCAATCTGGACCCCGACCTGTCACGCGAGATCATGGAGCTCTTCACGCGCTTCAACGAGGTCGGCGTGACGGTCCTCGTCGCGACGCACGACCTCGAGCTGATCGGGCACCTGCCGCACCGGCAGCTGAAGCTCGTTGCCGGGCAGCTCGCCGGCGACAGCGGCCACGGGGGGCCCTGAGCCGTGCCTGCGTTGCAGCATTACCTCGCCCTGCACCGGCAGAATCTGCGCGACGCGCTGCTGCGCATGGCGAAGCAGCCGTTCGCGAGCCTGCTGACCGTGCTGGTGATCGCGATCGCGCTGGCACTGCCCGCGGGGCTGCGCGTACTCGTCAACAACGCCGGCGCGCTCAGCGATTCCTGGCAGGGCGCGGCCGATTTCGCCGTGTACCTGAAGATCGACGTCTCCGCCGACACCGCGGCACGGGTGGCACGCACGATCGGCGCACGTCCCGACGTTGCGAGCGTGACGCTGATCGACAAGGGCAAGGCGCTCGAGGAATTCCGGGCGAAGTCCGGCTTCGGCGAGGCCCTGGATGCGCTCGAGGGCAACCCCCTGCCCCACACGCTCGTCGTCCGCCCCAAGAGCGGCGTGTCCGGTGACGTCGAGGCCGTCGCGGCCGCGATTCGCGCGCTGCCGGAGACCGACCTCGTCCAGCTCGACACGGCCTGGGTCAGCCGCCTGCGGGCCATGCTGGCGCTCGTCGGCCGCATGGTCGACCTCGCCACGGTACTGCTCGCCGTGGCCGTCACCATCGTGGTCGGCAACACGATCCGCCTCGAGATCAACAGCCGCAGCACCGAGATCGAGGTCGTGAAGCTGGTCGGGGGGACCGATGGGTTCATCCGCCGGCCGTTCCTGTACCTCGGCTTCTGGTACGGATTCCTGGGCGCCCTGGCGGCCGCGATCATCGTTGCCGCCGCCCTGCTCGCCCTCGAACCGCCCGTCCGGGCCGTGACGAGCCTCTATGGGAGCGGCTTTCAGCTGACCGGCCTGCCGCTGCGGGAAACCGCGATCCTGCTGGCCGGAGGCGCGGTCCTGGGCTGGGCTGGAGCGTGGCTCGCGACCGCGCGGCACCTGCGCGCCATCGAGCCCCGGTAGCGCTTCACAGGAACCGGCCGGGCCCTTAGCACTCTAAGGAGGCGAGTGCTAATATTCCTTGCTCGGGAGGTACAGGGATATGACGACCACCGCATTGGCGCCCCGGCACGCAGAGCTCGTGCTCAGCGGTCCGCTCGGCAGCCTCGACCAGTACATCCAGGCCGCGAACGCGGTCCCGGTCCTGACCGCGGCCGAAGAATTCGAGCTCGCGACCCGGTTCCGCGAGGCCAACGACCTTCAGGCCGCACGCCGCCTGGTGCTCTCGCACCTGCGCTTCGTGGTCCACATCGCCCGCGGCTATGCCGGCTACGGATTGCAGATCGGCGACCTCATCCAGGAAGGCAACGTGGGCCTCATGAAGGCCGTGAAGCGGTTCGACCCGAACGTCGGCGTCCGGCTGGTCTCGTTCGCGGTCCACTGGATCCGTGCCGAGATCCATGAGTTCGTGCTGCGCAACTGGCGGCTGGTCCGCGTGGCCACCACCAAGGCGCAGCGCAAGCTGTTCTTCAACCTGCGCAAGTCCAAGAAGCATCTCGGCTGGCTAAACAAGGACGAGACCGCGGCCGTGGCCGCCGATCTTGGCGTCACGACGCGCGAGGTCACGGAGATGGAGCAGCGGCTCGCGGGCCAGGATCTGTCGTTCGACCCGGACCCGGAAGACGACGAGTCGTTCGCTCCGGCGGCCTATCTGCCGAGCCCGAACAGCGACCCGGCCATGGCCGTGGAGCGAGCCGACTGGGACGATGACGCGCACGAGCGCCTGAAGGAAGCGCTGGGTCAGCTCGACGAGCGCAGCCGGGCGATCCTCGCGCGGCGCTGGCTGACCGACGACAAGGCCACGCTGCACGAGCTCGCGGCCGAGTATGACGTCTCGGCCGAGCGTATCCGCCAGATCGAGGCCAGCGCAATAGCGAAGCTGCGGACCAAGCTGGCTGCGGCCTGACGGCCGGCCGAACACCTAAAAAAAGGGCGCGCCGCACCGCGGCGCGCCCTTTGCTTTTTTTTGCGCCGGCCCGGCGTCAGCTCGCGGTCAGCGGCACCAGCGTCAGCTCGACGCGCCGGTTCAGCTGCCGACCGGCCTCGGTATCGTTGCTGGCGACGGGCCGCGACTCACCCATGCCGACGGTAATGATCCGGTCCTGCCGCACGTTACGGGTACCGAGGTACGCGGCCACGGCCGCGGCCCGACGCTCCGACAGCTGCTGGTTGTACTGATCGCTGCCCGTGTTGTCGGTGTGGCCGGCGACTTCGATCACCGTCTGATTGAACTCGTTGACGACCAGCGCGACGGAATTCAGCACCTGGAAGAACCCGGCGTTCAAGTCGGCGCTGTCGGTCGCGAACGTGATGTTGCCCGGCATGTTCAGGGTGATGTTGTTGCCGATGCGGGTGACGCTGACGCCGGTTTTCTCGAGCTCGGCCCGCAGCTTGGCCTCCTGGCGGTCCATGTAGTTGCCGACCGCGGCCCCCGCCAGGGCACCGAGCCCGGCGCCGACCAGCGCGCGCTTCTTGCGTTCCATCGAGCTGTCACCGGTGATCAGTCCCGCCACGGCACCCGCCGCCGCGCCGATCACGGCCTGCCGCTGCGCCTTGGCGGTCTTCTCTTCCCGGGTGTAGGGGTCGAGCGTCGTGCACGCCGAAACGGTCACGATCGACCCGATGACGAACGCTGCGGCTCTGGACGACTTGGCGATCTGCATGAGTGCACCTCCTCCCGGTCACTGTTGGCGGCGGTATGATGCCAGGCCCGATCTGAACGAAACGCGACTTGGCGCTCTGAACACCATATCGCAAATGCTGCGGCCCCGCGGCTGCGCTGCGCCGCCATGAGCGGCGGCAAGCTGGTCGCCGTGGTCGAGGACGACCTCGCGATCCGCGACAACTACCTTGCCGGCCTGCGCCGCCAGGGTTACCGCGTCGTGGGATATGGGACACGCAAGGAAGCCCTGGCCGGCTTCGCGAACCGCTTCCCGGATCTCGTGATCATCGACGTGAACTTGGGGCACGAGGTCGAAGGCGGCTTCGAGCTGTGCCGCGAGCTGCGCGCCCGCTCGACCCAGCTGCCCATCATCTTCCTGACCGCGCGGGAGAGCGAGCTCGACGCGGTGTCCGGCCTGCGGCTCGGTGCAGACGACTACCTGACGAAGCGCACGAGCCTCGAGCACCTTCTGGCCCGGGTCGCCGCGCTGTTCCGCCGGATCGAGGCGCTGCGCTCGACCGACGATCGCGGCGAGACGCTCGAGCAGGGGTCCTTGACGCTCGATCGGGACCGCATGACGGCCGCGTGGAAGGGCGCCCCGGTACCGCTGACGGTCACGGAGTTCTGGGTCGTGCACGCGCTCGCGCAGCATCCTGGGCACGTCCGCAGCCGCGAGCAGCTGATGGCCGCGGCCAACGCCGTGCTCGACGACGCCACGGTCACCTCGCAGATCAAACGCATCCGCGCCAAGTTCCTCGTGACCGACCCCGCCTTCGACGGCATCCAGACCGTCTACGGGATGGGCTATCGCTGGCAGGCCGACTGAGCGCAGCGCGAGGCACGGCCACGATTGACGTCCCAATCCAGCCTTCCCTATAGTTGATGCTGGCACAGGCCTGCTCCGGTCCTTTTAACAAGGCCCTTCCGCGGCAGATCGATTGGCCGCCGGCTTGACAGATCCGCACTCGAAACTGCCCAGCCAGCTGGAAGAATTCAGCCGGGCGGTAGCCTCACGGCTACCGCTTGCGCGACCATGACTGAAGGCGAAGAAGAAGATTCTGGCTCGAAGGACCGCAGCGACAACGCACGTGGGCGGGTGACCCAGGGGTTCACCCCCGCCACGGAATGAGGAACGGCACGGACATGCGTAACACGAAGAATACCGGCCTCCCGCCGGCACAGGGGCTCTATCGGCCCGAGTTCGAGCACGAGAGCTGCGGCGTGGGCTTCGTTGCGCACATCAAGGGCCAGCGCAGCCACCAGATCCTGCTGGACGCCGATCACCTGCTGTGCCGCATGGATCACCGCGGCGCCCGCGGCGCCGAGCCGAACACCGGCGACGGCGCGGGCATGCTGACGGCGCTGCCGCACGAGTTCCTGGCCAAGGTCGCGAAGCAGGAGTTCGGCGCCACGCTGCCGGCTCCGGGCAAGTTCGCGGCCGGCATCGTGTTCCTGCCGACGGACCCGGCCGAGCGGGAGCGCTGCAAAAAGGTCGTGGCCGAGATCTGCGCGCAAGAGAAGCAGGCGCTGGTCGGCTGGCGGGTGGTGCCCATCAACGTGGCGGCCGCGGACGTCGGTCACAGCGCGCTCGACGCGGCGCCGTTCATCGAGCAACTGTTCGTGGCCGCCGGCGCGGGCTTCGAGGGCGACGCGTTCGAGCGGGCGCTCTACCTGATCCGCAAGCGCGCGAGCCACCGGCTGCGCGGCGACACGACGCTGACCCAGGCCAAGCTGTTCTACATCTGCAGCCTGTCGAGCAGGATCGTGATCTACAAGGGCATGCTGACGCCGGGTCAGCTGCTGAACTTCTACACGGATCTGCGCGACCCCGACTACACCACGCACCTCGCGATGGTGCATTCGCGCTTCTCGACGAACACGTTCCCGAGCTGGGACCGCGCCCAGCCAAACCGCTTCATGGCGCACAACGGCGAGATCAACACGCTGCGCGGCAACGAGAACTGGATGCGCGCACGCCAGGGCGTGGTCGCGAGCGATCTCTTCGGCGACTCGCTGAAGAACCTGTTCCCGATCGGCGAGCCGGACTGCTCGGACTCGGGCGTGTTCGACAACGTGCTCGAGTTCCTGCTGATGACGGGCCGCTCGCTGCAGGAAGCCATCATGATGATGGTTCCCGAGGCCTGGCAGAAGAACGAGCTGATGCCCGAGAACAAGCGGGCGTTCTACGAATACCACTCGTGCCTCATGGAGCCGTGGGACGGCCCCGCGTCGATCGCCTTCACCGACGGCAAGTACATCGGCGCCGTGCTAGACCGCAACGGGCTGCGGCCGAGCCGTTACTACCTGACGAACGACGACCGCGTGATCATGGCGAGCGAGGTCGGCGTCGTTCCGGTCGATCCCGCCAACGTGAAGGCCAAGGGCCGGCTCGAGCCGGGCCGCATGTTCCTGATCGACTTCGAGCGCGGCCGGCTCGTGCCGGACGAGGAGCTGAAGAACGAGTTCGCGAATCGCCGCCCGTACGCCAAGTGGCTCGACGAGAATCGCATCGCACTTCGCGACGTGACCGCGACGAGCGGCGCGCCGGAAATCGACCGCGCCACGCTGCTCCCGCGCATGCAGGCGTTCGGCTACACCACCGAGACCCTGCAGTTCATGCTGCAGCCGATGGTCAAGGAGCACCGCGATCCCGTGGGCTCCATGGGCAACGACAGCGCGCTGGCCGTGCTGTCCGACAAGCCGCGCATGCTCTACGACTACTTCCGGCAGCTGTTCGCGCAGGTGACGAACCCGCCGATCGACTCGATCCGCGAGGAAGTCATCATGTCGCTCGAGTGCTACATCGGCCCCGAGGGCAACCTGCTCGAGACCACGCCGAAGCACGCGCAGCGCCTGCGGCTGCGCCAGCCGATCCTCACGAACGAGGAGCTCGCCGGCATCAAGAACATGAGCCAGCACGGCTGGCGTACGCTGACCGTGGACATCACGTTCCCACGAAGCGATGCGCCGGGCGGCCTGAAGCGCGCGATCGACCGGATCTGCGCGGAAGCCGAGCGCGCGATCGACGAAGGGTACAGCTTAGTCGTGCTCTCGGACCGCGCGGTCGGCGAAGGTCGCGTGCCCGTCAGCGCCCTGCTGGCCTGCGGCGCCGTGCATCACCACCTCGTGAGCCGCGCGAAGCGCACCCGTATCGGCATCCTGATCGAGACGGGCGAAGCGCGCGAGGTGCATCACCACTGCCTGCTCGTCGGCTACGGCGCGGACGGCATCAACCCGTACCTCGCATTCGAGGCGCTCGCGCAGTCGCGTGACGACGGCCTGCTCGACAAGGACATCGACCTGGTCGGCGATTACCGCCAGGCCGTGGCCAAGGGCATGCTCAAGGTCATGGCGAAGATGGGCATCTCGACGCTGCAGTCCTACAAGGGCGGGCAGATCTTCGAGGCGCTCGGGCTCGCGGACGAGGTCATCGAGCGCTGCTTCGGCGGCACCGTGAGCCGCCTGCAGGGCGTGAATTTCGCTGTGCTCGAGCAGGAGACGCTGCGCAGGCACGCGCTCGGCTACCCCGCCGACCCGCTGGACACGTTGCCGTCGTTGCCGAACCCCGGCGAGTTCCACTGGCGCAGCGCCGGCGAGAAGCACGCATGGGATCCGCAGGCGATCTTCTCGCTGCAGGTCGCGGCGCGGCGCGGTGACCGCAGCGCCTACCAGCAGTTCGCGGCGCACGTGAACGCGGAAGCGCGCAAGAACGGCGCCCTGCGCGGCCTGCTCGAGTTCCGCACGGGCGTCGCCGGCCCCGCGATCTCGATCGACGACGTCGAGCCGGCCAGCGAGATCGTGAAGCGCTTCTGCACGGGCGCGATGAGCTTCGGCTCGCTGTCGGCCGAAGCTCACGAGACGCTCGCGGTTGCCATGAACCGCATGGGCGGCAAGAGCAACACCGGTGAGGGCGGCGAGGACCCTGCACGGTTCGCGCCGCTGCCGAACGGCGACTCGCGCCGCTCGGCCATCAAGCAGATCGCGTCCGGCCGCTTCGGCGTCACGATCTGGTACCTCGCCAACGCCGACGAGCTGCAGATCAAGATGGCGCAGGGCGCGAAGCCTGGCGAGGGCGGCGAGCTGCCCGGCAAGAAGGTCGACGACAACATCGCGCGCATCCGGCACTCGACGCCGGGCGTGGGCCTGATCAGCCCGCCGCCGCACCACGACATCTACTCGATCGAGGATCTGGCGCAGCTCATCCACGATCTCAAGAACGCGAACCCGTCGGCGCGCGTCAGCGTGAAGCTCGTATCCGAGGTCGGCGTGGGCACGATCGCCGCGGGCGTCGTGAAGGCGCACGCCGACCACGTCCTGATCTCCGGCGACAACGGCGGCACGGGGGCCTCGCCGCTGACCAGCATCAAGCACGCAGGCCTGCCGTGGGAGCTCGGCCTGGCCGAGACCCATCAGACGCTCGTCATGAACAACCTGCGCAGCCGCGCGGTGCTGCAGACGGACGGCGGCCTCAAGACCGGCCGTGACGTCGTGATTGCCGCGCTGCTCGGCGCCGAGGAGATGGGCTTCTCCACCGCGCCGCTGATCGCGCTCGGCTGCATCATGATGCGCAAGTGCCACCTGAACACCTGCCCGGTGGGCGTCGCGACGCAGGACCCCGTGCTGCGCAGGAAGTTCGCAGGCCAGCCCGAGCACGTCGTGAACTACCTGTTCATGGTGGCCGAGGAGGCGCGCGAGATCATGGCGCGCCTCGGCGTGCGCCGCTTCGTCGATCTGATCGGCCACACCGAGTACCTGCAGCCGCGTGCGGCCATCAACCACTGGAAGGCGGACGGCCTCGATCTCACGCCGCTGCTGATGCCGGCGCCGAAGCAACGCTCGGACACCGAGGTGTACTGCACGAAGAAGCAGGACCATCGGCTGAATCTCGCGCTCGACAACAAGCTGATCGCACTCGCGAGGAAGTCGATCCAGCAGCGCAAGAAGACCAGGGCCGAGCTCGACATCTCGAACACCAATCGCACGGTCGGCGCGATGCTCTCCTACGAGGTCGTCAAGAAGTGGGGCGCGGAAGCCCTGCCCTACGACACCGTGCGCTTCAAGTTCAAGGGCACGGCCGGCCAGAGCTTCGGCGCGTTCCTCGCGAAGGGCATCACGCTCGAGCTCGAGGGCGACAGCAACGACTACGTCGGCAAGGGCCTGTCGGGCGGGCGGATCATCATCTACCCGCCGCGCGAGGCGACGTTCGCAGCCGAGGACAACGTGCTGATCGGCAATGTCGCGCTATACGGCGCGACGAGCGGCCGCGCGTTCTTCCGCGGCCGCTCGGCCGAGCGGTTCTGCGTGCGCAACTCCGGTGCCAAGGCGGTGGTGGAAGGCGTGGGCGATCACGGCTGCGAGTACATGACCGGTGGCCGCGCCGTGATCCTGGGTCCCACGGGCCTGAACTTCGCGGCCGGCATGTCGGGCGGCATCGCCTACGTGTGGGACGTGAACAGGGACTTCGCGAGCAAGTGCAACACCGGCACGGTCGACCTCGAGGCCGTCCGGGAGGACGAGGACATCGTCGAGCTGCGCGAGATGATCGAGCTGCATCGTGAATACACGGGCTCGACCGTCGCCGCCAGGATCCTCGACGACTGGCCGAGCTCGCTGAAGCAGTTCGTCAAGGTCATGCCAACGGACTACAAGCGCGTGCTCGCTGAGCGCAAGCGCCACGACGAAGAGATGGAACAAACCGTACGCGACGACGAGACCGGCACGTTCGTCGCACACGGCCGATGAGAAGATAAGGACTGGTTGTCGAGCATGGGTAAGCCTACCGGCTTCATGGAGTATCCGAAGAAGAGCGTCCCGTACCGGGACCCCGTCGAACGTGTCGGCGACTTCGGTGAGATTTTCACGCAGCCTGAGGAGCAGCACCTGCGCAATCAGGGCGCACGCTGCATGGACTGCGGCGTGCCGTTCTGCCAGTCGGACAACGGCTGCCCGGTGGACAACCTGATCCCCGAGTGGAACGACCTCGTGTACCAGGGTCGCTGGCGCGACGCTCTCGAGCGGCTGCACAAGACGAACAACTTCCCGGAGTTCACGGGCCGCGCGTGCCCCGCCCCGTGCGAAGGGGCGTGCGTGCTCGGCATCACCGACCCGGCCGTCACGATCAAGAACATCGAGAACGCGATCATCGATCGCGGCTTCGCCGAGGGTTGGGTCAAGCCGCAGATCCCTGCGGCACGCACCGGCAAGCGAGTGGCCATCGTCGGCTCCGGTCCCGCGGGCCTGGCGGCCGCCGAGCAGCTGAACAAGGCCGGCCACACGGTCACCGTGTACGAGCGCGCCGACCGCATAGGCGGCCTCCTGATGTACGGCATCCCGAACATGAAGCTCGACAAGCAGGTCGTGAACCGGCGCGTCGACCTGCTGCGCGCCGCCGGCATCGAGTTCGTCGTCAACGCGGACGTCGGCCGCAATGTCGACGCCGCGAAGCTGCGCGCCGAGAACGACGCCGTGCTGCTCGCGACCGGCGCCACGCAGCCGCGCGACCTGCCGGTTCCGGGCCGCAACCTGGCCGGCATCCATTTCGCGATGGACTTCCTGACGGCGAATACGCGCAGCCTGCTGGACAGCAATCTCGCGGATGGCCGGTACATCAGCGCCAAGGACAAGCGCGTGGTCGTGATCGGCGGCGGCGATACCGGCGCGGACTGCATCGGCACGTCGTTGCGCCACGGCTGCAGGAGCCTCATCAACCTCGAGCTGCTGGACGAGCCGCCGAAGAGCCGCGCCGCGGACAATCCGTGGCCGCTCTGGCCGAAGATCCTGCGCACGGATTACGCGCACGAGGAATCGATCGCGCGCTTCGGCGCCGACCCGCGCAACTACGCGGTCGTGTCGAAGGAGTTCGGCGGCGAAGGCAAGGTCGCGTCGGTGCGCATCGTGCGCATCGAATGGCGGCGCGGCGACGGCCCACCGAAGATGGTGGAGCTGCCGGAGACGGCCGAAACGCTCGAGGCGGATCTCGTGCTGCTCGCGATGGGTTTCCTGGGGCCCGAGGCGTATGTGGCGCAGGCACTCGGCGTCGAGCTCGATGCCCGCTCGAACTACCGCGCCGAGCACGGCCGGTTCGCCACGAGCCAGAAGGGCGTGTTCGCGGCGGGCGACTGCCGCCGCGGTCAGTCGCTCGTGGTGTGGGCCATCAACGAGGGCCGCGGCGCGGCCCGCGCCGTCGACGAGTTCCTGATGGGCTCGAGCCTGCTGCCCGCACCGAAGATCACGCTGGGCGGCTCGACGGGCTGAGCCTTCGCCCGCGCGCCGTGTCGGCTCCCGGCGTCGCGGTCAACTGCCCGCACGCGGGAACCAGACGCGGAACACGACGCCGCTGCCATCCGGCAGATCGTCGGCTTCGCAGCGACCGCCATGAAACTCGGCGATGAGCGCCACGATGTGGAGGCCGAGCCCGAGATGCGGCCGCCCGTCGCGCTCCTCGCGGATCGAGACCAGCGAATCGAACAGCTGGCCGCGCATCCTGACGGGCAGCGTGGGCCCCTTGTTCGCGACCGTCAGCGACAGCTCGCGTCCCACGTCCGCGATCGCGATCGCGACATCGATGCGACTGCCCGCAGGGCTGAAGCTCACGGCGTTGTCCACGAGCTTGTCGAGCAGCTGCGCCACGAGCTCGCCCGAGCCGACGATGCCGGTCGCGCCCGCCGTGCACACGTATGCGATCTCGCGCTCGCGATACACGTCGCGGTAGGCGTTGCAGCACGACTCGACGACGGTCGCGAGATCGAGCGGCTCGGCCGCGGTCTCGGCGATGGCCTGCTCGAGCTGCGTGGCCTCGCTCATGGCGGCGAGGATCGCGTCGAGCCGCGTCGCACCCTCGCGCAACCGCTTCACATACAGCTGCGCGGTGCCCACGCGCACTTCCTGCTCGAGGTTGTCGAGCGAAGTCGTGACGACCGCAAGCGGCGTGCGCAGCTCGTGCGATAGCTTGCCCGACAGCGTGCGCAGATACTCCGTGTGCTCGCGCAGGCGTTCGAGCAGCTGCGCGAAGCTGCGCGCCAGCACGCCGATCTCGTCGCTCGCCACGGTGCCCGGCATGCGCGTGCGAATCTCGCCGCGCGGCCCGAGCGCCGTCTCGGCCGCCTGCGCCAGCCGACGTACGCGCAGCGACAGCCAGGTCGCATAGCCGAGCAGCCCGAGGCCCACGACCAGGGTCGCGAGCAGCGTGAACGTCATGAGCCGCACGAGCGCCTGGTTCGTCAGCGTCAGGATGGGGTCGCTGGCCTGCTCGAGCACCACCGCCCCGCGCGGGCCCGCGCCGCCCATGATCGGCACGGCCGCCGCGACGATCGCCTCGCGGTCGGGGCCGCTTCCGTACCATGCCGTGGTGGGCTTGCCCGCGAGCGCCGCGCGCAGCGCGGGATCGACGCGGCCCGGCGGCCGTTCGGCCGGGTACGGCGGGTCGTCGCGGCGCAGCAGCCACCGGAAGAGATCGCCGGCAAGCGTCGGCGCCGTACGCTCGGTGGCCCGCGGCTCCACGCTGCCCGCGGCCGACAGCACCCAGCCATCCGCGTCGAGGACGCGGAATCGGCCGGCACCGCGACCGAACTGATCGAGCAGCGCGCGCAGCTCGGGCCGCTGATAGATGAACGGCCCCGGCATCCCGGTGGCATCGTCCCAGGTCGCGGCGAGCGCGACGGCATAGTCCGCGCCGTTGCGATCGACGTCGATCACACCCACGCCGAGCGATGCGCCCACGAGATTCAGCGGCACACGCACCTCGAGCGTGTAGCCCGTGGCCGTCTCCTGCCAGGCGCCGATCACGCGCGCGTCGTAGGCCTCGCTCGGCTCGAACATATCCGGCGCGGTCTCCTGTGCGCGGAAGGCGCCCGGCGCCGCCGTATTCAGCAGCAACCAGCGCACCACGCCCGGCGTGGGCTCGAGCGCGATCACGACGCGATCGCCGAACGGGCGCTGGCCCGGCACCCGCTGATACACGAGGTCGCGATCGGCCACCGCGACGAACAGGTACACGAACCTTCCGTAGGTCCCTGCGTACAGCCGATGACCGCCGGCGAGCTCGAGCCCCGTGTCGGCGCCGAGACCGTCGTCGCGCACGCCGTCCAGGCTGGGCTCGGCCGCGAGCGGCGCCGCGTAGATCGCCGTGCCGCGCGAGGGCACCCCGGCCGTGCACGGCGGCGCACTGCAGAGCGGCAGGTTCTGCTCCTCGAGCGCCGCCGCGACGGTGCTCGCACTCGCGAGCAACGACTGCTCGAGACCGCCGCGCAACGCGCTCTCCATCTCACGTACGTAGTTCAGGCCCGTCCAGGGCAGGACGAGGGTCAGCAATCCGAACAGCAGCAGTTGGAGCCGCAGCGACACGGCCGCGGGCTAGCGCTCGGCGATCGTCGTCAACGGCACGTCGCCACTGGAGCGGAACGGCACCTCGCCCTTGGACTTCGGGCGGCGGTCGAGCGTGACCGTGCCGTAGATCTCGTACGGCAGCGTATGCTCGGGGCCGCGCGTGAACGCCTGCAGTCGCGACAGCGACGAGATGATGTCGCTGTGCAGCTCGAGCGTGACGTTCTGCTGCTCGAGCGCGCCCACGACGACGCCGAGGTACGACTCGCCGTCCACGATGCCTTCGCTCGCGAGCTTCAGCTTGAAGTCCACCGCCTTGACCGTCAGCGGCTCGGTGTTCTGATTGTCGATCGTCAGCGTCACACGGAACCGCTGCGGTGTCGACGACGGCAGCGCGGCAAGCGTCTGCACCGTGATGCGCGGTGGCACGAGCGGCGGCTTCCTGGCCGCGAGCGTCGACTGCGACAGAAGACCCACGAGCACACCCATCGTCAGCAAACGCCGCATCGCACTCTCCGATCGCGGCCCGCCGCCGCGAATCCATCATGAGCCAATCCTGGCCCCCGTACCCTGACCCAGTTCGCCCGGCGCGTCTGCCGGCGCGATCGACCGCACCCCTGTCGCGCCGCTCCATTCTAGGGCCGCGGCAGGGTACGAGAACATGACGCCATACCACCGCACCTGAAACGACCGGGCGCTTATAATTTGCCACTCGCCCCCCGTTCCGGAGCCCCCATGCGCAATCAGCCAGCCCGTCGCGTCGCCGTCATCGGCGGCGTGCGCATCCCGTTCTGCCGCGCCAATACGGCCTACGCGCGATGCTCGAACCAGGACATGATGACCGCCACGCTCCGGGCTCTGGTCAAACGCTACGGGCTCGACGGGCAGCGGCTCGGCGACGTGTCCCTCGGCGCGGTGATCAAGCACTCGCGCGACTTCAACCTGGCACGCGAGTCGACGCTCTCGTCGGGCCTCGCGCCGGAAACCCCGGCGTTCGACGTGCAGCGCGCCTGCGGCACGGGGCTCACGGCCGCGATCCTGATCGCCGCGAAGATCTCCACGGGCCTGATCGACTCCGGCATCGCCGGTGGCGTGGACAGCATCAGCGACATGCCCGTCGTGTACTCCGAGGCCTACCGCTCGCTGCTGCTCGAGAGCGCACGCGGCCGCACGCTCGGCCAGCGCCTGAAACCCTGGCTCAGGTTGCGGCCGAGCTACTTCAAGCCGTCGCTCCCCGGCGTCATCGAGCCGCGGACGGGCCTGTCGATGGGCCAGAGCATGGAGATCACGGCGCAGCAGTGGAAGATCACGCGCGAGGAGCAGGACCGGCTCACGCTCGCGAGCCACCAGAACGCAGCGAAGGCGTACGCGGAAGGCTTCTACGACGATCTCGTCGTCGAGTACTGCGGTGTGAAGCGCGACAACAACGTGCGCACCGACACGAGCCTCGAGAAGCTCGCAAAGTTGCCGCCCGTGTTCGACCGTAGCCCCGCCGGCACGATGACGGCCGGCAACAGCACGCCGCTGACCGATGGTGCCTCGGCCGTGCTGCTGTCGTCCGAGGACTGGGCGCGCGAGCGCTCGCTGCCGGTCTCGGCGTACCTCACGTACGCGCAGGAAGCGGCCGTCGATTTCGTCGGTGGCGAGGGCCTGCTGATGGCGCCGGCCTATGCGGTGTCGACGCTGCTGCAGCAGGCGAATCTCACGCTGCAGGACTTCGACTACTACGAGATCCACGAAGCGTTCGCCTCGCAGGCGCTGGCCACGTTGAAGGCGTGGGAGTCGGAGCAGTTCTGCCGCGAGCGGCTCGGGCGCGACCGCGCGCTGGGCTCGATCGACCGCAGCAAGCTGAACGTGAAGGGCGGCAGCGTTGCCGTCGGTCATCCGTTCGCAGCGACGGGCACGCGCCTGCTCGCGACGATGGCGAAGCTGCTGCGCGAGCGCGGCCGCGGCCGCGGCCTGATCTCCGTCTGCACGGCCGGCGGCATGGGCGTGACGGCCATCATCGAAGCCGCTTGACGCGCCGGCCGCGTCAGGCGGACGCGCCGATCTTGCCGCGCCAGAGCCCCTCGTGCGTGTACGCGCGCCAGGCCCACGGCAACCAGCGAAGCAACCGGAAGCTGAGCCACAGCGCCCACGCGAGCATCGCGGCCTTGTAGAACCAGATCGACACCGAGACCGCGCCCGCGTCGGGCGTGCTGCCCGCGGTGCGATCCGCGAACCAGGCGAGGGGCTCGTAGCTGACCGGCGAGACGATCTGCATGTCCGGCCGGCCGAGCAGTCCCCACGGAATCGCCCCGACCAGCGCGCCGAGCGCCGCGATCGTCAGCAGCGCCAGCACCACCTGCAGCGCGTTGAACCGGCCCGCCGAGTGCCGCCACTGCATGCGCCCCCGCGCGCTCATCGCGAACGCCCAGGCCGCGAACAGCGCGAACACCGGCCACGCGAACGTCGACAGGCCCCAGCCGAGCAGCAGCCACTCGTGCGTGCGCAACGGGCTGAGTGCCAGCCGCCCGAGCGCGAAGGCAATCACGATGAACGCGAGCAGCTCCGGCCAGTACAGCACGGCCGGCCCCACGCGCGGACCGAACGCGAACAGCACCCAGCGATCCTCCGGCAGGCGCAGCGTCGCCGTCACGTTGCTCGCGCCGCCGCCGAGATCCACGGGCTCCACGTGCGTCGAGGACGTCGGGCCGCCCGCGTTGCGCCACGCGATCTCGACCTCGTGCTTGCCGGGCATTACGGGCAACCCGAGGGCGAAGCCGTCGAGCTTCAGGGGCACGGCCATGCCATCGACCGTCACACGCTCGAGCTCGCTGCCGGACGGCAGGCCGATGCGTCGCTCCGTGCCGCGCGTGCTGCGGTACTTCAGCGCGAGCGTCGACTGCGACGCCCGCGCCCCGACCTCGCGCCGGTAGTCGACCGAATCGAACGCGATCGTGTCGCCGCTCGCGGGCTCGGGCCGGCGCAACGCGACCGTCAGCGCCTCGCCGGGCCGCGGGTAGTATTCCGGCACGTACAGCGACGGGTCAGGGGCCGTGGGCGCCGTAGCGGGTACGCCCGTCATGTCCGCGTGCCAGACCTGCCCCACGGCGAGCTGCCAGCTCTCCGACCAGGGTGCCGAAGCAGGCGCCGTGAGTGTCAGCCTGTCGGCGGTCGGCAAGCGCGATTCCCACTCCACCTCGTCGACGCCGGCGCCGAACGCGGCCGTCGCACGCCCGCCGCTGACCTCGATGCCCGGCGTCAGCACGGCCTCGTCGGCGATGAGATCGATCGGCAGAGTGAACGCGCCGTTCTCCGGCGCGACACGCGTGACGACGGTGCGCACGCGCCAGTCGATGTCGAAGGAAATCCTGCGCACGACGCTGACGAACGCCGGGAACACGCTGCCGCCGAGCGCGTTGCCGCCTGGCGCCGCGTTGCGCTGACGCGTGAGCTCCACGCTGCCGGACGGCAGCCGGCCGTCGCTGACGCCGGCGACGTCCCAGCCCGGCGCCGTCACCGCCACGCGGCGCGGCCGTGACGGGAACGACAGACTCACGGCGTCGACCGCGGCCAGCGGCCCGCGCAGCGCGACGCGATGGACGCCTTCCGGCAGCGGCAGCCACGCCACCGCGGCGTTATCCCGGTACAGGAACCCGGTCGGCGCACCGTCGACCGTGATGGCGGCGGGTTGCCACGCACGCCCCGCTTTCGGCACGGGCACGGCGGCCGGGGCGGCGAGCGCGAACGTCAGGTCGACGCGCAGCTCGTTCGCGCGCAGCTCGACGGCCGCGGCTTGCGCGTCCGCGCACGCGGGGTAACAAGGCGCCGGCTTCGTGAGCCGCGCCTTCAGCTCCTCGAGCAGCTGCGGGGACGGAAAATCGTTCGCGGCCTGTGCGGCGGCAGGCCGCGGCTGCGCAACCACCAGCGCAGCCGCCACGCAGGCCGTACCGGCCGCGCCACGCACGATGGCCGCAGGCACTCGACGCGGCCTGCCGAGGAGCATCCACAGCAGCGCGAGCGCCAGCGCGACGCTCGCGACCCGCCAGGCACCCACGAGCGCGGGACCGAACAGCACGAGCCGGACCGTCTGCTGCTCCGCGACCGGCCCGCTGAATCCGAGCGAGTACTGCGTCCAGCTCCAGTCCGGCAACCCCGGGCCCGTCTGGACGAGCGCGCCAGGCAGATACCGGGACAGCGCGCCGCCGATGCGTCGCGAGCCCGTGACCACGACCTCCTGCAAGGGCGCGGCCTCCCGCTCGGCGCTGGCCGCCGCCGGCGCGGCGGCGACCTTGGCTCGGCCCGCGACCGCCGGGAAGGCTCGGGCCTGAGCCGTGATTCCGCGGCCGAGCGACACCAGCTCGAGCTGCGGATGCAGCGCGAGCCGCAGCTGACCGATCGTGAACGGCACCAGCAGCAACGCGACCAGCGCCACGCTGATCCACTGATAGCCGCGCGCGAAGTTTCGCAGCCGGCCTTCCGGGGCCACGCGCAGCAACGCGAGCGCGACGACGAGGTTCAGCCACGTCCACTGCGGCGCGTCCGCCTCGTGGAACGAAACGACGAGCGCCACGAGGGCAGTGGCGCCGGCCAGCGATCCGAACAGTCGCCACACCGCCACCGTGATCACGAGCACAACGAAGACGTCGAGCAGCGTCCAGCGCTCGAGCCACGCCCCGCCCGCACGATCCGCGCCGGGGGCCGCCACGAGCCGGTAGCCGGGCGGCGTGTGCAGCGTGGTGGTCACGTCGTCGAACGTCTCGCGGTAACCCGATACCGGCACCGCGCCGTCGCGCGCGAGTCGCGCCGTCGTCGTGAGGCTCACGTCCGCGGCGCGCAGCTCGACACCCTGCAACCCGGGTTCCGCGCCCTGCGTGACGAGCAGGTTGTCGTCGTCGATCGCGACCATCGTCATGACGTAGGGTGCGCCCATGTCGAGGCGCCAGCGGCTCGACATGCTGCCGCTCACGCGATCGCGCGCCGTGAAGCCGCGGCCGTCGAAGTCGAGCCACAGATCACGCGCGAGACGCAGGCGGTTCGCCTGCGCCGCATCGTTGCGGCTGCGCTCGACGACGTTCACGGACTGCCCCGCGACGACCCGGTAGCTCGGCAGCCCGCGCCACTCGCCCGGCACGCCGCTGCGCTCGGCGTCCACCGATTCCGCACCTTCGAGCGCGGCGACGCGCAGCCGCGGCTCCGCCGCGAAGCTCCAGACCTCGTCAGCCGGCCACGGCTCCGTCGGAGCCGGCCGCGCGAGCGCGGTCGGCGGTGCGCTGGCGCGCGCGATCAGCGTGACGGTCCACTGCCCCGGCCGCACCTGCACGCGCAGCCGCCCTTCCTGCGTGAGCTGGACCGGCAGATCGCTCTCGAGCGCCTGCGGCACGAAGCCCGCGATCGCCGCCCCGTCGAGCGCGACCTCACGTGCCTGCCCGGCGATGTCGAGCGAGATCTGCGTCGTCAGCAGCGCCGGCAGCGAATCGGCGAGCTTGCGGTGCACGACCACGTCGAGTCGATCCTCCTCGACTTCCGCCTGCGGCCGCAGACCGAGCCACAGCGTGCCGCGCTCGAGCTCGGGATTCGGCACCGCGACGCCGTCGAGCTTCAGCGCGACGAGGCCGGTCTCCGGCGGCACGGGAATCGACGCGGGGCGCGTGGACCAGGCGAGGCTGCCCGTGACGCGGTGAGTGCCCCGGCCGAGCCGGAGCATCGGCCGGCCGTCGTGCTGCACGACGGGCTCGCCCGCGACGCCGACCGTGACGTCACCGGGCCAGAGCTGGGCATTGCCCGGCAACGGCACCCAGCTATCCGCGTACACGTTCCAGGTCTGCTCGAACCTCGCGTTCGCGGCCGTGACCTCGACGATCAGCGCGCCGGGCCACGCGCAGACGTGATTCGCCGCCTGACCGGGCTGCGTGCCATTGCGCACGGGGCAGCCGCGGAACTCCTCGCCGTAGAGCACCCAGCTGCGCCACGGCGCGAGCGCGGGTGGCACGTCCGGCGCCGGCTGCGCCGCGGCGTCCTTGCCCAGCAACGCGCCGAGCACGGCGAGGCAGCTCACGAAACGCGACGTCAGGTGCATGGCGCTCCCCCTGCGTGCCGGTGGTCGCCGCATCTTTGCACAGGTGCGCCGCACGCCGCACGCCGACCGCCCGCCGGCGCCACCGCGGCCAAGCGCGGACTCGCTCCGGGCTTCAGCGGGCGAGCCAGAGCGCGTACGAGACCAGCAGGGGCAGCAGCGCCGCACCAAGCAGCGTCGAGACCAGCACGATGCCGGCAATGTCGTCCGCGTCGCGGTCGTAGCGCGCCGCGAAGAGATAGGAGAAGACCGCGGCCGGCATCGCACCCTGCATCACGAGCACGCCGCGCGCCACGCCCGTGAGTCCGAGCAGCGCGCTGACGCAGACCGCAACGGCGAACGCAATCACGAGCCGCGCCGCGCCGAGTCCGAACGCACGCTTGACGTTGTGTGCGTGCAGGCCGCCGATCGTGTTGCCGAGCGCCATCAGCATCAGCGGAATCAGCACGTCGCCGAGCGTGCGCGTCGTGTCGCGGAGCCACTCCGGCACGTGCACGCCCGTCAGCAGCACGCCGAGCCCCGCCGCGGCGCCATAGATGATCGGTGTGGTCAACACCGTGCGGATCACCGACACGCGCGTCTGCAGCAGCGGCACGAACGTGAACTGCAGGATCGAGTTGGTCACGTACACGGCCACGGCCAGGCCGAGGCCTTCCTCGCCGAACGCGAACAGGCACAGCGGCAGCCCGAGGTTGCCCGTGTTGCCGAGCGTCAGCGCGGGCAGGAACGAGCGCTGCGGCAGCCGCAGTATTCTGAGCAGCACGAACGACACGGCGGCGACACCGAGCGTCAGGGCGATCGTCGCGCCCACCATCCAGGCGAAGTCGCGCAGCGGCAGCGTGAGCGTCGACAGGCTGTCGAACACGAGGCACGGCCCCGCGATGTACATGATCATGCGCGTGACGAACGGCAGATCGAACGGGATTCCGGAGCGGCGCCAGACATAACCTATCGCCGCGATACAGAACACCGGCAGCAGCACGGCAGCGACTTGTGCGATCACGGGCGAAGGGTCTCGGCGATCAGGGTCTTGCCGCGCACGGGGCGACGCAGGGGCCGCAAGTCTGCCAGAATCGAGGCGTCGAGTCCCGAGGGAGATGGGACAGGGAATGGTTGGGCAGTTCCTGGAGTTGTCGATCGAGGCACGGCCGCTCGCGGCGTCGTTCGAGTTCTACCTGGCGCTCGGCTTCACGAGCCTGCCGGTCAGCGATTCGCTGCCCCACCCCTACCTCGTGCTGTTCGACGGCAGCGTCACGATCGGCCTGCACGAGCGGGAGCAGCCCGGCGCCGCGCTGACGTTCGTGCGGCCGGGGCTGCGCGAGTACGTGCGGGCGCTGCGGCGCGTCGGCATCGAGCTCGAATACGCCCACCTGGCCGACAGCGAATTCAATCGCGTCGGTTTCGCGGATCCCACGGGTCAGTCGATCGCGCTGCTCGAGGCGCGCACGTTCCCGCCCGGCGACTGGAATCCCCAGAACGTGCCGGCGTGCGGCGACTTCTTCGAATACAGCCTGCCGACGGACTCCCTGGCGGCCTCCCGCGAGTTCTGGCAGTCACTCGGCTTCACGTCCATCGCGAGCGGCACGGCGCCGCACGCGTGGGAGCGGCTGACGGGGCACGGCGTCACGCTCGGTCTGCACGAAACGCATTTCCGTCCCGGACTGTCGTTCCGCGCGCCGCACCTCGACGCGCGGCTGGCGTACCTCGGTGCGAAGGGCATTGCGGCGCGGCCGGGCAGCCCGATCGCGGATCGGGCGCAGGCCTCGGCCACGCTGACGGCACCCGAGGGCACGGTCATCTATCTCTTCGAGAGCGGCTCGCAGTAGCGGGCGTCAGACGCCGCGGCGGCTCGCTTCCGCCAGCGCATCCGTGAGCCGCGCATGCAGCGGACTGCTGCGCGGAAAGTGCGTGAGCAGGTACTGCATCTGGTCCGCGAGCACGCGACGGCCCTTCAGATAGATGTATTCCGCGTACGTCGGCGTGAACGGCACGGCCACGAGCTGCAGCCGGGCTTCTTCGGGCGTGCGGCCGCCCTTGTGGTTGTTGCACCGCCTGCAGGCCGTGACGACGTTCGTCCACACGTCGCGGCCGCCGCGGCTGATGGGCGTGATGTGGTCGCGGGTGAGCTCGGCGACGCGGAACTGCTGACCGCAGTACATGCACACGTTGGCGTCGCGGCGGAACAGCGTGCGGTTGTTCAGCGGCGGCGTATACCGCTCGCGGTTGCGCTCGAGCGTGTGCGTATCGCCGTGGGTGGCGATGATCGAGTTGACTTCGATGATGCTGCGTTCGCCCGTCTTCGCGCTGTAGCCGCCGTGAATCCGGTACAGGGGAGAGCCGCAGGCGTAGGCCACCTGATCGCTGTGATACAACGTGGCCGCCACCTTGTAGTCGATCCACTCGAGTGGCATGCCCGCGACATCGGTGCGCAGGACTTCCTGAGTCAGCGCGTGCAATTGGCCGTGCATCGAAGACACCAACGAACCCGCTCTATCTGCTCAAGTTTCTCCGAGACTCCGCGAATATTCAATGGCCTGGCCAGTCCCTTTGTGTCATTATCGAAACTGCGAAAGTGATCACTCCGGTCACTGCGCTGCGTTGCCAGACTGCAACGCTTGCCTTCGGTCAGCGGTTCACGGCGGAGCTCTAGATGCCGGTCTGCATCGGCGTGCTGAAAGAAATCTCGGTCCATGAAGCTCGAGTCGCGCTGACACCGGACGTCGCCGCCAAGTTCTCCGAACTCGGCGCCACCGTGGCGCTGCAACGCGGCGCGGGCGAGCGCAGTCACTTCGCCGACGCCGCTTACAAGGGCGCGCAGCTCGCCGCCGCAGCGGCCGAAGTGCTCGGCAGCGCGAACGTGCTGCTGAAGGTCCAGCCCCCGTCGCTCGAGGAAATCGACGCTCTCGCACCCGGCAGCGTCGTCGTCGGGTTCCTGCAGGCCCATCGGGAACTCGAGATGGTGCGGCGGCTGCGCGACAGGCGCATTACGAGCTTTGCCGTCGAGTTCATTCCGCGCATCTCGCGCGCCCAGTCGATGGACGCGCTGTCGTCGCAGGCCGCAGTCGCCGGCTACAAGGCGGCGCTGCTCGCCGCAAATGCGCTGGACAAGTTCCTGCCCATGCTCACGACGGCCGCAGGCACGATCCGCCCGGCGCAAGTGCTCGTGATCGGCGCCGGTGTCGCGGGCCTGCAGGCCATCGCCACGTCGCGGCGGCTGGGCGCGGTGGTCGAAGCCTACGACGTGCGCTCGGCCACGAAGGAGCAGATCCAGTCGCTCGGCGCCAAGTTCGTCGACACGGGCGTCGCGGCCGAGGGCACCGGCGGGTACGCCCGCGAGCTCACGGCCGAGGAGAAGGCGAAGCAGCAGGCGGTCCTCGACAGCCACATCGCCAAGGCCGACGCGGTCATCACGACGGCCGCGATTCCGGGCCGCACCGCGCCGCGCATCATCTCGAAGGCGGCCGTCGCCGCGATGGGCGCCGGCGCCGTGATCGTGGACCTCGCCGCGGAGAGCGGCGGCAACTGCGAGCTCACGGTCGCGGGCGAAACGATCGTCACGGACAACGGCGTGAAGATCCTGGGTCCGCGCAACCTGCCCTCCGAGCTCGCGCGGCACGCGAGCCAGATGTACGCGCGCAACCTGCTGAACTTCCTGCAGCCGGCGCTGAAGGGCGGCGCGCTCGCGATCGACTGGCAGGACGAGGTGTTCGCGCAGTCCGTGCTGACGCACGACGGCGAGGTCAGGCACGCCGGCACGGCGAAACTACTGGGATAGCGAGCCACCATGATCGACGGATTCATAGCGCTCTACATCTTCATGCTGGCCGCGTTCACGGGCTACGAAGTCATCTCGCGCGTGCCCGTGATCCTGCACACGCCGTTGATGTCGGGCTCGAACTTCGTGCACGGCATCGTGCTCGTTGGCGCCATGGTCGCCATGGGCCGCGCGCACGGCACGCTCGAGATCGTGATCGCGTTCATCGGCGTCGTGCTCGCGGCCGGCAACGCGGTCGGTGGCTATGCCGTCACGGAGCGCATGCTCGAGATGTTCAAGAGCAGCAAAGCCCCGGCAAAGGCCAAGCACTGATGCCCATCGGCGCCAACACCCTGATCCAGGCGAGCTACTTCGTCGCCGCGTTCCTGTTCATCTTCGGCCTGAAGCGCATGAGCTCGCCGGTCACGGCGCGCGGCGGCATCGTGTGGGCCGGCGTCGGCATGGTCGTCGCCACGCTGATCACGTTCCTGGCACCCGGCATGGCCAACTACGGCCTCATGACGGTTGCCATCGCGATCGGCGGCATCGCTGCGTGGGTCACGGGCCGGCGCGTCGCGATGACCGACATGCCGCAGATGATCGCGCTCTACAACGGCATGGGCGGCGGCGCCGCCGGCGCCATCGCGGCCGTGGAGCTCTTCAGCGGCGAAACGCACGGCCCGGCCCAGCTCGTGCTCGGGGTGCTCGGCGGCATCATCGGCGCCGTGTCGTTCTCGGGCAGCCTGATCGCGTTCGCCAAGCTGCAGGGGCTCATCAAACGCAGCATCCGTTTCCCGGGCTTCAATTACGTGAACCTCGTGATCCTCGCGGGCACGGTGATCACGGGCGGCATCCTGGTCGTGCACGGCAGCGGCGGCCTGCCGGGCCACGTCACGCTGCTGTTCGTGCTGGCGCTCGTGCTCGGCGTCGCGATGACGCTGCCGATCGGCGGCGCCGACATGCCGGTCGTGATCTCGCTGTACAACGCGCTGACGGGTCTCGCCGTGGCGTTCGAGGGCTTCGTGCTCGACAACGCGGCCATGATCATCGCGGGCACCGTCGTCGGCTCGGCCGGCACGCTGCTGACTCAGCTCATGGCCAAGGCCATGAACCGTTCACTGGCGAACGTGCTGTTCAGCGGCTTCGGCGAGGCGACGACGGGCGGCGGCGGCAGCGGCCCCGCCGGTACGATGAAGCCGATCGAGACGCCCGACGTGGCCGTCATGCTCGGGTTCTCGGAGAAGGTCATCGTCGTGCCGGGGTACGGCATGGCCGTCGCGCAGGCGCAGCACAAGGTGTGGGAGCTCTGCCAGGCGCTGATCGCGCGCGGCGTGACCGTGAAGTTCGCGATCCACCCGGTCGCGGGCCGCATGCCGGGGCACATGAACGTGCTGCTGGCCGAGGCCGGCGTACCGTACGACCTGATCTACGACGAGGCGGAGATCAACGCGGAATTCGAGACCGCCGACGTGGCGCTGATCATCGGCGCGAACGACGTCGTGAACCCGATGGCCCGCACCGACAAGTCGAGCCCGATCTACGGCATGCCGATCCTGAACGCCGACAAGGCCAAGAACGTCGTCGTGATCAAGCGCGGCCAGGGCACGGGGTTCTCCGGAGTCGAGAACGCGCTGTTCTACCTCGACAACACGCGCATGCTGTACGGCGACGGCCAGGCGAAGGCCGCCGAGCTCGTGCAGGCCGTCAAAGCTCTCTGAGCCGCGCTCAGCGCGCGCGCTGGGGCAGTCGCTGCGGCACGCGCTGCGGCAGCCGCGGGAACGGCTGCCCTCCGCGCAACCCCTGCCGCTCGAGGCGCTGCTCGCGCAGGGTGGCACGCTCCTCGGGCGTCAACTCACGGAACCGCTGCCGAAGCGCGAGACGCTGCTCCGGCGTGAGCTGCCGGTACTGGCGGTAAGTCTGCACCAGCCGCTGCCGCTCTTCCGGCGGCAACGCGCGGAACTGCTGATACCGCTGCCGGGCAGCTGCACGCTGCTCGTCGGTCATGTTGCGCCAGATCTCGAAACGCTCGCGCGCAGCGCCACGATCGCCGCCACTCATGTCGAGGTAGCGTTGCGCGCCGCGCGCGATCTGCTGCTGGCGTGCGGGATCGAGCTCCTTCCATCGCTGCGCATACGGCGCAAGCACCTGGCGCTGCGCTTCGGTCAGCTTGTCCCAGTCCACACCCTGCGCATGCGCGGCGCCCGATAGCGCCAGCAGCGCGACGCAGAGCGCCACGATCCTATTCGCCTTCATCGTCGTTCCTCGCCTGCCCGGGCTTCTTCCCGTCGGCTGTGTCGGCCGCGCGCCGACGATCTGCGCCCGCGCGGTCCTTCTCCCATTGCTCGCTGATCAGCCATTCATCGTCGTTGTCCTGCCACGCACCGAGATACTCGAGAAAGTCGAGATCCGGCGATGGCGGCGGCGTCTTGGTGTCCTGCGCGTGCACGGTGCGCGCGAACCACAGCCCTCCCACGGCACACAACGTTGCGGCGACCTTGCGCATCAACCGACGCTGTCACCCGCGTTCTTCAGCTCCGGCTGCTGCTCGAGCCAGCCGTAGAACTCGATGTCCTCCTCGAGCATCTGCAGATCCTCCTCGCCGAGCAGGATCTCGAGATCGTTCAGCGACGAAGCCTGCAGACCGGTCTCCGTTGGCGCACGCGGATGCACGACGAGCAGCACGGCGAGCACGGTTGCCACCGCAACGCCGCCGGCCGGCACCAGCGACCAGCGCCAGCCGCGACTCTTCGCCGGCGCGAGATCCTCGAGCGCCCGATGCCGCGCGCGCACGAGCCGCGCACGCGCGGCCGCGTCGATGCCCGCTACGCTTTCGTCGAACAGCTGCTTCGTACGCTGCTCGAACCGGTCGCGTACCATTTTCTGCTCACTCATCGGAGTGCTCCTCGACATGCTCTTTCAACAACTCGCGCAGCCGATGCACCGCACGCGAGTAGTGGGTCTTGACGCTGCCTTCGGTGCAGTTCATGGCCGCCGCCGTCTGCAACACGTCGAGACCTTCGAAATTGCGCAGCACGAACGCTTCGCGCTGGCGCGCGGGCAACATCAGCAGCGCCTGCTCCAGCGCCCGCATGGCGTCGCCGGCCGCCACCTGCGCCAGCGGATCGTCGCTCTGCGGCCCGGGAGCCGCGAGCAGCGGGTCCTGCTCGTCCTCGGACTCCACGCCGCCGAAGAAGGTCAGCACGCGCGAACGTACGCTGCGCCGCCGCTGGACGTCCCGGATCCGGTTCTGGAGGATCCGGTAGAACAGCGGACGCCACTCCGCGCTCGGCCGCTGCGCATAGCGGCGCACCAGCCGGATCATGGCATCCTGGACGATGTCGAGAGCCTCGTCGCGATCGCGCACGTTCAGCAGTGCGATGCGAAAGGCACGAGTCTCGACTTCACGCAGAAACGCCTCGATTGCAACACCAGAATCCAGCGCGCCCTCCCTCTCGAGGCTCGTTTCTTCGTGGGCGGTTACCAATGCTAACCCCATCTTAAGCCGCTCCGTGGCCTGCCTGGCGCGCGCCGGCCGGTCTGCCGCACTTGCCTGTTTGCGAAGTCTCGGAGGTAACAACGAACGGACCCGGCCACGGTTGACAGTCGCGGCACGCGCGACCTACGAGTAAGTCCATGATGGCCATGGCCTTTATGCATACCCCGGTACTCCGTCACACCCGTGCGCCTTGCCGGCACAGTGGCGATCTCGGCCACAATGGCGGCCTGGTGATCCCTTCGTGAACGACCGACGACTCGTACGAGTGGCCGTGCCGGTGCCGCTGGCGGAGGCCTTCGACTATCTGGCACCCGCTGACGCCGCGCTGCCACCCGCGGGCAGCCGCGTGCTCGTGCCGTTCGGGCGCCGCGAGCAGATCGGTATCGTGGTCGATCACCCGGCCGACACGACGCTTCCGGCCGGCAAGCTGAAAGCCATTCGCCGCGTGCTCGACCCCGAGCCGACGATCGGCACCGAGCTGCTGCAGACGCTGCGGTGGGCGGCGGACTACTACCACCATCCGCTCGGCGCCGTGCTGAGCCACGCCCTGCCGGGCCTGCTCCGCGAAGGGCGGGCGCTCGACGAGCCGCCCGAGCGCACGTGGCAGCTGACCGCCTTCGGTCGCGAGCAGCCGCTCGACAGCCTCGGACGCAGAGCGCCCGTGCAAGCCAGGGCGCTCGCGATCCTGCGCGCGGGCTCCGCGAGTGCGGGCGAGCTGCGCGAGCGCGAGGTCCGGGCCGCCACGCTGGAACACCTCGCGGCCAAGGGCTGGATCGAGCCCGGTCCGCCGCGGTCTGCCGACGGCCCGGCGGCCGCAGCCGCGCCCGCCGTGACGCTGCCGGAGCTCACACCGGATCAGCGGTCCGTCCTCGACGCGATCGCCACCGACGACCGCGCGGGCGGCGGCTTCCGCACCTACCTGCTGCACGGCGTCACGGGCAGCGGCAAGACCGAGGTGTATCTGCGGCTGATCGCCGCTGCGCGCGCGGCGAACCGGCAGACACTGCTGCTCGTGCCGGAAATCGGGCTCACGCCACAGCTCGTGGGCCGCTTGCGCGAGCGCTTCGGCGGCGAGCTCGCGATCCTGCATTCGGCACTCACGGAGCGCGAGCGCTTCGACGCGTGGCGGCGTGCGTATCGCCGGCAAGCCAAGGTCGTCGTCGGCACCCGCTCCGCCGTGTTCGCACCGCTGCCCGCCGCGGGCCTGATCATCGTCGATGAAGAGCACGATGCGTCGTACAAGCAACAGACGGGCTTCCGCTATTCCGCGCGCGATCTCGCCGTCGTGCGGGCGCAGCGCCTGAACGTGCCCGTGGTGCTGGGCTCGGCGACGCCCTCGCTCGAGACCTTTCACAACGCGTCGACGGGCCGGTACCGCAAGCTCGACCTGCCGCGGCGCATCGGCGCCGCCGGCCATCCGCAGCTGCGGATCGTCGATCTGAACCGCCACGCGAGCCGGCAAGGGTTGTCCACGCCGCTGGTGGCCGCGATCGGCCAGCATCTGCAATCGGGCCATCAGGTGCTGCTGTTCCTGAACCGGCGCGGCTTCGCGCCCGCGCTGTTCTGCCCGGCGTGCAAGGACACGGAACAATGCGCGCGCTGCGACGCGCGCATGACCGTGCACGCGCGCGCAGAGGTCCTGCGTTGCCATCACTGTGGGGCCGAGCGGCCGCTCGACTGGACGTGCCGCCGCTGCGCCGGTCAGCGCATCGCCGTCGGCGCCGGCACGCAGCGCGTCGGCGACGAGCTGGCCGCGCTGTTTCCCGGCGCGCGCATCGCCAGACTCGACCGCGACAGCACGAGCCGCAAGGGCGCGCTCGCCGAAGTGCTCGCCGACGTCGCAGCGGGCAACGTGCAGATCCTCGTCGGCACGCAGATGCTGACCAAGGGGCACGACTTCCCGCGCGTCACGCTGGTCGGTGTGCTGAACGCCGACCAGGGCCTGTTCGGCACGGACCCGCGCAGTCACGAGCGGCTCGCGCAGACCATCCTGCAGGTGGCCGGACGCGCCGGCCGCGCCGACCTGCCGGGCGAGGTCGTGATCCAGACACACTACCCGGACCATCCGCTGCTGACGTGCCTGCTGTCGCGCGACTACGCCGCGTTCGCCGCGCTGGCCCTGGCCGAGCGACGCGAGGCGAGCTGGCCGCCGTTCGCACACCTCGCCGTCTGGCACGCGGAAGCCGCGCGCCGCGAGCCGGCGTTCGCGCTGCTCGAGCGCATTCGTTCCCTCGCGGGCGCCGCCAACGACGGCACCGTCACCATCCTGGGCCCTGCGGCGCTGCCGATGGAGCGCAAGGATGGCCGGTACCGCGCACAACTGCTGTTCCGCAGCCCGCACCGGGCCGCGCTGCACAGGCTCATCGATCGCGTTCTCGTCGCGATCCGCAGCTCTGCGGAGGCGCGGCGCGTGCGCTTCAGTCTCGACGTCGATCCGCTCGAGATCTGACGCGAGCCGGCGAGGGGCGCACGCATCGGTTAGAATTCCGGCGTCGTCTCTCCGCGATCCGCACGATGGCCCGCCGCCCGCAGAATTCCCGTCGCCGCGAGCCCGCACCCGGCTGGGTGTGGATGTTGTTTGGGCTCGGCCTGGGGTTGCTCGTGGCCATCGGCGTGTACCTGCGTACCCCGCGAACGCCGGCGGCGCCCGCCGCGACGGCCACGGCCGCGGCCACGCCGCCCGCCGAGAAGAAGCCCGAGCCGCGCGAGCGCACCGAGCGGCAAACCGCCAAGACCACGACGCCGTCACCGCCACCGGTCACGGACGACAAGCGATTCCAGTTCTACGACATCCTGCCGCAGTTCGAGGTCGTCGTGCCGCGTGGCGATCCGCGCGGCGGCGCGGCGCCGCCAAGCCCGCATTCCGCGCCCGTGCAGCAGCCCGGCCGCTACCTGCTGCAGGCCGGCTCGTTCAGCACGACGGCGGAAGCCGACCGCATGCAGGCGACGCTCGCGCTGCGCGGCATCGAATCGCGCGTGCAGCAGGCCATGGTGGACGGGAACGCGTTCTACCGCGTGCAGATCGGGCCGATCGAGGACCTCGACACGCTGAACCGCACTCGCCGACAACTCCTCGATGCCGGCATCGAAGCGTTGCCGCTGAAATTGCGGGAATAGCGCGCTACTCAGTCGTCGTTCAGCGACTGGCGGAAGTCAACGCCGAGCGAGCGCAGCTTGCGATACAGGTGCGTGCGCTCCATGCCGACGCGCTTCGCGAGCTGACCCACTTTGCCGCCGCACAGCAGCAGCTGCTGCTGCAGGTACGCACGCTCGAAATGCTCGCGCGCCTCGCGCAGCGGCATCGCGAGCAGATCCTGCTTCACGAGCGGCTCGCCTTCGGTGACGGCGGTGGCGATCTGCGCCTCGACCTCCGCCAGCGAGATCTCCTCGGCGCCGCCGAGGATCAGCAAGCGTTTGACGAGGTTGCGCAGCTCGCGCACGTTGCCGGGCCACGGGTAATTGCGCAGCCGATTCTGGGCTGCGACGCTGAACCGGCGGAACGCCAGCCCCTCGCCGTCGACCAGCAGATCCACGTGGTAGCGCAGCAGTTCGGGAACGTCCTCCGAGTACTCGCGCAGCGGCGGCACGCGGATCACGACGACCGACAGATGCGACATCAGCTCCGGCCGCAGACCCTCGCTGCGCTCGAACCCGGGGAACGCGCTCGACAGGATCCGCACGTTCAACCGGCGATCGGCGACCTGACCGGCCGGCCGGTAGCTGCGTTGCTCGAGCACCGACAGCAGCAGGCGCTGCGCCGCCTGGCCCATGTCACCGAGCTCCTGGATATACAGCACGCCGCCATCGGCGCGCTCGAGCGCACCGGGCTCGGCGCCGTCGCCGAACAGCTCGCGCTGCGCGCCGTCGTCCGTCAGATCACCGCCCGTCACGGCGACGAACGGTCCGCGGGCCTGCGGGCTCAGGCTCGCGAGGTAGCGCGCCGAGAGCTCGCGGCCGCTGCCGGCCTCGCCCGTGAAGAGCACCGGTGCGTCGTGCTGCGCCACGCGCGCGACCTGCTCGCGCAGCGCGCGCATGGCGGGACTCTTGCCGGCCGGCGCCGTGGGGTGCGAGATGGCCGCGCGGCGCTGCTCCTTGCCACGCCGCACCGCGAGCGCCTTCTCCACCGTGCGTAGCAGCTTCGACAGGGAAACCGGCTTCTCGATGAAGTCGACGGCGCCGAGCCGCGTAGCTTCGACCGCGGTATCGACCGTGCCGTGGCCCGACATCATGACCACGGTGCCGGCCGCGCCGTTCTCGGACCACTCCTTCAGCAGCGAGATACCGTCGGTATCGGGCATCCAGATATCGAGCAGGATCAGATCGAAGTCCTGCTCCGTGCGCGCGGCGCGCGCGGCGCGGGCGTCGGCGGCAGTCGTGACCTCGTAGCCCTCTTCGCTCAGGATCTCGTCGATCAGAGCGCGAATGTTGGCTTCGTCGTCGACAACCAGAATGCGCGCGCTCATGCGCGTTCTCTCCTGTGCTCGTGCCGCCGCGTGGACGCCTGGCTCGTGGCGTCCACCGCTACCGGCAGGAGTATAACGATCTCGGCACCGCCGTGCTCGCGGTTGCGGGCGGTGATCTGGCCGCCGTGCTCCTCGACGAGCTTCTTCACGATCGCCAGCCCGAGCCCCGTGCCCTTCGGCTTGCTGGTCACGTACGGGTCGAACGCCTGGTGAACGATGTCGCTCGCGAATCCGGGGCCGTTGTCCGTCACGCGGATCTCGATCAGCTCCTGCGCGCCGGCCGACGCCCTGCGCGTTGCGATCTCCACGCGCGCGTCGTCCAGGTGCTCCGTAGCCTCGATGGAATTGCGCAGCAGGTTGTGCAGCACCTGCCGCAGCCGGCCGGCGTCGGCCTCGATCGGCGGCAGATCCGGTGCCAGGGCCAACGCGATGGACAGCGGCTTCTCCTGGTGCGCGTACAGCTCGCTGACCTCCGTGATCAGCGCGTTCAGGTCGAACCGGCTGACCTGCATGGTCGGCGTGCGCGCGTATTCGCTGAACGCGTTGACCATCTGCTTCATGGCCTCGACCTGCTGGATGATCGTGTGCGTGGCGCGATCCAGCAGCTCCGGATCGTTCGATGACGTCTGCAGGTATTTGCGCCGCAGCCGCTCGGCCGAGAGCTGGATCGGCGTCAGCGGATTCTTGATCTCGTGCGCGAGACGCCGCGCGACCTCGCCCCAGGCCGCCTCGCGCTGTGCCTGCAGCAACGTCGTGATGTCGTCGAAGACGAGCGAGTAGCCGGCCGGGCTGTCGTTGTCGCCGGGCAGCTCCGTGCAGGCGCACATCAGCACGCGCCTCACGCCGCCGTCGCGCAACTCGAACTGCTGGCGCCACTCGCTCTCGCCACGGCGCAGATGCTCCTGCGCTACCTCGACGAACTGCGCGAGCAGCGGTTGCGACCGAGCGAGCTCGACGACCGACTCGCCGACGCGCTTCTCGAGATCGACACCCAGGATCGCGCCGGCCGCCTGGTTCGCGGTCCGGATCCGCATGTCCGGTTCGAGCGACACGACGCCCGTCGACAGACGCGCGAGGATCAGCTCGAGCTTGCGCCGCTCGCGCTCCACCTGCTGCTGACTCGAGCGCGCTTCCGCGCTGGCCTGTGCGAGCCGCTGCGTCATGTCGTTGAACGAATGCACCAGGAAGCCGATCTCGTCGCGCGTGGGCGTCGGCACGCGCGTGGCGAAATCACCGCGAGCGACGGCGCGAGTACCCTGCATCAGAAGCTGAATGGGCACGACGAGCCGGCGGGCGAAGAAGAACGCTCCGTACACCGACGCCAGCAGCGAGATCAGCAGCACGAGGCTCAGCGTCAGCGTGAACGAGTATTTCAGCGCCGTACGCAGGAATGCGCGCTCGCGAAACTGGTTGTAGCTCGAGAGCACGGCGTTAGCGAGCGTGCTGACGCGCTGCTCGAGCGGGAACGTCGCGAGCACGAACTCGAGCTCGCCGCGCGCCGTCGGCGCCTTGATCGCGGCCGCCGCCAGCACCTGGTACTGACCTTGCGATTTCGGCTCCACGCTGACGTACGGCTGCTGCTGACGCAGCTGAAACAGCACCTCGTCGCTCGGATAGCGAGGCGCGCCGGGCTCGGGGTCTATCGAGGTGATCGCGAGGATCTGGTTGTTCGGCCCGAACACCGTGAGGTCGATCGCGTCGGAATTGCGGCGCAACGAGTTCAAGGTGGTCGCAAGATCCGACCGCGACGCAGACGCGAGGCGCCGCGCGAACTCCTGAACCTGGTCCAGCCTGCCGCGTGTCTGGATCTCGAGCACCGTCTGGCCCAGCTCGAGCGCGTCACCCAGGCCCTGCTCGACGTCGACGCTGAACCAGTTGTCGATGCCGCGGTTGATGAACTCGACCGAGAAGATGTACACGCCCACGAGCGGCGTCACGGCGACCATCACGAGCAGCGACACCATGCGCGCGCGCAGACGCGAGCCCGGCACGTGCCTGCGATAGTCGCGCACGAGCTGCCACAGATTCGACACGATCAGGATCAGCAGCACACCGATGCCGAGCGAGTTGATCAGCAGGATCACGTCCTGACGGCGCGCGAAGTCGTCGGAATTCTCGGTGACCCGCGTGAACAGCAGCAGCGCGGCGAACCACAGCAGCAGTCCCAGGACTGCGAGCACCGCGACGAGTGCGCGCTTCAGTCGTTTCGCAACGGCCATTGGTACCAGTCGCTCGCGAGTGACCAGTCGCGCCGCCAGAACGCGAGGAGGCGCAGCGGCCCGGGGAATTTCTCCACGTCGAGGTAGGCTCGCAGCCGCATGCGGTAATCGCGGCCATCCTCGAGCAGCGAGGCGTCGAGCAGCGGCAGCTTGTCGATGCGACCGAGATAGTTCAGCGCGGCAAACAGCGAGCCGAAGGATTCCTGCTGCCCGCTGTTCACGTTCATGACGATGTACCGCTCGCTGAGCGCGTGGTACTCGAGCTGAAATCGCTGCCGCAGCGATGCCACGGTGTTGTTGAACCAGAACCGGCGGTCGTGAACGACCTCGACGTCGATGCGAATGTTCAGCGGCACGCCGGCCTGCAGGGCATCGCGCGCCTCGGTCGACAGCCTGTATTCGATCCGCGCCGTGAGCAGGTACACGCCGTCCTCGAGAGACACGGACGCGGAGCGTACTTCGAAGTGCCCCGGATCGTCGGCGAGCGGCAGCGGCGCCGGCTCCGCGACGAGGGCCTGGCCGTGAGCCGCGACGCCGACCCCGCACCAGAACGCGATCACGAGCCAGCGCGCACAGTGGCGCAGCAGCGCTACGGCCGGCGGCGGGGAGCTATGGTGGCGGGGGAGGTACACTGGCGGTGGGCAGCGCATGCGGCTTCCGTAGCCAAGCATAATAGAAGCCATCGCCCTCCGCCTCTCCCGGGAGGTTGTGCCAGCGGCCCTCGGGCCCGGTAGCTGCTGGGGCCGGCAGCGCGCGGCGAAATGCCTCGATCTGCTCATCGTTCTCGCGGCGCAGCACCGTGCAGGTCGCGTACAGCAATCGTCCGCCCGGCGCGAGCGCAGGCCACAGCGCCTGCAGCAGCTCGGCCTGCAGCGCAGCAGCCCGCTCGACGTCCTCCTGCCGCCGCAGCACCTTGATGTCCGGATGACGGCGGATCACGCCGACGGCGCTGCAGGGCGCATCGAGCAGGATCCGGTCGAACGGCCGGCCGTCCCACCAGTCCTGCGGGCGGGTCGCGTCGCCGGCGACCAGGCGCGCGGTCAGATGGAGCCGCTTCAGGTTGTCGGCCACGAGCGCGAGGCGGCCCGCGTCGCGGTCGACCGCCCAGACTTCCGCGAGCCCGGGGCACGCCTCGAGCAGATGACCGGTCTTGCCACCCGGCGCCGCGCAGGCGTCGAGCACGCGTTGTCCCGGCGCGAGGTCGAGCAACAGCGCGGCACGCTGCGCGCAGACGTCCTGCACCGACACGTCACCGGCCGAAAACCCGGGCAGGCTCTCCACGGGTTGCGGCACGCGCAGCCGCACCGCGCTCGGGACGTCGTCGGCGATCTCGGCGGCCATGCCGGCGGCCTCGAGTCGCGCGAGGTACTGTGCACGCGTGCCGCGGCGCAGGTTCACGCGCAGCCACATCGGCGCGGGCGCGTTGTTGGCAGCGAGGATCCGCGACCAGTCCTCGGGCCAGTCGCGGCGTAGCGCGTCGATCAGCCACGCGGGATGGCTGAAGTGCGCCTGCGGGTCGGTCTCGGCGTCGCGGGCGAGCGCGTCGCGTTCGCGCTGAAACCGCCGCAGCACGGCGTTCACGAGTCCCGCCGCACTGCGCGCACCGAGCAGCGCGGCCGCATCCACGGTCGCAGACACGGCCGCGTGCGGCGGAATCCGCAGCTCCTGAAGCTGCAGCAGACCGATTCGCAACAGCGCAGCGAGCTCGGTCTGGTCGCGCTTCAGCGGCTTCGCGAGCAGGCGCGCGGTCTGCCACTCGAGCCGGTAGTGCCAGCGCAACGCGCCGAATACGAGCGCGGCGAGCAGCGAATGATCACGGTCGGCGATACCCGTATCGCCCGCGAGCAGCTCGTCGGCGGCGACGCGCTCATCGAGCACGCGCGCCACGAGCTTCGCGGCCGCCGCGCGCACCGCGGCGCCCGCCGGTGCGTCGTTACGCGACAAATGCCGCTCCGGCGAGCGAATGCGCGGCGAGATACGCCGCCGCGTCCATCACGCGCCCGGACGGCGGCTGGACCTTCGTGAGGCGCAACACGCCGGCGCCCGTGGCGACGTCGATGCCGTCCCGCGTCGCCGCCACGATCATGCCGGGCCGCGCGTCCGGGCGCG
>DASZSB010000144.1:0-30453 GCA_035548835.1 Gammaproteobacteria bacterium | reverse complement strand
GTCCGCGGGCGGCGCGTCGAACGCGAGCGCGAGCTGCGGCCTGGCGGCGCCGGTCGGCGCGGCTGCGGCCGCGAGACCCAGGTCCTCGCGCATCTCGATCGCCCACTCGATCGCGCGGCGGCTCGCGGTGGCCGCGCGCAGGTCCTGCTCGCGCGTGAGCCCGTAGAACTGCTCGAGCTCCTTGATGGAGTAGCTCTCCACACTCGCCTTCAGCGCATGGCGCACGACGACGTGCAGATCGACGAACAGCTCCGCGCGCAGGAGCGTGTCGAGCGCATCCTCGCGCGTGGCATAGCGGCCCGACAGGCGCTTGAACGCCGTCGGCTCGTACGCGCCGAAGTGATAGACGTGCATCGCGGGGTCCGCGGCGAACGCGGCGACGATGCGGTCGACGACCTGCTCGAACGCGTGCTTCTCCCCGGCCGGGTTCGTGGCCCACAGCGCCGTGTAGCGGCCCTGCGCGTCGACGAGGCCGAACAGGTATTCGCGGCCGCCGTTTTGTGCGAGGCGGTCGCCCTCGAGATCGAGGAACAGGTCGTTGCGCGAGGGCGCGGGCAGCTGCGCCAGGCCGTGCTCGGGGCCGAGCGGCTCGAGCAGCGCGTGCAGAGGCCGCCCCGTGCGGCGCGCGGCCAGCTGGATCGCGGCCTGGTCGCGCACGCGCACGAGCGCCTCGCGCGAGCCGCGCGAGGGTTTCGGCACGTGGCCGAGCTCGCCCAGGCGCTCGAGCGTGTTCACGCGGAGGCGCGTGCGCAGCTCCTTGATCTGCGTCCTGTGGATGCCTGCGACGAAGCACAGGTGATCGTCCTTGCGCCGGCGCGCGTTGCACTGCGTCCACCAGGCGCAGACGTCGCAGTGCTGCACGGGGTCGGGGTACGTTTCGGCGTCGTGGGCGTCGAGCGCGGCCTCGAGCCGCTGGCGCACGAGCCTGAAGTACGCGCCGTAGTCGGCGAGCCGATGCAGCTCCGGCGTGAAGTCGTGGTGCGGCGCCACGACGGCCGCGTGCTCGGGCGGGGTGCCCTGCAGCCGCGCGAGCAGCTCCGAGTAGACGCACAGCTGCAGGATCGTGCCGGCCCGCGTCTCGGTCGCGAGCTTGGCGTCGACGACCTCGTAGGACCACGCGCCGAGCGCGCTCGGCGTGTCCCTCTTCACGAGGAAGTCGGCCAGGCCGTACCAGCGGCCGCCGCCGAGCGGCGCCTGATAGACCACGTCCGCGCCCGAGCGCAGCGCGTCCAGCGTGCGCCGCGTGTCCGCGGCGCCGGGCTCGCCCGGGATCTCGACGATGGTCTTGCCGCGCTCGCGCAGGTGCTCGAGATACGCGCGCTCGTGCTCGCGGCCCCGCTCCGCCAGCAGCTGCACGATGGGGTCGTCGCGATACGGCCGCTGCGCCCGGCCTTCGGTCACGGCGAGGTTGAGCTCGCTCAAGTGCACGCAGCCCAGGTGATTCGCGAGATCGGTGGCCGAGAGCCGCAGCACTTCATCGACGAGACGCATAAGCCGCGATCATACGGTTCGGTGCGCCCCGTGGGATACTCGCGGCCTACGTCGGGAGCAGGGGAATCACCACATGTCCGCCGAGACGCTGCGTGCGTTGCAGGAGCGGCTCGCCGCGTTTGCGGCCGCGCGCGACTGGGAGCAGTTCCATTCGCCGAAGAATCTCGCCATGGCGCTCAGCGTCGAGGCCGCGGAGCTCGTCGAGCAGTTCCAGTGGCTCACGGAGGAGCAGAGCCGGGCGCTCGACGCCGAGCGCTACGCGCGCGTGCGGCTCGAGCTCGCCGACGTGTTCATCTATCTTCTGCGCATCGCCGACCGGCTGAACGTCGATCTGCTGGCCGCGGCCGCGGACAAGATCGCGCTGAACGAGCAGAAGTATCCGGCCGCGCGCGTGCGCGGCGACGCGCGCAAGTACACCGAGTACGACTGAGCCGAACGTTACGGCTTCTTCAGCACGCGCTCGAGCTCGCCGCGCTGCGCGAGCTCGTTGTAGAACGGCCGCGCGTCACAGGGTTCGCTCTCGATCAGGCCCACCGCCATGTCGCCGCGCTGCGAGCCGCGCGTGCGCACGAGCGGCGCCGTGTACAGCTTGTCGTACACGGTCATCGTGCGCTCCATCGTGAGTCCGTCCGCCGCGGGCGTCCAGCGCTCGACGATGCGGGTGTCGTTGCCGCCGCTCATCGGATAGCCCGAGCCGTCGAGCCAGCCGGGCAAGAGCATCGTGGTCTCGATGACCAGCGTCTTGCCTTCCCACTTGCCGGTGGACCAGCCCATCGACGTCAGCGGCTGCTCCTTCGGCGGCTTGCGGCCGTCCATCCACACGCGCCGCGGCGTGTTGTCCTGCATGAACACCATGAGGTAGTGCGAGCCGGCGTCGAGGATCTGCATCGGGTACGGCGAGCCGAAGATGCGCGGCAGGCCCGGCGGCAGACAGCGCAGCACGGGGTCGTCGCCGTACTTCGCGGTGTGCGCGGCATAGATCGATTTCGCCTGCGCCGTGAGCGGCATGGGCTTCGGCTCGAAGTCGTCGACCGTCACGTGGAATTTGTAGCGGTTGTCCCAGTAGCCACTGATGTCGACCGCGTACTTGTTCGCGTGCACCGTGTAGTCGACCTTCGGATCGGCCGTGACTTCGGTCTCCGAGCCCGGCGTCACGCAGCGGCCGAGCTGCCGGCCCTTCTCGGGGCCGCTCTCGAGATTGATGCACGTGGCGTAGAGCTTCTTCGCGCCGTCGCGCCCGAGGTTGCCCTTGGCCGACACCTGCATGCCGACGACGACGGTCTGCTCGCTCCAGTTCTGCTGGCGGTACGCCGGCAGGTTGCCCGGCGGCAGCAGCGCCCAGGTCTCGGTCTTGCCGTTCGGCAGCTTGACCGCGACGTCGTAGCGCACGTGCGGGTTCTGCCACCACACGCCCGTGACTTCGCCCTTGACCTCGCCGTTCAGGTTCGCGTCGAACTCGCTCGCGAACGAGTGGTGCGCGTGTGCCGCGGGCACCAGCGCCGCGGATGCCGCGGCGACCGCTGCCACCGCGAGCCCTCGCCAAAGTTTCATGACCGCCATCCCCCGGGGTTGACGGGGAAAGTCTAAGCCGCGCGTCCGAAGAACTCCACGAGCCGGACCAGCGCCAGCGTGTCCTGGCGGCAGTAGTCGAGCAGTGCCTTGCGCAGCTCGTCGCGGCGGGCCGGCGCGGTGCCCGGAGCGCTGGCCTCGACATAGGCGCGCTGCGCCGCGAGCCCGTCGCGCACCTCGCCGAGCCGCGTGTAGTCGAGGCCGGGAACCACGGTCGGCAGCACGGCTTTGAGCGACCACGAGCCGTTCAGCGCCGCGTGCTCGTAGTGCTCGCGCGTCGGCGGGTGCAGATCCACGAGCCTGCCGATCGCGGCGGTCAGCGCGGGCGCGAGATCCCCGAACCGGGTCGCGAGCCCGTCGAGCACGCGCCGCTCGTAGTCCGTGTAGACCAGGATCGGCCCCGCCGTGCCGAGCGCGGCCAGCAGGCTCTCGGCGACCGCACGCATCGGCGCGGTGCCGCTCGTGTCGAGGAACTCGCGGTGCGCGAGCTCGCCCGGGGCCGTCTCCACGTGGCAGGACCACTGGAACGGCAGCGGCTCGTACGGCCGCGTGCCCGCGAACACGGGCACGGCCTGGCCGATCGTCTCGAAATCGAGGTAGTAGCGCGGGAACGGCAACGCGCGCACGAGCTCGCGCAGCGCGGCGCCGATTTGTGGCGTGCCGCGCGCGGGGGCTGCGGCTGGCGGTGCGCAGTGGCCGTAGAAGTCGCACGGGTGGGGTGTCTTGCACTGCTTGCCGACGGGCGTGGCGGGCTCGTCGAGATCGGCCAGCGTGGCGCGCGTGCCCGCCACGAGCTGCGGCACCCTGGCCAGGCGCTCGCGCACGGCGTCGGTCACGTCGTGCTCGGCGAGCAGGCCGTCATAGCGGCCGTCGCCTGCGTACACGAACCCGGGATCGAGCGTGGCGACCACGATCTGCCGCGGCGCGAGCCCGCAACCTGCGAGCGCCCACGCCTGGATCGCGCAGTCGTCGAGGTAATGGTCCTTCACGCGCGTGCCCGCCTTGACCTCGACGAGCCGCGGCGAAGATTCGCTGCGATCGAGCACGTCGATGCGCACGCTCACGCCCTCGTGATCGAACGTGGCCTCGAAGATCGGGTCGCGGCCGCCCGCGGCGAGCAGCGCGCGCGTCGCGTCGATGGCGGCGCGCAGGCCGCGGTCGAAGCTCACGACGTGGCCGCCGCCGCGGCCGTACAGCTGCCGCGCGAGCGCGCCGACGGCGTTGCCGGTCGCGAGCTGTGCGGACTTCTCGGCCGAGGGCTCCTCGAGCTCGGGGTTGTAGGTTTCGAGCCAGACGCGGCGGGGACACTGCGCGTACGACTGCAGCTTGCTCTTCGACAGGGCCATGGGTGGGGGCATGGCGCTAAGATCGCCGCATGAGGACTTTCCTGCAACGTTGCGGCGGGGCCGCGATTGTGCTCGCGCTGACGTGCGCGAGCGGTCTCGCGCGCGGCGCCGAGGTCGACGAGCGCATCCGCGGCCTGGTCGAGCAGCTGCGCGATGCCGGCACGCTCGTAGTCGACGGCGAGCCGATCGCGGCGCGGAATCTGCTGCCGCGGCTGTACGAGAAGCGCGCGTTCGCACCCGCCTGGCGCTCCACCGCGCAGGTCGATTCGCTGCTCGAGATGCTCGAGCAGAGCCGGCTCGAGGGCCTCGATCCCGCGGACTACCATGCAGCCGCCGTGCGCGCGGCGCGCGCGGCGTTCGTCGACCCCGGCCGCCGGCTGCCGCCCGGTGAGCGCGCGGCGCTCGACGTGCTGCTGACCGACAGCGTGATCCGCCTTGGCTACCACCTGCGGTTCGGCAAGGTGGACCCGGTGGCGATCGATCCGAGCTGGAACTTCAGTCGCGATCTGCGCGGCGAGGACCCCGTCGTCACGCTCCAGCGCGCGATCGATGCGCCGTCGTTGCGGGACTTCGCGGCCGAGGTGATCCCGCGCGTGTTCCTGTACGAACGTTTCGTGAAGGCGCTGGCCGAGTATCGCGCGCTGGCCGCGGCCGGCGGCTGGCCCGCCGTGCCGGCGGGACCCGTGCTGAAGCCGGGCGTGACGGATGCGCGCGTGCCGGTGCTCGCGCGGCGTCTCGCCGTGACCGGCGACCTCGCGGCCGATGCCGCGGCGGCGGCCACGACCGCCTACGACGCCGCGATCGCGGCCGGCGTGCGCCGCTTCCAGGCACGGCATGGCCTCGAGGACGACGGTATCGTCGGCCCCGACACGCTGGCGGCGCTGAACGTGCCGGTCGCCACACGCGTCGAGCAGCTGCGTGCGAACCTCGAGCGGGCGCGCTGGGTGCTCTACGACCCTGCGAGCGAGTTCCTGGTCGTGAACATCGCGGGCTTCAAGCTGTATCTCGTGCGCCGCGGCGAGATCGCCTGGCAGACGCGCGTCGTGGTCGGCCGGCCGTATCGGCAGACGCCCGTGTTCCGCGCGCGGCTCACGTATCTCGTGTTCAATCCCACGTGGACGGTGCCGCCGACGATCCTGCGCAAGGACATCCTGCCGGCTGTGCGCCGCAACGTGCGCTATCTCGCGGAGCACGAGATGGACGTGATCGACCGCGGGGGCAACGTCGTCGATCCCGCCTCGGTGGATTGGCGCGCGCGTGGGTTTCCGTATCAGCTGGTGCAGCGCCCGGGCCCGGACAACCCGCTCGGCCGTGTGAAGCTCATGCTGCCGAACGACCACCAGGTGTATTTGCACGATACACCGGCCCGCGACCTCTTCGAGCACGACAGCCGCGCGTTCAGCTCGGGCTGCATTCGCGTCGAGAATCCGTTCGAGCTCGTGCAGCTGCTGCTAGGCGAGAAGTGGCCGCGCGAGCGCATCGACGCGCTCGTCGAGTCGGGGCGTACGGAAACGGTCGTGCTCGAGAGGCCGATGCCGATCATGGTTCTGTACTGGACGGCCGAGGTCGACGCCGCCGGCCGCGTGTCGTTCTTCCCGGACCTGTACGGGCGCGACGCGGCCGTGATCGCGGCGCTGGGCAAGCCGTTCGACGGCCGCGGCGCACTGTGACGGTTTGCGGTAGCATCAGCGCATCGCGGGAGGGGAAGCAGATGTCCATTCGTTCGCTGTGTATCGGTGCGGCCGCGGGTCTCGTCTTCATGGGCAACGCGGGCGCGCAGGCGCCGGCGACACCCACGGTGATGATGCCGAAGGCCGGCGCGCCGCTGACGCTCGACGCGGGCCGCCAGAAAATCAAGGTGGCGCTCGTGGCCGACGGGCTCGTCGCGCCGTGGGACATCGTGTTCGTTCCCGGCACCACGAACCTGCTCGTGACCGAGAGCAACGGCCACCTGCGGCTCATCGAGAACGGCAAGCTGCTGCCGGACATCCTCTGGACCGCGCCGTCGCCGAAGGGCAGCGACGTGCTGCACGGTCTCGTCGTGCACCCGGACTTCGCGCGCAATCACCTCGTGTACCTGTCGTACTTCAAGGGTGACGAAACGAAGCAGACGGTCGCGGTCGCGCGCGGCCGTCTGGACGGCCACAAGCTCGTCGACGTGAAGGACATCTTCGTCGCGGACGCCTGGATCAACGCGCGCATGGCCTGGGTCGGCCGCATGGAGTTCGGGCCCGACAAGACGCTGTACGTATCGGTCGGCGACCGCGATCCGCTCTGCTGCCAGCCGAAGGACGACAACAGCGTCCGCATCCACGCGCAGAGCCTCGCCGACGACATCGGCAAGGTCCTGCGGCTGACCGACGACGGCGGCATCCCGAAGGACAACCCGTTCGTCGGCCGCGCCGGCGCGAAACCCGAGATCTTCACGTACGGCCACCGCAACACTTTCGGCCTGCGTTTCCACCCGGAGACCGGCGAGCTCTGGCAGATGGAGATCGGCCCGATGGGTGGGGACGAGGTCAACATCCTGAAGAAGGGTGCGAACTACGGCTGGCCGCTCGTATCGACGGGCCGCAACTACTCGGGCTCGCTGGTCTCGGAGCAGCCGTGGTACCGCGAGGGCATGGAGGAGCCGCGCCTCTTCTGGGTACCGTCGATCAGCCCGGCCGGCATGGCGTTCTACACGGGCGACAAGTTCCCCGAGTGGAAGAACAACCTGATCATCGGCGCACTGTCCGGCCAGCACGTGGAGCGCATCCAGTTCGGCCAGCCGGGGCAGGCGGAGCCGCGGCAGGTGCTGCTGCGCGAGCTCGGCGTGCGCTTCCGCGACGTCGAGATCGGGCCCGACGGCTACATTTATCTCTCGACCGAGGTGCGCTACGGCAGCGGCCAGCCCGACGGCGCGGTGATCCGCATCGAGCCGGCGCAGTAGCGCCGGACGGCTGTCGCGCGCCGCACAGTGAAGTGCGGCCCCGTGGCGTGGCCCCCGGCCGACCGTCAATCGCTGAGACGATCGCTCTGCATTCGTCAATTTATTAGACGATTCGGCCGAATTCGTCGCTCGTGTTGACGAGTGCCCGGGGACACACTGCTTGCATGCAGAGTCCGGGCAAACGACCTCGACCGAGTCCGTGGGACATCGCGGCGACCGAACTCATCGATGCCGTCGTCTCGACGGCCGAGCGGATCGCCGCGGCGCGTACATCGAGCGGCGAGCTCGTCTACGCCATCGATGCCGAATCACGCCTGCTGCGTACCGTCGCAAGCTCGTCGTACTGCCTGGCCATTGCCGACGTCGCGCGAGTGTTGCGCGTCTCGCGGCAGGCCGCGCACCGCCTCGTGCACGGTGCCTCGGCTGCAGGCAAGGTTGAGCTCCAGCCGAATCCCGACGATCGCCGCATCCTGCAGGTGTTTCTCACACCGTCCGGCCGCGCCGCCCTCGAGCGGGCGCGCAGCGCAGAGGCGGTGTGGCTGCAGGGATTGCTCGGCGATCTGGCGGACCGCCCGATGGCGAAGGTTGCGCACGTGCTGAATGTGATCCGTCGCCGGCTCGAGCGTGACGAGCGCGCGTGGCGCGCGCTCGAACGAGCCGAGCAGGAGCGACGGCGGCTGTCGCGGGACCGGTTCTTCGGCTAGAGTCGGAGCGATCCATCGGTACCCGGGGGTGCGTCATGCGGAAGTCACTGAGTCTCCTCGCGATGCTGGTCGCGCTCGCGGCCGTCAGCACTGCCGCTTCGGCGGCGAAGATCGCCGTCATCGGCAGCGGCAACGTGGCCACGGCGCTCGGGCCGGGCTTCGCGGCGCAGGGTCACACGATCGTGTACGGCTCGCGCAATCCCAACGAGCAGAAGGTCAAGGATCTGGTCGCGAAGACGGGGCACGGTGCCACGGCCACGACGCAGAACGAAGCGGTGAAGGGCGCGGACATCGTCGTGCTCGCGGTGCCGGGCACGGCGGCCGAGCAGGTCGTGAAGAGCCTCGGCGACCTGTCGGGCAAGATCATCCTCGATCCGACGAATCGCGTGGATCGCAACACGAGCGACGGTTACTTCAACTACGGGCTTGCTACCGGCAGCAACGCCGAGCTGGTGCAGGCGGCGCAGCCGAAGGCGCACGTGGTGAAGGCGTTCAACACGTTGAACGTGAAGCAGATGACGGATCCGCAGAGCGCGGGCGGCCCGATCTCGATTCCGATCGTCGGCGACGACGCGAAGTCGCGCGCGGTCGTCGCGGAGCTCGTGAAGGGCATGCATCTCGAACCCGTCGATCTCGGCCCGTTGCGCTACGCGCGCGTGCTGGAAGAGATGCTCGTGATCTGGGCGAACGCGCGCAGTCACGGCGCGGCATACAACTACTACCTGCGTCCGGAGCCGAAGCAGAACTGACGCGCGCAGCGCGCGGCGCTATCGCGGGCCGGCTGACGCGTCGTCGCCGGTCGGCGGCCTCGGTTTGGCGCCGCGCGCCACCAGCATCTCGATGACGCGGCTGTCGCCGGCCGCAGTCGCGCGGTCGAGCGGCGTTGCGCCGCGCGGCACGTCGATCCTTCCGCCCACGCCGCGTTCCGGAATTCCCTTCGTGTAGGGCAGATTCGGGTTCGCGCCGTGCTCGAGCAGCGCCGCGATCACGTCGAGGCTCGTGACCTCGCCGTCCTTGTCCGGCGGGTTCGGCCGCTGTGGGTAATGACCCAGGTTCCGCGTGTCGATCGCGAGATACAGCGAGCCGTCGTTGACGTTCACGCCGCGATCGATGAGCTTCTTCGCCAGCGTGTAGTGGCCGTTTGCGATCGCGATCTGCAGCGAGGACAGCTGATACATCGGCTCGACGGCGTTGGCGTTCGCGCCGTGCTCGAGCAGCTTGTCGACGGCCGCCGTCGCGCCCTGCCGGGCGGCGAACTGCAGTGCCGTGAGGCCGCCGACGTCGCGTGACTTCGGCGCGTCACCGTCCGCGGCGTCGATGCGCACCCAGTCGTGGCGCAGCGACGCGCGGTCGACGCGGGCGCCCGCGTTCAGCAGCAGCTCGACGACGTCCGCGTGATTCTCCATCGCGGCCCACATCAACGCGGTCTGCCCGTGCCAGCCTTCGGTCGCGTCGACGCGGGCGCCGTGCATGAGCAGGGCGCTGACGGCGTCCGCGTTGCCGACACGCGCGGCCGTCATGAGCACGGTTTCGCCGGCGCCGAACGCGGCGTTCGGATCGCCGCCTGCGTCGAGCATGGCGCTCAGCATGTCGGCATTGCCGACGGTGGCGGCTTCGTGCAGCGGCGTCACGCCGAAGCGGTTTGCGAGGTTCGGGTTGGCGCCGGCTTCGAGCAGCAGCTCCACCGCGTCCTCGTCGTTCGTGTGCGCGGCCCAGTGCAGCGCCGACGCCGACTGCGCGTCGAGCGCGTTCACGGGCGCCGACTCGGCGATGAGGCTGCGCGCCTTGTCGAGATCGTGGGCGCGAATGGCCGCAATCAGCGGTGTCCCGTCCGCCGCGGCAGCCGTCGCGCCGGCCGCCGCGGCGGCGATGCCGACCAGCACGCCGCGGGCGAGCGCGCTCGCGGCGCGGCGGTGCGGAGGTTGTGGCGAGTGGCGACTCACGGTGCCGGTCCCTCCCGCGTCTAACGCTTGCGTCCGATCGGCGCGCCCGCGGGCGCGCCGGCCTTGCGCATCTGGAACGGCTCGCTCTGCACGACGCCGAGCACCAGTGCCGAGAACCGGTACTCCTGCTCGGCGGCCGCGCGTGCGATGCCGCGGGCCGCCGGCATGTCGGCGGCCGTCAGCGGCCGGCCGAGCGCGTACGTCATGAGTTTCTCGATGGCCGTGCGCGTGAAGCGGTCCGGATCGGTCAGCAGCGCGTCGCGCAGCTCCGCTGCGCCGTAGATCCAGCCGTACCTGCGCAGCACGTGGATCGTGTCGCCGAAGCCCTGGATCTTTTCGCCGGCGTCCTCGTCGCGCCAGCGGCCGATGGCATCGAAGTTCTCGAGCGCGATGCCCAGCGGATCGAACAGCGCGTGGCAGCCCGCGCAGGCCGGATCGGCACGATGCCGTTCGAGGCGTGCGCGCAGCGAGCGCTTGCCGTCCGCGGCGTCCGGCAGCAGCGGCGCGTCCGGCGGCCGTTCGGGGGGCGGCGTGCCCAGGATGTTGGCCAGAACGTACGCTCCGCGTCGCGACGGCGACGTGCGATCCGCGAGTGACGACAACGTCAGCACGCTGGCCTGGCCGAGCAGGCCGCGGCGCGGCTCCTCGATGCCGTCGACGCGACGGAACTGATCGCCGTACACGCCGTCGACGCCATAGTGCTTCGCGAGCCGTTCGTTCATGAACGTGAAGTCGGCGGCCAGAAGGTCGATGATCGGCCGGTCTTCGCGCACGACCGTCTCGAACAGCAGCTCGGTTTCGCGGATCGCGCTCTCGCGCAGGTTGTCGTCGAAGTCCGGGAACACGTACGCATCCGGCGTCAGCGTGCGCAGCTTCCGCAGGCCGAGCCACTGATTGGCGAAGTCTCTGGCCAGGCTGCTCGCGCGGTCGTCGGCCAGCATGCGGCGCACCTGCGATTCGAGCTCGTCCGGCTCGCCGAGGCGGCCCGACGTCGCGGCGTCGAGCAGCGCGTCGTCGGGAATGCTGTTCCAGAGGAAGAACGCCAGCCGCGACGCGATCTCGAGCTGGCTCAGCCGGTAGACGCCGCCTGGCTTCGTTCCGGGCGGGTCCTGTTCGCTGCGGAACAGGAACTGCGGGGCCGCGAGCAGGTGGGCGAGCCCGGCCTGCACGCCGTCTTCGAAGCCGCGGCCGTTGGCGCGCGCGGCCGCGTACGCGCTCTTCAGTTGCTCGCGCTCAGCGGCCGCGATGGGCCGGCGATACGCGAGGCGCGCGAGCCGCGTCAGGATCTCGTCGGCGCAGACGGCCGCCGCCGTGTCGCCTTCCGGATGGCACGAGAAGATGCGTTGCCGGCTCGGCGCCTTGCCGGGGCCCGTGATCTTCAGCGGGCCTTCGACGATGACCTGGTCGAGGTCGGGAAGGCCCGTGTCCAGGCGTGGGTCGAGCTTGTCGCGCTCGAAGGGTTGCAGCACCTCCTGCTGCGGCGCGGAGCTCTTCTTCGCGAACGCGACGCCGATGTCGTGTGAGCCTGCGGACACTGCGACTCTCGCCTCGAGTCGCCGATCGATGTCGTCGCCGGTCTTGCCCGGTGTCGTGCGCGCCGCGATCTCTTCCGCCGGACCGCCGAAACGGGCGAGCTTGACGCGCGCGCCGTCGAGGCTGATCTCGAGCTCGTGCGGCGTCTCGGTGCCGCGTACCACGCCGCGCGTGCTGCGCCAGAGTTTCGGCCGGATCGCGTACTCGCCTTCGACCGGAAAGTAGTGGCTCACGAGCAGGCCGCCGCGCGTGCCGAATGGCAGCCCCTCGACGTGATCCGTCTGCGTGCGGTCGGCGGGTACGCGATAGACGGCGCTCGACGATTCGAGACCCACGTCGCCCACCGCTTCGGCGGCGATGCGCCGTGCCGCCGCCTGATAGCGTTCCTGCAGCGCGGGATCGGCGGCCAGCACGTCGGCGGCGTTCGCGCCGCCGTACGGTTCCGCGTCGCCGGGTAGCAGTGCATCCGCGTCGATGTCGACCGCGAGCAGATCGCGGACCGCGTTGGCGTATTCCGCCCGGCTCAGCCGGCGGAGAGTCTTGCGCGGCGGATTCGGATGGGCGGCTGCAGCTGCGTCGAGCCGCTCCTCGAGATAGGCCGTGAGCTGCCGTGCCGTGTCGGCGTCGGGCAGCGGCTCGCGGCTCGGCGGCATCATGCCCCCGCGCACCTGACGCACGACGTCTTCCCAGAGGTCGATCTGCGCTGCGACATCGGTCAGCGAGACGCGTTGCAGCGTGACGTCGCCGGCGCGTTCGGCGTCGTCGTGACAGCCGGTGCAGTAGCGATCGATCGTGGACCTGGCCGCCGCCGCCTGTTGCTCCACGCTCGGCTGGCACGCGGTGCAGGCCAGCGCGGTGGCAAGAGCGGCGATTCGATGCGGCGAGCGGGGCATCCGGCGTGCGAGATTCCGCGTGTTCGTGCTCAGCGTTCCTGGGTCGGCAGTGTGTTGCGGATTGCGGCAATCTTCCAGCTGCCGGCTTCGCGCTTCAGCACCATCGACGTCAGCATGTGCCGGTCGCTGCCGTCGGCGCGTCCCAGGCTGTCGTAGCGGCCGTCTGCGATCGCGACATCGGCCGTCACGAAGCGGATCGATTCGAGCGTAATCGTGCGCCGGCCACCGGTGCTCTGCTGTGTCGCGAGCGAGCCTTTGACGACGGCGTCGCGTCCGCGGCGCGTGTTGCCGGAAGTCTGCTGTTGATCGACGTCGGCTGTCAGCAGCGCTGCGAGCGCGGCCGCGTCGTTCTTCTCGCGGGTGTCGAGGAACGCCTGCACGACGGCGCGGATCGCGGCCTCGTCGCCCGCATGCTCGGTGCGCTGTGCGCGGCACACCGCCGGCGCCGCGAGCACGAGCGCAGCGATTACGAACACAATTGCTCGCGTCATGGTGTCCACGGGGTTAGCCCTCGAATTGCAGCACGTGCAGGCCGGCGTTCCAGTCGGTGACATACATCAGGCCGTCGCGCGTCACCAGGCAGTCGCAGGAGAGCGCGCCGCGCACGACGTTCGGCCGCGGGTCGCGCATCCTCTGCGGCACCGGCGGCAGCCACGACGCGATCTCGCGCGGCGCGTACTGGTCGCGGATGTCGAATACGCGCACGCCGGCGGCATGATAGGTGGCGAAGATCGTGTCCTCGCTGACCAGCGCGTCGGGCCGGTTCTCGTGCAGGTTGTGCGGGCCGAAGTTGCCGAGCGCGCAGAAGTCGCGGCCCGTGGGCGTGGGCAGCGTCGCGATCGGCACGGGATTGTCCGCGGCGCGCACGTCGACGAGCCACGTGTAGAACAGGCCCTTTGCGCAGAAGTCCGCGTTGCTCTCGTCCGCCACGACCGCGAGGCCGCGGCCCGGCAACGGCAGCGGCGTGTGCGTGCCGCCGGGGTATGGCGGCGACCAGTTGATGTGCGACAGGAGTCGCGGGTGCGCCGCGTCGCTGACGTCGTGGATCGTGAAGCCGCCGTCGCGCCACGCGCCGTAGCCGCGGTCGCCGGCCACGATCATGTGGTGCAGCGCGTAGCGCTTGCCCTTCGGCGCGGTGGGCGTCTCGCCCGCCGCGCGGTGCATGCCGGGCAGCCACCACTGCGACACGAGACGCGGTTTCGTGATGTCGGCGAGATCCACGATGCAGAGGATGTGGTCCGTGAAGCCGTCGAAATGCGCGGACACGTACGCGTACCGCCCGCCGGCCCACCACAGGCGATTGATGCCGATGCCCGGCATGTCGAGGAACGCGATCTCGCGGGGCTCGGCGGGATTCCTTGCGATGTCGAAGATGCCGAGGCCCGCGCGGAACGGCGCCTTCTTCGTGAGGCTGTCGGCCAGCGTGTTCTCGAAGTAGTCGCGCGAGTTGTCGTACGACTGCATACGCACGATGTTCGCGCCGTTCGCGAGCAGCAGGTAATCGCCGGCCGCCTGCAGATGATGCGTGCGCGTGTTCGGCGCGGCCGCGACGAACTTCCGCGGTTTCAGGTTGCGCGGGTCGCGCGCGTCGAGCACCGTGAAGCCGTCCGCGAACATGTGGCCCACGTAGAGATGCCCGCGGCTGGCCATGACCTGGACGGTGTCGGGCCGGCCGCCGACGTCGCTATAAGAAAGGTGCCGGATGCCGCGGCCGATGCCTTCGGGCGGGATATCCGCCCCGGCTTCGGCGGGGACCGGCTTCGCGGCCGGTGGCTGCGCGAGCAGGGCGCGCGGCAGCGCGGCGGCGGCCGCGGCGCTCGCGAGCCCGGCCAGATGCGCGCGGCGGGTGATCGTCGGCATGCGCGCGATTCTAGCGCGGCGCGCGCCGCTTGGTAGGATGAGGTACCGAAGGTTGTCCGGGGGGAGTGCCATGTCGTTCGAGCGTTCGCGCCGTGAGTTCCTGAAGCAGGGCTCGGTGCTGGCCGCGCTGTCGGTCGGCGTTCTGAATCGCGCCTCGGCCGCGCGCATGCGCATCGTGCAGGCCGAGACCACGTTCGGCCGCGTCGGCGGCGTGGATGCCGATGGCATCAAGACCTTCAAGGGCATTCCGTACGGCGCGAGCACGGCCGGGCCGAACCGGTTCCGGCCGCCGATCGATCCGCCGAAGTGGGGCGGGGTGCGCGACGCGCTCGAATACGGGCTGAGCGCGCCGCAGACCGAGCCCGGGGTCAAGCGCCCGGCCTCCGCGCGCGCCGTGGCCGCCGCGGGATTGCCGCCGGAGGGCGAGGACTGTCTGGTGTTGAACGTGTGGACGCCGGCGGTCGCCGACGGCCGCAGGCGCCCGGTCATGGTCTGGTGCCATGGCGGCGGGTTCGTGTCGGGCTCGGGCTCCTCGCCCGTGACCGACGGCGCGAACCTCGCGCGTCGCGGCGACGTCGTCGTGGTGTCGATCAATCATCGGTTGAACGTGCTCGGCTTCACGTCGCTCGCCGAGCTCGGCGGCAGCGAGTTCGGCCAGTCGGGCACCGTGGGCATGCTCGACATCGTGCACGCGCTGAAATGGGTGCGCGCGAACATCGCGCAGTTCGGCGGCGATCCCGGCAACGTGACCGTGTTCGGTCAGTCCGGCGGCGGGCGCAAGGTGGCCACGCTGCTCGCGATGCCGGGGGCCAAGGGCCTGTTCCACCGCGCGATCATCGAGAGCGGGGCCACGCTGAAGCTCGTGGAGCCCGAGCAGGGCGCGCGCGTGGCGCGCGAGCTCCTCCGCACGCTCGGCCTCGAGCCCACGGCCTGGCGCGAGCTGCAGGACGTGCCGCTCGAGAAGCTCATGAGCGCGTACTTCGCCACCGTGCGCCGCATGAACGTGGATCAGATGACGATGGGCTTCTCGCCGAACGTCGATGGCGTGGCGATCGCGCAGCATCCGTTTCACCCGGTGGCCGCGCCCGTGTCGGCAGACGTGCCGCTGCTCGTGGGCTCGACGCGCACCGAGCTCACGTCGAGCGCGGACGCGGCCGCGTTCACGCTGGACGAGTCGGGCTTGCGCACGCGTGTCGCGAAACTGCTCGGCGACTCGGCGGAGCGCGTGCTCGACGTGTACCGCAAGGCGAACCCGGGAGCGTCGCCGTCGGATCTCTACTTCCTGATCGCGAGCGACGAGCGTTACAGCGCGCCGGTCATGAAGATCGCGGAGCGGCGTGCCGCGCTCGGCAAAGGCCCAGTGTACCTCTACTACTTCCGCTGGGAGACGCCGCTCGACGGCGGCAAGTACAGGGCGCCGCACACGGTCGAGATCCCGTTCGCGTTCCACAATCTCGACGCGTCACCGTGGACGGCCGGTGTGCCAGGCATCGAGGGCCTCGCCGATCAGGTCAGCGACGCGTGGCTCGCGTTCGCGCGGAGCGGCAATCCGAATGCGCCGAAGGTGCCGCAGTGGCCGGCGTTCGACGCGCAGCGCCGCGCGACGATGGTCTTCGACACGAAGAGCGCCGTCGTCGACGACCCGCTGCGCGAGCAGCGGCTGGCGATGTTCGCCGCCACCGGCCTGACGTAAAGACGTCTTCATGCGTCTAGGATGCCGGCGTCTTTTGCGGCGAGCAGCACGGCGTTGACGCCCAGCGTCTCGATGCCGAGCGCGGCGGCCTGCTCGCGGCCCCGCGCGTCGTCCATGAGCACGAGCGCGCCGGCGTGCTGCCGCGCGAGCGCGATCGTGCTCGCCTCGCCGGGATCGAGCGCGGGGAACGTCCAGGTTTCCGGCGGCGCCGGCGCCACGCGGATCCAGCCCTCGCGCATCGCCGCCGTGAGCTCGCGCGCGCCGGGGCGGTTCGCGTGCCCCGTGACCTCGTCCTTCACGAGGCGCGTGATCGTCACGGTGCCATAGAGCGCGCGCAGCACGTGGAAGGCTCGCGCGGCCGCGAGACCGATCAGGGGGCTCGCGTCGGCGATGACGAATGCGGACATTGCGCTGTCGGGGGTTGCTCGCCCGATGCGAGCGCTCAGCGCAGGACCGGAACGGTCTTTTCGTCCGAGAACCCGAGCAGGTCCACCTCGCCCGCCGTCGCGACCTTCGATTCCGCGCGCTGGATGAACGCGGCCTCGTCGCGCACGGCGATGCCGAGCCGCGCGGCTTGCTCGATGATGCGCGACTGGCCCGAGAGCACGAGCGGGCGCACGCCCGCGAGCTTCGTGGGCGCCACGGCGATCTTCTTCGTCGCCTGCACGAGGCCGAAGCGCTCGTTGCGGCCGGCTTCGACCACGGGGTTGTCGCGCACGAGCGTCATCGCGCGGCCGCCGCGCAGGTGCGCCGAGATCTCGTAGCGCAGCGTCAGCGAGTACAGCTTCTCGGCGGGACCGGTGACGCGCACGCACGGGCCGAGCACGCCGCGCGACGAGACCTTGAGGTCGGTGAACAGCGGAAAGCTGATCTGCAGCGGCTCGCCGGTGCTGTACGTGTTGAACGCCGACACGGCGGCGACCAGGTCGCGCACCACGGCCTGCTCCTGATCGGGCTGCATGATCAGGAAGTCGAGGTGGTCGGGAATCGTGGATTCGGCGGTGACGCTCATGTCGCCAAGGATACCCTGTTGGCCGCCCGTGCCGCAGGCGGGTTGACGGAACGTACGTGATGGCACGCATGGCCCGCGTCCCGCCTCACGCTTAAGAACTCTTCGTGGCGTACCGGGCAGTTAGACTCTAGTATTCGGACGATCCGGCTCGCCGGATTCACCGGGGGAACTCCATGCACAGGAACGGAATGCGGGTGGTCGTCGTCGCGGTAGCGGCGCTGCTAGGCTCTGCCGCCACCGCGCAGCAGACCGCGAAGATCGACTTCAAGAGCGTGGGCCGCGCCTGGCCGCTCTCGGTCGACGTGAACAAGCTCGAGATGGTCGGCCCGACGTCGCGCCGGCCGTTGCCGACGGGCGTGAACGCGCCCACCCCCGGTCAGGGCCGGCCGCAGGCCCCGCAGGACGATTACTTCATGGGGGCCGCGCGCAACGGCGAGCATCCGAAGGGCGTCGAGCCGTTGCCCATCGACATGTTCACGTCGAAGGACTTCTACAAGGACAAGGCGCTCTGGAGCGACAAGCGCTACTTCCGCTGCAACAGCCCGGCCGCGATCGAGGACCAGTGGGGCGGCAACCGCCGCAGCACGATCGGCGATCACCCGCCGGCATCGGCCGCGTGGGGCTACTGCGATCGCGACGTGCCGCGCGACTCCATCGTGAGCCCGTATCCGTTCAAGACCGCCGCCGAGCACTACGCGGCGCTGCTCGCCGAGACGAAGAAGCGCGGTGGGCCCACGAAGCACCCCGACGACAAGGCGCTCGAGGAGTGGACGGGCCGCTACATGCATCCCGGCCGCACGCCCGACAACCAGTACTGGTACCGCATGCGGCACGTGCAGACGACGACCGTGCTGTCGCTGCTGACGCCGGAGTACCAGCAGCGCATGGTCCAGGAGCTCTACCACGAGGGCAACACGAACAAGGCGCAGTGGCCGAGCCAGTACTGCTGGCCCGAGGGCTTCATGCGCCGCTGGCACGAAGCCGCCGTCTGGGAGCACTACATGATCGCCACGCCGTCCGTCGTGCAGATCGTGGCCGGCGTGGCGCGCAACTTCATCACGACGGTGCACATCGGCCGCGAGTTCAACATGGAGGACGTGGCCAAGGGTGGTGTGCCGCGTCTGGGCCAGGCCGTGCCGCGCTGGTACGGCGAGACCATCGGCTTCTGGGATCACGACACGCTGATCACGTGGACGTCGAACATCCAGGGCTGGAAGGTCCACTCGGCGCCCGAGTTCTCGAGCAAGATGCAGACGATCGAGATCTACACGCCGAACCGCGACGCCAAGGGCAAGTTCCTGGGGCTGAACCACGAGGCGATCTTCTACGACCCGGAGTCGCTCGTGCAGCCGGTGCGCATCGTGCGCAACTTCCAGAAGCTCTCGGGCTACGACGAGGGCGATCCGTACGTGTTCATCGAGTGCGTGCAGACGATCTTCCCGGTCAACGGCACGGCCACGCCCGAGTCGCCGGGCAACGTGATCCAGTACGAAGTGCCCGACATGTACGGCCGCCCGTGGGCCCACATCTGGGAAAAGTACTGGGAGAACGGCATGCAGAAGCCCGACCACAGCGAAGACATCTTCGACTTCAGCAAGAAGTAGCTGCCGATGACGACGCGCGGCTCGCCGCAGGGCGGGCCGCGCGTTTTCTTTTGCGTGGCACGGCGCTATGTTGCTCTCCGGAACGCGTCGTCCGACGCGGGGGGGGTAGGCGCATGAGCATCCGTTGGTCCGTGCTACTGATTGCAGCCGCACTGCCGCTTGCGGCGCAGGCGCAGAACCAGGCCAGGGCGCAGGGCGCCCTGCCGCCCGACATCAATCCGGTCACGCTGTCGCGGCTGCCGCCGCCGACGCCCGCCGACCTCGACGAGGAAGGCCGGCGGCTGCTCGCGGCGCGGCCGGACTTCAAGCCCGGGCCCGGGCCCACGCACGTCACGATCTGGGCGCCGCGCGAGCGCAACCTCGGCATTCCGATGGGCACGAACAGCCCCGTGGGCGCGCGGCAGTTCCAGCTGGCGGCGCTGATCGGCGCCCGCGAGTGCGATCAGCAGTTCGAGTGGAGCATGCACGAGCCCGCGGGGCTCAAGCAGGGCCTCGAGCAGAGCGTCATCGACGTCGTGAAGTTCGACCGGCCCGTGGCGGGGCTGGCCGAGAAGGACGCCACGCTGATCACTTTCGGCCGCGAGCTGTTTCGTACGCACCGCGTGAGCAGCGAGCTGTGGGCGAAGATGGTCGAGCTCTACGGCCGCCAGCACACCGTGGAGCTCATGACGATCATGACCGACTACTTCCGCGTGGGCCTCATGCTGGACGCCGTCGATCAGCACGTGCCGCCGGATCGGCCGGCGCTGATGCCGGAGCGCAAGCGCTGACGACCGTTTTCGGCAGGCACTGACAACGCTCGAATTGGGGGAGTGGGGAGCATGGCGAGTCGGACTTCGGCGGCTGCGTCTCTCGATCTTCAGGGCAACGCCGCGGGCGTGAGGGTGCGCAGCGGCTACTTCTTCTGGATGTCGGCCCTGCTGCTGGCACTGGTGCTGGTCGGCTTCGCGCCGACGCTGTATCTGCGGGAGTTCTTCCCGGCGCTGCCGATCCCGGGCTATCTGTATGTGCACGGCATCGTGCTCACCGCGTGGTTCGTGTGGCTCGTGCTGCAGACAGCGCTCGTGCGCAAGGGGGACACGGCCGCGCACCGGCGCATGGGCGTGATCGGTTCCGTGATCGGCGCCTGCGTGGTGCTCGTCGGCCCGCTCGCGACGCTCGGGGTCGTGGGCCGGCTCCGCGCCGCCGGTCTCGACTGGGATTCGGACATAAGCGCCTTGCCGTTCCTCGGTGTGCAGGGTGTGCCCATGGTGCAGTTCGCGGCGCAGGTGGTGTGGGTCAATCTCCTGAGCATCCTCGTGTTCGCGGGGCTGCTGGTCGCCGCCGTGCTGCTGCGGCGCAGCCCGCAAGCGCACAAGCGGCTGATGCTGCTCGGCTCGATCGTGATCGTGGCGCCCGCGCTCGCGCGCATTTCGCGCTGGCCGATCATCGGCGGCGAGGACAGCGGCTTCATTCCGATCGCGCTGTTCGCGCTGCTGCTGTCCGTGGTGGTGCACGATCTCCTGGTGACGCGACGGGTGCACCGCGCCACGTGGATCGGCATTGCGGTCGTCGTGGCGGGCACGATCGCGCAGCAGGCCATCGCGCGCTCGGCGCTCGGCCTCGAGTTCGTCAGGTCGCTGGGGTAGCGAGTTTCCGCGCCACGAGCGCGGCAGGGCACTAGGCCGCGGCGCGAGGCGCCGCTATGCTGGCGCAGTCGTTGCTTCGGGGGGAGCCATGAGTCTGCGCCGCGCTCGTATCTGCTGCATGCCGCTCGTTCTGCTGTGCGCGGCGACGGCATTCGCGCAATCGCAGGCCCCGGCTGCGCCCCAGATGCGCGGCGACGGTCCGGCGCCGCCGTATCGCCCCTTCAGTATCACGCGCTCCGATGCCGGGCTCGACGCGGTGATCGCGAAGAACGCGAAGCTCGAGACGCTCGCGACCGGCTTCGGCCTGACCGAAGGCCCCGTGTGGATCGACGACGGCAAGGCGGGCTACGTGCTGGTCTCGGGCCTGCTCGACAACGTGATCTACAAGATCACGCCGGACAGGAAGGTTACGGTGTTCATGGAGCAGGCCGGCTATTCCGGCAACGACGTGAACCACGTGGGTGCCCAGACGCGCAGCGGCCGCTCGCACGTGCTGCTGATCGGGCCGAGCTGCACGGGCCTCGATTCCAAGGGCCGGCTGATCTGGTGCGCCGACAACGATCGCACCGTGAATCGCCTGGAGCCGGACGGCACGCGCACGGTGCTCTCGCGCGGCAGCCCCGACGGCAAGCGCTTCAGCGGCCCGAACGACATCGCCGTGCGCCGTGACGACGGCGTGTACCTCACGGACAACGATTTCGGCCTGCGCGACGCGGGCACGAATCCGGACAAACAGATGCCGAACGGCATCTGGCTGATCCGCGACGGACAGTCGCGGCTCGTGCTCGGGGCCGACGCGCTCGGCGGCATTCCGAACGGCGTCACGCTGTCGCCCGACGAGCGGTACCTCTACTTGAGCGCGCTGCAGAAGATGATGCGCTACGAGGTCAAGCCCGACGGCTCGCTCGGCGCCGGCACGCTGTTCACCGAAGGCCCAGGCATCGGCGACGGCATGAAGGTCGACACGCTCGGCAACGTGTATTCGACGGGCGGCGCCGGGCCCGGCGTCGTGCGCATCACGGCGCCGAGCGGCACGCTGCGGGGTTATCTGAATCTGCCGACGTACGTCGGCGAGCCGAAGCGGCAGATCTGCGCGACCAACGTTGCGTTCGGCGATCGCGACGGCAGGAGTCTCTACATCACGGCGTGCGACGCCGTGTACAGGATCCGGCTCAAGGTGGCCGGCGTGATGCAGGGCCCGAGGCGCTGAGAGAATTCACAGAAGGAACGGAACGTGTGGAACAAGACTAGGGAACATGGTTTGCGGATTGCGGCGGCGGTGGTTTTCTCGGCCTGCTTCGCAGGCAGCATCTGCGCGCAGCAGGTGGCCGATCCCGGCTTCAAGAGCGTGGGGCGTGGTGCGCCGGTCGCGCAAGCGCTGCCACCGAAGCAGTTGATGTTCGGGCCCCGGGTCGCGAACCTCTCCAACGAGGAGCGGCAGCGCATGTTCGACGATCTCGCGACGTATCCGTTCGTAGGTCCCATCGCGTTCGGTCAGTTCCGCGTCGCCGCGGCGACCGAGGGCGCCGCGCCGCCCGGCGTGCAGCCGCTGCAGAGAGATCTCTTCACGTCGAATGACTTCTATGTGGACCGGCCGCTCTGGACCGACAAGCGCTACTTCCGCTGCAACAGTCCTTTCGGTCTCGAGTCCCAGCGCGGTGCCGTGCAGAGCCCGACGATCGGCAAGGATCCGCCGCGCACGGCCGCCTGGGGCAACTGCGATCGCGACTATCCGCGCGAAGGCATCGTGAGCCCGTACAAGTTCAAAACCGCGCAGGAGCACTACGAGGCGCTGCTCGCGGAGACGAAGAAGCGCGGCGGCCCGACCATGCACACGTACAAGACGGTGCCCGGTGAGCTCAACGGCCGCTACGCGCCCGGCAACGCGTTCGAGAACTGGTACTCGATGATGCTGGCCGTGCAGCTGCCGACCGTGCTGTCGGTGCTCACGCCGGAGTACCAGAAGCGCTTCGTGCAGGACATGTACCACCAGGGCAACAGCAACGCGCCGCAATGGCCGTCGCAGTACTGCTGGCCCGAGGGGTTCATGCGGCGCTGGTACGCGGCCGCGATCCAGTTCCCGATCTCCGTGATCGTGACGCCGTCGCTGGTGCACCTCGAGGCCGGCGTCGCCGACAACTTCATCACGAACATCCACGTCGGCCGCACGTTCAACATGGACGACGTGGCGAAGGGCGGGGTGCCGCGACTGGGTCCCCCGGTGCCGCGCTGGTACGGCGAGACGATCGGGTTCTGGGACAAGGACGCGCTGATCACGTGGACGTCGAACATCCAGGGCTGGGCCGGCCACGGCGTGTTCGAGTTCTCGAGCAAGCTGCAGACGATCGAGATCTATACGCCGATCCGCGACAAGAAGCGCAACGTCACGGCGCTGAACCACGAGACGGTGTTCTACGACCCCGAGGCGTTCGTCGAGCCGATCCGCATCGTGCGCAACTACCAGCGGCTCTCCGGCTTCGAGGAGGGCGATCCGCCGCCGTTCATCGAGTGCATCCAGACGATCTTCCCGGTCAAGGGCCATGCGACGCCGCTGACGCCGGGCGCGAAGTTCGAGTACGAGGTGCCCGACATGTTCGGCCGGCCGTGGGCCCACTTCTGGGAGGAATACTTCGAGGAAGGCATGCAGCGGCCCACGGAGAAGGACATCTTCGACTTCAGCAAGTAGATGGGCGTGAACGTGCGACGAACGACGCTGCGAGTGCTGATGGTGCGACAGCCCGCGTTCTGTGCGGCGCTCGCCGCGTGCGCGCTGCTCGCCTCGGGTCTCGCCGTTTCGCGACACGCCGCGGCCGCGCCGAAGAACGGCGCGCGTGTGAAAGCGGGCACCGTGTTTCGGGACTGCCGCACGTGCCCCGACATGGTCGTGATTCCGGCCGGCAAGTTCGTCATGGGCACGCCGGAAACCGAGAAGGAGCGCGACAAGGACGAGTACCAGCACGAGGTCACGATCGCGCGACCGTTCGCGCTCGGCCGCACCGAGGTCACATGGGATCAGTGGGAGGCCTGCGTGCGCGACGGCGCGTGCGACGGCGCCGCCGTCGACGCGGCGCTGCGGCAGGGTCGCGACGGCAAGCCGGACCCCAACTACAAGGACTGGGGGCGCGGTAACCGCCCGGTCGTGGGCGTCAGCTGGTACGACGCGCAGCACTACGTCGGCTGGCTGAACCGCAAGACGGGCCAGGACGACGCGTATCGCCTGGCGTCGGAAGCGGAGTGGGAATACGCGGCGCGCGCCGGCACGCGGACCGCGTTCTACTGGGGCGAGGAGTTCGACCACGACCGCGGCAACTTCGGCCGCGACGGCCACGAGCTCGGCCCGATGGCGTCGGGCAGGGACGTGTGGGAGAACGAGACGGCGCCGGTCGGCTCGTTCCCGCCGAACGCCTTCGGCCTCTACGACATGGCGGGCAACGCGTTCGAGTGGATCGAGGACTGCTACCTCGAGGACCTGCGCAAGGGTCCGAGCGACGGCTCGGCGAACAAGAACGGCTCGTGCGCCACGCGTGAGTTCCGCTCCGGAACGTTCATCAGCAACCCGCACATGCAGCGCTCGGGCAATCGCATTCCGGGCTACGTGCCGACGACGCGCGGCCGCAATTACCTTTCGTTCCGCGTGGCGAAGACGCTGGACTAGCCCGGCCGGCCCGAAGTCAGCGCGCCGGTGGCACCGCTCCGCCCGGGCGGGCGCTGCGGCTTTCCTCGTGCTCGATCCACATGCCTTCGGTGCATTCGTACTCGAGCATGCGCGTGCCCGGCGGCGCCCGTTTGTAGTACTGCCGCACGATCACGGGCTCGGTATACATCGCGGGATCGGTGATCGTGACCTCGTTGACGAGCGCGGCGCCGGCGTCGATGGCGCGGATGCGCTCGACGACGTGCACGCGGTCGCTGTGCGGCACCGAGCCGAACGTGATGGCCTTGATCGCGGTGGTGTCGACGACGAGCGTGTCGCCGTCCCAGTGCCCGATCGAATGGCCGTTGCGCTGCGGGAACGGCTTCGGCGGATGCGCCGGCTGGTCGAGGAACACGCGCCGCACCTGCTGGTGCAGCTCCATGAGGATCGTGACCTGGCGCGGCGTGACGACGAACTCGACCGGGTAATCCGCGCCGCCGAGCGCGAGCGACGGCATGCCGGGCGCCTGGCAGAACTTGCCGGGGTCGTCCTCGATGGGGTCGTGACTCGCGCGCCACTCGGCGACGATGCGCCTGCCGTCGGCCGTGAACGGCGGGTTCGCCGGGAATCTCTGGCTGCGGCTCGCGTCCGGCAGCCAGATGCCCGTGATGGCCGAATCTTCCGCGGCACCCGCGACGAGCGGCGCGAGCGCCGCGGCCGTGACGGCCAGCAAGGCAGCCGCCACGCGGCGGCAATCGACGCTCATTTGCCGAACTCGGTGCCGTCGGCGAGCACCACCGACCACATGTACATCTCGTTCTTGCCGGTCGCGCTGGGATTGCCGACGCAGGTCACCTGCTCGCCGACCTTCAGGCGCTCGAAGTCCCAGCCGCGCCGCAGCAGCAGATTCACGCTGCTGAACTCGATGTGCCAGACGGTGGCGGAGCCGTCGTCGCCGACGACCCGCAGCTCCATGACCGAGTGCGGGTTGCGGACGTCGACCTGCTCGATCGTGCCCTTCAGCATGAAATCCGTGACGCGGGTGTTGAACGCTACCGGCGAGTGATGCGCGAGCGCGGCGGCGCTCGACGACAACAGCAGGGCGGCCAGCAAGGCGGTGGGCGCGCGACGTCGTTGCATCGGGGTCTCCGATCGGATCGTTGTCATTGACGAGAGAATACCTCTTCCGGTCGGTCGAGACCCAGCTCGCGCCGCAGCTCGGCGAGCTGGCGCTCGAGATCCGCCACGCGCTGCTCGAGCGCCGCGAGCGCATCGGCGGAGCGCGGGCGCGGGACCTCGTCCGGCACCGGCTCGGCCGGCGCCGACTCGATCGGCCCGCCGAAGAGGTGCGCATACGCGTGGTCCTTGCGCCGCGGCTCGCGCGGCAGGCGCGCGACGAACGGACCTTCCGCGCGCGTCAGCAGCGACTCGAGCGTGGCGTCCACCTCCGCCGTGTCCCTGAACTCGTGCAGCCGGCCGCTGTGGGCGCGCAGCTCGCCGGGCGTCTGCGGTCCGCGCAGCAGCAGCAGGCAGATCACCGCGAACTCGGCGGGCGAGAACTGCAGCAGCGCGAACTGCGTGTTGCAGAAGCGCTGGCGGTACTTGTCGACGCGCGACCCCAGGTTCTCGATCAGCACGTGCTTCTTCTCGGCGAGCTCGTTGACCGTGCGCTGCACGGTGCCCTGGTCCAGGTTGAGCACCGGCTCGCGGCTCGATTTCTGGTTGCACGCGTTCACGAGCGCGTTCAGCGACAGCGGGTACTGGTCCGGCGTGATGACGGACTTCTCCATGAGGCAACCGATGACGCGGGCCTCGTTCGGGGTGAAGCGGATGTCCAAAGGGGCATGCTCGCGATGGGAAAGCCGGATTCTGCCCCGGCTGACGCGTGCGGTGCCACTGCGCGGTCTTCCGCCCGCGCGCGAGAAGGCAGACACTGGCGCCTCGCAACCTGGCGGGGGTGAAACGTGCGCGTGTCTTCGATGCTTGCCGCGGTGCTCGTCACGATCGCGTTGTCGCCGGCCGCGGGCGCACAGCAGGCACCTGCTGCCTGTGCGCTGCCGGCCGCGGGCGGCGTCACGGATGGGCAACTGACCTCCGGTGGACGCGCACGCGCGTACCGGCTGTTCGTGCCGCCCGGTTACGACGGCCACGCGCGTCTGCCGCTCGTGCTCGATCTGCATGGCAGCGGCGGCAACGCGGCGGGTCAGGCCGCCACCAGCCGCTTCGAAGCGCTCGCGGCGCGCGAGGGGTTCCTCGTCGCGTCGCTGCAGGCCGTGGACGGCCGCTGGAACGTGCCCGTGGCAGACGGCCGCGCGGACGACGTGCAGTACGCGTCGGACGTCATCGATCACGTGGCCGCGCGCGTCTGCACCGATCTCACGCGCGTCTACGCCACGGGCTTTTCGGGCGGCGCCCGCATGACGTCGCTGCTCGGCTGCCGGTTGAGCACGCGCATCGCGGCCATCGCGCCGATGTCGGGTCTGCGCTGGCCCGGCGCGTGCGCCGGCCGCGCGCTTCCGGTGCTCACGTTGCACGGGCTCGCCGACCCGCAGAACACCTACGACGGCCACGCGCCGAATCGCGGCGGCGAATGGGTCGAGAGCGTGCCCGAGGCGCTCGCGGGCTGGGCGCGGCACGATGGCTGTCGCCGCGAGCCCGTGCTCGAGGACCCGCCGGGCCCGCTGTCGACGCTGCGCTACGAGGGCTGCAGGGACGGCACGGAGGTGCGGCTGATCCGCATCGACGGGCTGCGTCACGAATGGGCCCGCGAGCCCGTGGACGCGACCGCCGTGATGTACGAGTTCTTCCGGCGCCACGCGCTCGGCGGGCAATGAGCCGGCCGCGGGCCCGGCCGCACGGCCGGTGGTAGTATCGATTCCGGGAGCGGCCGAGGCGGACGCGAAGAATCCGTCGGGCGACCGCAGGGAGGCCGCATGAGGGTCAGCTTCACGGTTGGCGTCGGGCTCGCGACGCTGGTTTTCACCGCCGCCATCGACGCGCAGACCGTCCCGAGCGTGGGTCGCGGAGCGCCGGTGCGCAGCGCGTTGCCACACCCAAGCGGCGGGCCGGCGCAACTGTCCCAGTACCTCGCGCAGTACCCGGTCGTCGGCCCGTTCCGCATCGAGCGCGGCGGCAAGACGACCTACGTGGGCACGGCCTGGAACGGCGCTGCGCCTCCCGGCGTCACGCCGCTGCCCGTCGATCTCTTCACCAGCAAGGATTTCTACAAGGACCGGGCGCTGTGGAGCGACCCGCGCTACTTCCGCTGCAACAGCAGTCTCGCGGTCGAGCAGCAGCGCGGCGCCAGCAACTTCAGCGCGGCGACGATCCATGGCGGCGCAGAGACCGCGGCGTGGGGGTACTGCGACCGCGACTATCCGCGCGCGGCGATCGTGAGCCCGTACGCGTTCAAGACCGCGCAGGCCCACTACGAGGCGCTGCTGGCCGAGGCCAGGGCCCGTGGCGGTCCCGTGCAGCACACGCGCGCGACGCTGCCGCTCGAGTGGGACGGCCGTTACGGCAGCATCTCGATCGAGACCGTGATCGGAACGTGGTACGGCATGGCGTGGAATCAGATTCCCACGATCCTGTCGCTGCTGACGCCCGAGTACCAGACGCGCATGGTTCAGCAGGTGTATCACGAGGGCAACACGAACGCGGCGCAGTGGCCCGGTATGTACTGCTGGCCCGAAGGCTTCATGCGCCGGTTCCACTTCGCGGGCACGGGCGTGCACGACATCGTGGTGGCGCCGAAGCTCGTGCGCATCATGTCGTCGCTGTCCGGCAATTACGTCACGGACATTCACATCGGCCGCCAGTTCGACATGAGCGGCCAGGTGCCGCGGCTCGGGGCCGAGGTGCCGCGCTGGTACGGCGAGACCATCGGCTTCTGGGACGGCGACGCGCTGATCACCTGGACGTCGAACATTCAGGGCTGGGCCTCGCACGGCGTGTTCGAGTTCTCGAGTAAGATGCAGACGGTGGAGATCTACACGCCCAACCGGGATGCGCAGGGCACGATGGTCGGGCTGCATCACGAAGCGGTGTTCTACGACCCCGAAGCGCTCGTCGAGCCGATCCGCATCGTGCGCGACTTCGTCAAGATCGGCGATTTCGACGAAGGCGAGCCGTTCGTGTTCACGCAGTGCCTCGAGACCATCTACCCGATCAACGGGCGCGCGCAGCCGGTCGCACCGCCGACGGTGATCCCGTACGAGGTGCTCGACATGTACAACCGGCCCTGGGCGCAGATCTGGGAGAAGTACTGGGAAAAAGGCATGAGCCATCCCGAGGCGAAGGACATCTTCAAGTTCGACTGACACGTTCGTCAGGCGGTTAAGGAGGACACACATGGCCAGCACGGAAACGGCGATTCTCGCGGGCGGTTGCTTCTGGGGCATGCAGGATCTGATCCGCAGGCTGCCGGGCGTCGTGTCGACGCGCGTGGGTTACAGCGGCGGCGACGTGCCGCATGCCACGTATCGGAATCACGGCACGCATGCGGAGGCCATCGAGATCGTGTTCGATCCGGCGAAGCTCTCGTATCGCGACCTGCTCGAGTTCTTCTTCCAGATCCACGATCCCACGACCAGGAACCGCCAGGGCAACGACGTCGGCACGTCGTACCGCTCCGGCATCTACTACTTCTCCGCCGAGCAGCGCGACACCGCGGAGGAGACGATCGCGGACGTCGAGGCGTCCAAGCTCTGGCCCGGCAAGGTGGTGACCGAGGTGAAGCCGGCGGGGCCGTTCTGGCAGGCCGAGCCCGAGCACCAGGATTACCTGCTGCGCAACCCCGGCGGCTACACCTGCCACTTCCCGCGGCCGAACTGGCGGCTGCCGCGGCGGCCGAGCGCGAGGACGGCGTAACTCCGATGAGCACACAGAAGAACGAGGCCGCCGGCGGCCTGCGCTGGGCGAACGTCGTGGAGCTCGCGCGGCGCGGCAACGTGCCTCCTCCACGCCGCGTCGAGAAGAGCGACGCGGAATGGCGCGAACTGCTCACGAACGAGCAGTACCACGTGACGCGCGGCAAGGGCACGGAGCGCGCGTTCAGCTCGGCCATGTGCGCGCTGTTCGCGCCCGGCCGCTACCACTGCGTCTGCTGCGATACGCCGTTGTTCGATGCGACCACGAAGTTCGACAGCGGCACGGGCTGGCCGAGCTTCACGGCGCCGTTGACGCCGGACGTGGTGGCGTATCACCTCGACACGAGCCACGGCATGCAGCGCGTCGAGACCACGTGCAACGTGTGCGATGCGCACCTGGGTCACGTGTTCCCGGACGGTCCGCCACCGACGGGCCTGCGGTTCTGCATCAACGCGCTGGCGCTGCGCAAGGCGCACGACGGGTAGACACCGGCGCTCCCGGCGCCAGTTAGCCCCGCGCCGGTGGCAGCTTCGCGAGATACGCGCGCGTGCGCTTTGCGACGGTTTCGAGCCACGTGAGCTGCAGCCCCAGGCCGGCGCGCAGGTGCGTCATGAGCGACTCGGGCAGCATCGAGAAATCGATGGCGAGCGCGCCCCAGTCGGGCCGCCGGCCGTCGTAGTCGTAGAGCCCGTACTCGCGCGCGCACTGCCACGAGCTCACGAGTTGCCCCGTGCGGTCGAGGATGTGCGGATCGGCCGCGAGCGCGGCCACGGCCCGGCCTACGTAGAGCGGGGATTCGGACTCGAGGAAGTTGCGGTCCTGCGCGCCGCCGTCGCGCCACGTGGCTTCCGTGACGCCGAAGTGCTCGAGCATCGACTCCGAGCGCAGGAAGCCCGGCGTGACGGCCAGCGCCGCGACGCCGTGCTGCATGAGCCCCGCGGCCATGTTCAGCGCGAGGCCTTTGTGCGCGAGCCGCACGCTCTGGACCACGAGGTTGCCGCTCGAGTCCATCAGGTCGTTCTCGGTGACCTCGACGATCAGGCCGCGGCGGGCGCGGACCATGCGCTGGGCCGCGTGCTTGGCCGTGATGATGCGCGACAGCAGCGACTGGCGCAGGATCTCGAGGCCGTTGTCGAGCCGCGTCTCCCAGAACGCGCCCCAGTCGCGCATCAACGGGTCCTCGCCCGCGACGCTGTCGACGAGGATGTCGAGCCGGCCGTGTTCCGCGTCGACGCGCGCGAACAGCGCCTCGACTTCCTGCTCCACGGTGTGGTCCACGCGCACGGCGATGGCGGTGCCGCCCGCGCTCTCGATCAGCTGCGCGGTTTCGTCGATCGTCTCGGGCCGGCCGTAAGGAGAGGGCCGGCCCGGCACACTGCGTCCAGTGCAGTAGACGACGGCACCGGCCTCCGCGAGCGCGCGTGCGATGCCGCGGCCGGCGCCGCGCGTGGCGCCCGCGACCACGGCCACGCGGCCGGCCAGCGGTTGCGGATGGCGGACTGGATCGGTGTGCATTCCGGTACCCCGTGAGCTCCCGTGCGGAGGGTACGCGGGATCGACGACATCTGCCGTCAGGAATGCCGAGCGGCTACTGCGTCGTTTCCTGCGCGCCGAACAGCTGCTTGCCGTCGGGCAGCGTGACCTTGTCGACAGCCGCTTTCATGCTGCCGTCGCGCGCGCGCGAGCCCGTGATCGTGACGGTCGTGCCGCTCTGCAGCGAGTCCTGGTTCCAGCCGAAGCGC
>DASZSB010000143.1:0-2560 GCA_035548835.1 Gammaproteobacteria bacterium | reverse complement strand
CACTTGCACGGATATCCGTGCAAGTGCAAAACCTGACACCCTGTTACTGCTACTTCGTCGGTACGGCGGGCGGCCAGTTGCCGTCGAACGGCGGCCAGTTCGGCACCAGGGCCTCCTGGTCCGGATAGAACATGGCCGCGTACACCTCGCGGATCCTGCCCTGCTCGATGTAGAACCACTCGCCCAGCAGGTTGCGGCGCATCTGCACACCGGGCTTGCGCTGGAAGAGGGCCAGCGCCAGCACCGCGCCCGCCTCCTCGTCCACGACCGGGTAGCGGCGCGCCGTGACCGCGAAGATGTTCGTCATCGGGCCCTCGGCCGTGCAGTCCGTGAGACCGCCCGTCGGGATCGGCCGCTGCGTCGTGAGGCTGCCGTTCTCGATCCGCACGCAGCCCGGGTGCGCCATGATGATCTTGCCGTCGTGCGCCGAGAGGCCGTCGAAGTAGCTGTTCGTGATCGCGACGAGATCGGTGCGCGAGAGGCGCTGCGACTTCGGAATCACGCGCTCGGGCGGCGGATGCGCAATCAGGTACTCGGGATCGTAGAACGCCGCGTTCGCCTGCGCGCCGGCGTTCGGACCGATACCGGGATCGCCCTTGCGGTTCAGCACCCACTCCGCTTCCGTGATCCTGCGGTCCTCGACCTGAAGCCGCAGCGTGACGATGGCGGGGCCCGCGGTCTCGTCCAGCGTGCCGAAGTACGCGGCCTGCTCCGTGACCGCGTCGTAGTAGCGGCGCTGCAGCTTGCCGAGCGCCGTGGCGCTCTGCCAAAGGCCCGTGCCCGCGTTGCGCACGACGGCGTTCTCGGTCTGGCGGAAGCCTGCCGAGAGCGGCGCCGCTTTCGGGTCGTGCTTCACGAGCGCCGTGAGGTAGGCGTCGAGCGTGGACTTCAGACAGTTGCGGTCGCAGATCGTAGCCGCCTGCGCATTCGCGGCGACGAACGCGAGCGCGGCGAGGATCAGTGTGGGTTTCATGCCCCGCAGCGTAACAAACCCGCCAATCCGAAGGGAACCGCCGCCTGCGAGTCGTGTGGATTGCGTCGAGGTGGCTGCGCTGATCGGAGCGCTGGTCGCGCTCAAGCCAGGGCGCTCAACAAGCGGCGGAGATCGGTGGGCCAGCATCAGCGCCGCAGCAACTCCCGGGGATCGACGCGCACCGCACGCACGGCCGGCACCAGGCTCGCGGCCATTGCTACCGTTGCGAGCACGACCGCGGCGACCGCGAAGAGCGGCACATCGACGGGCTCCACGCCGAACAGCAGGCCACGCAGGGCGCGCGCGACTGCGTATGCGACGCCGGTGCCGACCACGAGACCGCCGCCGACGAACAGCGCACCCTCGCGCAGAATCAGCACGAGCACGTCGCGTCGCTGCGCGCCGAGTGCCATGCGCACGCCGATCTCATGGCCCCGCTGACCGACGAACTGCGTCAACACGCCGTAGATGCCTGCCACGGTCAACACGATGGCCGCCGCGCCGAAGATCGCGAACCACAGGCTGAACAGACGTTGCCGCCAGAACGGAGCCTGCGCCACCTGCGTCATGGGCGTGACCGCGATGCGCCGAATCGGAAATCCCAGCGAGTCCAGGCCACGGTACACGCCCTCCGGGCTCACGCCCTGCTGCGCGCTGCGTGTGCGCAGAAAGAAGAACACGGGCCGATACGGGAACGACGCGAAGTCGAGGTAGGCCGTCGGCAACGGCTCGTCGCGATTGCTGTCCCATGTCAGCACGTCACGAGAAACGCCGACGACGGTGACGACGCCGCGATCGGGGTCCGCGTCGAGCCGGAACTGCCGGCCGATCGGGTCCTGGCTCGGCCACAGCTCGCGCGCCATGCGTTCGTTGACCACGGCGAGGCGGCCACGCTGCTCGTTCTCGCCAAACACACGTCCACGCAGAATCGGTACGCCGAGCGTCTCGAAAAAATTCGCCGTCACGCCCACGTAGGCCACCGCGTGTTTCGCGCCGGAATCGGCTTCGCCCGGCACGCTCGCGGTCGAGCGCTGCCCGCCCCCGCGCAGCGGCAGCAGGTTGTTGGCGGATGCCACGCTCTCGATGCCCGGCAGGCCGGCCAGGGCGTCGATGATGCGGCCAGTGAACCGTGCGACATCCTTCAACCCCACCGGCGCGCCCTGCGACTCCACGCGCACGCTCGTCACGCGCTGCGTGTCCACGCCGCCGTCGAGCGTCAGCAGGTTCAGGAAACTGCGCGACAGCAACGACGCACCGACGAGCAACACGAGCGATGCGGCCACCTGGCCCGCGACGAGGCCGCGGCGCAGCACGCCGCGCCCATGGGCCGGCGTGCTGCCGGCGCCCGACTCCGCGAGCCGCGCCCGCGCGGCGCCGCGGGCAACGTCCCAGGCCGGCCAGAGCCCGAACAACATGGTCGCGACGAATGCGATGCCGATCGTGACGAGGAGCGCGGCACCGTCGAGCGGCAGCACGGCAGGTGCCAACGTCTCGGCCTCGTAGGAGCGCACCAGCGCGTCGAGGCCCGTGCGCGCAAGCACGAGCCCCAGCGCGGCACCGAGCGCCGCGATCAGCAGGCTCTCGCAG
>DASZSB010000142.1:0-4789 GCA_035548835.1 Gammaproteobacteria bacterium | reverse complement strand
TGAGCCAGCTCTGGGGCCGGCCGGTGACGGTCGACGCGCCCTAGCCGCGGCTCACTGCGGCGCCGGCGCACCGGCGCAGAGCAGCTCCCACTGCAGCGCCAGGGACTCGCCCGCATTCGGCTCGAGCGCGAGCTGATAGATCGACGTCGCGCCGTTCGCGACCTGCGCGGCGCCTTGTTGCTCGAACCTGCCGGCCGGGCTCTCGCCCATCGAGCCGCGGAATTTCGCGCGGCCCGCGCCGGGGCCGTCGGCCCACGTGCCCGCGTACTTGTACGAGCGGCCGTCGACTGCCTTCAGCTCGCCCGTGGTGCAATTCGCGGTGGCCACGTAGGTCGGGCTGCGGAATTTTGCGCCGCCGCCCGTGCCGCCCTGCGCGACCTGATCGGTCACGCAGGTCTTGTTGGCCGCGTTCCACTTCGCGCACCACGCCGTCGCGTCGGCGGTCGTGACCTTGGCCTCGATCTTCGCGCTGGCGGTGCCGATGCCGGACTTCGTCTCGACGCGCGGATTCAGGCAGCGCTCGAGAAGGCACACGGGCAGGAATGCGCCATCGAGCCTGGTCGCGGAGGCGGCAGAGGGCGGTGGGGCAGCGGCCGGCGCCACAGGCGCCGGGGCCTTCGGCGCGGCCGGCGCCGGGGGCGGTGCCGCGTTCGCCGTCGCCGGGCTTGCGCCGACCGCGTAGACGACCTGCTTGCCGGCGCCGTCTTTCATGATCGCGCCGGCCTTGTCGGCGGCGGCCAGCTGGAAGTAGCCGTTCGCCTTTTCGTTCGTGATGGCGAGCCGGCCGGCGACCTTGCGCGCGAAGATCGGCGTCGCCCGGCCCTGGTTGTTCTGCAGCACGACGACGGGGCAGCCCGCGTCATCGCAGGTCAGGGACAGCACCACGATCTCGTTCGCGCCGTCGCCGTTCAGATCGGCGGCGCCGAGCCCAAAAGGCCCCCTGATCAGGTCCGCCAGCCCAGGCATGCGGGACAGCGTCGCGCGTTCCTTGTCGCCTCCCTGCTGGAACTGCACGATGGCCTTTGGCGTGAACGTCTGCGCATGCGCGGCGGTGGCCAGCAGAGCGGCGGGCACGATGAGGCGGACCGGAAGTTGCATCGGAGCTCCTGGAGCGAAGCGGCGGGGGAGGAGGCGGTGGCGCGCGTCAACCTACGCGAACCCGCGCACGCCGGCAACGGTTCCCTGCAGCGCCCTGCGTCTGCCGCGATGCACGGGCGCAGGGTAAGCTTCACAGCGTCATGATCCACGCCGATATCCTCGGCGCCGTCGGCCGCACGCCGATGTGCCGCCTGCGCAAGCTCGTGCCGGAGGGCTGCGCCGAAGTCGTCGCGAAGCTCGAGTTCGTCGAGCCCGGCGGCAGCATCAAGGACCGCGCGGCCATCTCCATGCTCGACGCCGCGCAACGCGACGGGCGCCTGCAGCCCGGCACCACGGTCGTCGAGGCCAGCGGCGGCAACACCGGCGTGGGGCTCGCGCTGGTCTGCGCGGTGCGCGGGTATCCGTGCGTGATCGTCGTGCCGGATTACACGGCGAAGGAGAAGCTCGCGGTGCTGCGCGCGTTCGGCGCCGAGGTCATCCGCGCGCGGACGGACGTGCCTGCCACCGATCCCGAAGGCTACATCGGCCGCGCGCGAGCGTACGCCCGCGAGCACGGCGCGTTCCTGCCTGACCAGTTCACGAACGCGGCCAATCCTGCCGCGCACGAGCGCTCGACCGCGCTCGAGATCCTGGAGCAGTGCGACGGCAAACTCGACGCGTTCGTCGCCTGCGTGGGCTCCGGCGGCACGATCGCCGGCATGGGCCGCGTGCTGCGCGCGCACTCGCCGCACGTGCTGATCGTGGGCGCTGCGCCGCCGGCGGATTCCGTCGTGGAAGGTGTCATCGACGAGATCGACGCGGATTCGACTCACGGCACGCCGCCGGATCGCGTGATCCCGGTCAGCGATGCGACCGCGCTGCGCTACATGCTGCGCCTCGCGCGCGAGGAAGGCATCCTGGCCGGTGCGTCCTCGGGCGTGGCGCTCGCGGCCGCGATCGACGTGGCGCACGAGCTCGGCCCCGGCAAACGCGTGGTCACGATGATCACGGACACGGGCCGCAACTATCTCTCCACGTATTTCGACCCGGCGTGGCGCCGCGAGCACGGCTTCGACGCGTGATGACCGGCGAGGGAGCATTCGCATGAGCCCGAACGCACTGCCACGCCCACGCGGTGCCGCCTCGCACCATCCGCTGCACGTGGCCGCGCGCATGACGGCGCGCGGTGCGGTGCTGCTGCCGCTCGGGGCGCTCGTGCTCGGCATGGGCATGGCCATCTATCACTGGGTGGAAGGGCTGCCGTGGCCGGATTCGTTCCTGAACGCCGCGATGCTGCTCGGCGGCATGGGCCCCGTGAATCCGCTGACGACCACGGCCGGCAAATGGCTCGCGGGCGGCTACGCGCTGTTCGCCGGGCTGTTCTTCATCGTGCTCGCGGGCGTGATGCTCGGGCCCGTGATTCACGCCGTGTTGTACCGGTTTCATCTCGACACGAGCGGCGATCGCAAAGGCGACTGAGGAGGGGACGATGATCGAGGTTTCCACGCGCGCGCTCGCGTTCGCCGCGGCGTTTGCCGCGGCCACCGGCGGCGCCGCCGCGCAGGATCTCTGCGCTGCTCTCGCGACGAAGCCGGCGCCGGCCAACACCACCATCGTCTCGGCGACGGCCGTTGCGGCTTCTGCCGCGAAGAAGCTGCCGGCCTTCTGCGAAGTGCACGCCACGATTGCGCCCGTGCCGGGCTCGAAGATCGGCGCCGTGTACCGCCTGCCGCAGGAATGGAACGGCAAGGTTCTCGGCATCGGCGGTGGCGGCTTCGCCGGCAACGTGCGCGTCGAAGCCGCGGCCGACGGGCTCGCGCGCGGCTACGCCGTGCTGCAGAACGACATGGGTCACACGAGCGCGGATGCGCTCGATCCGTCGTTCGCGATCGACGCCGCCGGCAAGCCGAACGTGGAAGGCATCGTCGACTTCGGTCATCGCGCCACGCATCTCGCGACCGTGGTCGGCAAGCAGATTGCGGAGTCGCTGTACGGTCGCGCGCCGCAGCGCGCGTACTGGCAGGGCTGCTCGACCGGCGGCCGGCAGGGGCTCGCGGAAGTGCAGCGCTACCCCGAGGACTACGACGGCGTGATCGCGGGCGCGCCCGTGTACACGCCGCTGACCTACTCGAACGCGATCCTGCGCGTGCAGGCGTTCCACGCTAGACCCGAGAGCAACCTGCTGCCGGAGCACGTGCCGCTGATCCACGCGGCGGTGCTCGCCGCGTGCGACGCGAACGACGGCGTCAAGGACGGCATCCTCGCGGACCCGCGCACCTGCACCTGGGACCCGGCCGAGCTGCAGTGCAAGGCCGGTGCGTCCGGCGCTTCGTGCCTCACACCCGCGCAGGTCGAGACCGTGCGGCGCGTGTACGCCGGCGTGAGGAAGAAGGACGGCACGTTCGCCGCGATGCCGCTGATGCGCGGCGGCGAGGGCGACTGGGTCACACGCATGATCGGCACGCCCGCGCAGCCGCTCGGACTCAACGCGCGGCTCGGCGCGCCGTTCTTCGCGTACCTCGTGAAGGCCGATCCGAAGTACGACCTCATGACGTTCGATCCCGAGCGCGACCTGGCGCTGCTCGACGGCGGCATCGCTCGCGCCGAGGTGCACCAGCAGAACCCGGACATCGCGAAGTTCGTGGCGCGCGGCGGCAAGCTGCTGCTGTGGCACGGCTTCAACGATCCGGGCCCGAGTCCGCTGTCGACGATCGCGTATTTCACGGCCGTGAACCACGCGGTGCCGGCGGCGCGCGACTCGCTGCGGCTGTATCTCGCGCCCGGCGTGCTGCACTGTGGCGGCGGCGACGGTCCGGACCGCATCGATACGCTGACGGCGCTCGAGCGCTGGGTCGAGCACGGCGAAGCGCCCGCGACGCTGATCGCGACGAAGGCGAACTCGCCGCTCACGCGGCCGCTGTGCGCGTATCCGCTGCAGGCCAACTACAAGGGCGCGGGCGACACGAACGATCCCGCGAGCTACTTCTGCGGCGGGCCGCCCGGGGCGCGGAGGTAGCGACGCGGCACGACACGACGACGCGTTTGCCCGCCGCGCCGCATCCGATCGGTTCAGTAGATCACTGCGTTAGAGACTTTCCGTTTGTCGCGGGCATCCGGTTACCGTAGTCTTCGTGTAGAGCAGTCAACAGGAGATCCATCATGAGAGCCGTCACGGCCCCGCAGATCGACATCGGCATCTCGGCCAAGGAGCGCAAGCACATCGCCGACGGCCTCGCGAAGGTGCTGGCCGACACGTACACGCTGTACCTGAAGACCCACAACTTCCACTGGAACGTCACGGGCCCGATGTTCAACACGCTGCACCTGATGTTCGAGGCGCAGTACAACGAGCTGGCGCTGGCCGTGGATCTGGTCGCCGAGCGCATCCGCGCGCTGGGGTATCCCGCGCCCGGCAGCTACTCGGCGTACGCGAAGCTGTCGTCGATCGAGGAGGCCAAGGGCGTGCCGGCGGCGGAAGAGATGATCGCGCAGCTCGTGAAGGGCCACGAGGCCGTGGCGCGCACGGCGCGCGGCGTGTTCCCGGCCGCCGAGAAGGCGAACGACCAGCCGACCGCGGACCTGCTGACACAGCGCCTGCAGGTGCACGAGAAGACCGCCTGGATGCTGCGCGCGCTGCTCGAGCAGTAACGTCGACGTAGCGAGCGAAGCGCCAGCCGCAGAGGGCCTGTCACGGGACCGCCGTGAATACATC
>DASZSB010000141.1:0-4612 GCA_035548835.1 Gammaproteobacteria bacterium | reverse complement strand
TCGCAATTCGCAGTAGCAGACAACCGCACGAGCAAGCTGTGCAACTGCGCAAAACCTGACACCCTCTTGGGTTATTTCCAGCGAGCGTCTTCGGCGGGCTTCGAGGGATCCGCCGTGATGTTCAGCGCCGCGCAGTGGTGGTACGAGAAGCCGCCTTCGCGCACGCCCGGATGCTCGGCCATGAACTCGATGACCTGCAGCTGACAGCCTTCGCAGGTGATGTTCGGCAGCGTGATCTCGGTTTCCCAGTTGCCCGTGGGCTTCGTCGTGTGCGGCCACAGGCCGTCGACGAGCACGGGCGGTCGCGGCTTCTTCTCGATTGCGGCCGACAGCGACCGGGGTCCCTTCTCGGTGTCGTGCGTCTTCACCTCCGGGTCGGCCGGCAGCGAATTGCGCTTGCGTGCGAGCGCGATGCGGTAGTGTCCGGGGTGAAACACGGCTTCGTTCACGACGATCTTGAGCTTCTGGCCACCCGTGACTGCCGTGACGGCTTTCGTCGGCGTGCCGGGATCGGCCAGCGTGCCGCCGCACGGGGCGAGCTTCTGCGGATCGCCTTTGTCGTCCTGGACGAGCACGGGCGTCGGCTCGAGCAGCTTGAAGTGCGCGCTCACGACCGGTGCGGCGGTGGCGCCAAGGAAGGCGACGGGCAGGCCCAGGATCCACTTGTTCACGACGACCCCCTTCAAGGGTTGGCTGACTGCGCGGCATTCTAACGGGGCCGCAGTGGCGGTGTCCCCAAGTTTTCTCGGTGCGCAGAGCCCTCGCGACGGCGCCTGCGGTATGCTTGCGGCCTCGGAAAATCCTGCGGCGACGGAGAGCCCTGCATGACCTCGAAGACCATCAAACGCCGGCATCCCGCCGTCCGCGACGACATCGCCGATCTCACGACCCGCCGGCCGGTGCCGGGGGCGGAGATCGACCAGATCGATCCGTTCCTGTTCCTGAATCACCATGGTCCGCAGGTGTACATGTCGCGCAACCGCGGTCTGCCCTTCGGCCCGCATCCGCATCGGGGGTTCGAGACCGTGACGTTCATCCTGACGGGTCAGCTCGCGCACCGCGACAGCGCGGGCCACGAGAGCGTCATCAACGAGGGCGGCATTCAGTGGATGACCGCCGGCAGCGGCCTCGTGCACGCCGAGCTCTCCCCCGAGAGCTTCAAACGCGACGGCGGCGCTCTCGAGATCCTGCAGCTGTGGGTCAATCTGCCGCCGCGGCTGAAGATGACGACGCCGCGCTACATCGGGCTGCAGCGCAACGAGATTCCGGCCGTCACGACGCCGGATGGCCGGGGCGTCGTGCACCTGACGTCGGGCGAGTACCTCGGCCGGCAGGGTGGCGTGAAGCCGCTGCTCGACATCTTCCTCGGCACCGTGGACCTCAAGGCCGGCGCGCGCGTCTCGTTCCCCGGTGTCAAGGGCCGCAACGTGTTCCTGTACGTCGTGCGCGGCGAGATCGAGGTGGCCGGCGAGCCGGCGCCGCACTGGCACCTGATCGAGCTCAACGAGGACGGCGACACGGTCGACATCGAGGCCAAGACCGACGCCGTGCTGCTGTTCGGCCATGCCGAGCCGATCGGGGCGCCGGTCGTTGCCTACGGACCGTTCGTGATGAACACTCGCGAAGAGATCATGCAGGCGATCCAGGACTACCAGGCCGGCAAGTTCAACGCGATCCCGGAAGGCCGCGCGTGACGCGCGGCTCGCGCGTCCGCAACATCATTTTCGATTTCGGCGGCGTGCTGGTGAACTGGCGGCCCGAGGCGATCATCTCGAGCTTCTATGCCGATCCCGCCTCGCGCGACGCGATCCGCACACATGCGTTCCAGCACGACGACTGGATCGAGATGGATCGCGGCACGCTGGACGAGGCCGAAGTCGTACGCCGGTTCGCGATGCGCATGCAGCGGCCCGAAGCGGAGATGGCGGCGCTGTTCGATCACGTTCGGGCGTCGCTGACGCCGATCGAGCCCAGCGTCGCGCTGCTCGCCGAGCTGCGCGAGCGCGGGTTCCGGCTGTACGGGCTCTCGAACATGTCCGAGTCGATCTTCGCGTACCTGAGGTCGCTGCACGGATTCTTCTCGCTGTTCGACGGCATCGTCGTGTCGGCTGCCGTGAAGCTCGTGAAGCCGGAGCCCGGCATCTACGAGCACCTGCGCGAGCGGTTCGCGCTCGACTTCGCCGAGTCCGTGTTCATCGACGATTTTGCGCGCAACGTCGAGAGCGCGCGGCAGCTGGGGTTGCCGGCCATCCGCTTCGAGAGCGCCGCCCAGGTGCGCCGCGAGCTCGAGCCGCTGCTCGCGTGGCGTAACGCGGACTAGCCATTGCGGGGGCGCCTTGGCCGCGGGCCGTGCCGGTGGCACAGTAGCCTCGCGATGCGCGCCAAACCGTTGTTGCTCGCCGTGGCGGCCTGCCTGCTGGGCGGGCTCGCGTTTGCGCAGTTCGGCCGGCCACCGCCACCGGAGCCGAAGGGCGGGCCGCCCGAAGCCGAGTTCCACATGGCGCGTCTCGCGTACGCGACCGTCGGCTGCGCGGGCTCGCGCGGCTACTGCAATCCGTGGTGGGCCATCGACTACCCCGAGGCCGAGGCGCACTTCCTGCCGGCCGTGCAGCGCATGACGCGCATCGAGGTGGCGCCCGACAGCCGTCACCTGACGCTCGCGGACGACGATCTCTACATGTACCCGTGGCTGTTCCTGCAGCAGCCGGGACGCGGCGGCTGGCATCCCGAAGGCGAGGAGGCGAAGCGCCTGCGCGAGTACCTCGAGCGGGGCGGCTTCCTCGTCGTCGACGACTTTCACGGCGAAGACGAGTGGGCATTCTTCCGTGCAGCGATGAACGACGTCCTGCCGGGCTATTCGATCGTCGACATCCCGGACAACGATCCGCTGCTGAGCATCCTGTTCACTCTCGACAAGCACACGCAGATCCCCGGCGAACGCCATCTCTACTGGCAGCGGATGCAAGGCCCGCCGCACTGGCGCGGCATCTACGACGGTCACGGCCGGCTCATGGTCGCCATGAACCACAACAGCGACATGGGCGACGCGTGGGAGCATGCGGACGATCCGCGCTATCCGGCGCCGATGACGGCCACCGCCTATCGATTCGGCGTGAACTACGTCGTGTACGCGATGACGCACTGAGCCGCGCGCGGCGCGGCGGCATTCAGCGGCGCGCCCGGACTTTCGGTTTCGCCCTGGCGGCGCGCTTCCTCGCCGCGGCCGGGCGCTTCTTCCAGAGCGCCTGGCTCGCGAGCTTCGCACCCGCGGCGAGCGACTGCAGCTTGGCCCACTGGATCGACGGGTGCACGCGGCGCACGAACGGCCCCTGCGCGAAGCCGCAGTCGGTGCCCGCCAGCACGCGCTCGCGGCCCACGACGCCGGCGAAGCGCAGCAGCCGTTCCGCGACGAGCTCGGGATGCTCGACGACGTTCGTCTGGTGGCTCACGACGCCCGGGATCAGCTTGCGGTGCTCCGGCAGCTTGATCGTCTTCCACACCTGCCACTCGTGCTCGTGGCGCGCGTTGGCCGCTTCGATGGAATACGCGCCCGCGCGCACTTTCAGGATCAGGTCCGCGATCTCCTTCAGCGGCACGTCGCTCGAGTGCGGGCCGTTCCAGCTGCCCCAGCAGATGTGGTAGCGCACGCGGTCCTCGGGGATGCCGCGCAGCGCATGGTTCAGCGCGTCGACACGGATGCGCGCCCATTTGCGGAATTCCTTCGGGCTGGCGGGCGGCACCATGCGGTCGTACGTGAACGGCAGGTGCGCGTCGTCGATCTGCACGTACAGGCCGGCGTCCGTGATGGCCTTGTACTCCGTGCGCAGCGCCTCGGCGCCGGCGAACACGTACTCCTCGTCGGTCTTGTAGTACTGGTTCGGCGACATCGAGAACGCGCTCGCGGGTGCCGCGACCGGCAGGAAGCCGGCGGCAGCCCCCGCCGCGGCCATCGCGCTCTTGAGGTTGTCGATGTCGCGTTGCAGTGCCGCCTGGCCCGTGTACCTGATCGGGCCCACGCACGGGAAGATGCCCTCGAGGTAGTTCTCCTTCGGCCAGACTTCCGCGTAGAACTCGGCGAAGCGCGCGAAGTCGCCGAACGCGACGCCGCCCTCGGTCGCGAGCACCTCGCGCGGACCGAAGCCGTCGAGCCGCTCGAGCACGTACTGCTCCCAGCCGATGCCCTTGCCGTACTCGCCGTCGCTGACGATGTCGACGCCGGCGGCCACCTGGTCGGCGACGACGTTGTGCACGGCCGCGCGCAGGGCAGGCAGGTACTCGGTGTCAGGCACGTGCCCGTCCATGCGCCGGCGCAGCAGCGCCGCGAAGTCGGCGGGGCGGACGAGGCTGCCGACGTGCGTCGTCAGGATTCGGTTCGTATCGCTGGCCATGGTGTCCCCCGCAGGTCGTCGGCGCCGACAGGCTACTGCGGATGGAGCGCCCTGCGAAAGCCGGTCGAAAAAAAAAGAACGCCGCATTGCTGCGGCGTTCTCTCCTGTCTTGGCAAGCGGCGAGTGCCGCCGTGCGTCGACCTTCCCAGCGATCGCGGCCGCCGCCGCCACCGCCGTAGCCTCCGCGGCCTCCGCCGCCGCCGCCACCCGGCGCCTTCGGCTTG
>DASZSB010000140.1:0-1964 GCA_035548835.1 Gammaproteobacteria bacterium | reverse complement strand
AAGTCCTACGTCATTCAGTCCGTCGTCCACGCCGCCGACGTGCTGCGGGCGTTCCGGTCGCGCGGCGAGATGCTGCGCCTCCGCGACGTCGTCGAGCGGACGAAGTTCAACAAAGGGCTGTGCTTCCGGCTGCTGCACACGTTGCGGCATTGCGGACTGGTCGAGAAAGTCGACGACAGCCGGTACCGGCTCACGTCGGAGATGCACCGCCGCAAGCGCTATCGCGTGGGCTACGCGGCGCTCGGGCACGACAGCTCGTTCCAGCGTGCGGTGCAGGACAGCTTGGTGCTTGCGGCCAAGAACGAGGACGTCGAGCTGATCACGCTCGACAACCGCCGCAACGCGAAGACGGCGCTGCGCAACGCCGATCAGCTCATCAAGGAGAAGGTCGATCTCGCGATCGAGTTCCAGATCGACGAGGCCGCGGCGGCCGCGATTTCGGCGCGCTACGTGCAGGCGGGCATTCCGTTCATCGCCGTGCACGTGCCGCATCCTGGCGCGACGTACTACGGTGCGAACAACTATCAGGCTGGTCTGCTCGCCGGCCACTATCTTGGCCGCTGGGCGAAGAGCCGGTGGGATGGCCAGGTCGACGAAGTGCTGCTCGTCGATGCCGCGCGCACCGGATCGCTCGTCCACAGCCGCATCGACGGCGTCGTCGCTGGCCTGCGCGAGACGCTGCGCGAGGCGATGACGACGTGCCCGGTGGTGTCGATCGATGGCGACGGCGAGTTCACGCTGGCGCTCGAGCGGGTGCGGCAGCATTTGAAGCGATCGGATCGCAAGCGCGTGCTCGTCGGCGCGCTGAATGACTCGAGCGCGCTCGGCGCGGCGCGCGCGTTCCAGGAATGCGGGCGCGCGGCCACGTGCGCGATCGTCGGCCAGAACGCGGAGCCGGACGCACGCGCCGAGCTGCGCCAGCCGCGCACGCCGCTCATCGGATCTGTCGCGTACTTTCCGGAGCGCTACGGCGAAGAGCTGATCGCGCTGGCGCTCGACATCCTCGACCAGCGGCCGACGCCGCCGGCAAAATTCGTGCGGCATCAGGTCGTCACCGCGGCGAACCTCGATCACTACTACCCGAACGACGCGCTGCTCGACGTGGCGAAACGGCCGACGCGATCGGCTTGACGCGCCGATTCGTTCCACACGGCAGAACGCGATCAATCAGATCTTGCGGCGCATGGGGCGTCGGTGCGACGCTGTGTCCGCTTCAAGCGGATCTGAAACGCGTTGCCTGGAGGCGTGACATGTCGCGTGCGCTGGTCGAAGGTTTCCGTGCGTGCCGGGTGCCGGTGCTCGCGTTCGGCGTGGCTGCCGCGCTTGCGATCGCCGCGAACGATGCCGGGATTGCGGCGCAAGGGTCGGGCGCGCCGGCCGGTCAGGTGCCGGCGGGCCGTGCCGGCGGTCGAGGCGCGCCGCAGGGCGGGATGCCGATTGCCTATGACGACCGCACGGGCTTCCGATCGATCTTCGACGGCACGACGTTGGGCGGCTGGGACGGCGATCCCACGTTCTGGCGCGCGGAGAATGGCACGATCGTCGGTCAGAGCACGGCCGAACATCCGATCACGCAGAACACGTTCCTGATCTGGCGCGGCGGCGAGCCCGCGGATTTCGATCTCAAGGTCGAGTACCGCATCAACGCGACCAACAGCGGCGTGCAGTACCGCAGCGTGCAACTGTCCGAGGGCGGCGCGCAGAACATCGGCAAGTGGGTGCTCAAGGGCTATCAGGCCGACATCGACTACGCGAACCAGTACACCGGCCAGCTCTACGAAGAGCGGGGCCGCGGCTTTCTCGCGCTGCGCGGATCGTTCGGCTATTTCGGCTCCGATGCCGCCGGCCCGCGCGGTCCGCTGGCCGCGCTCGAGAACAGCGATGCCCTCAAGGGCATCATCAAGCCGGACGACTGGAACCAGCTCGAGATCCTCGCGCGCGGCAACGTGCTGATTCACGTGCTG
>DASZSB010000139.1:0-3485 GCA_035548835.1 Gammaproteobacteria bacterium | reverse complement strand
GAAGCCCTCGCCGACGACTATCGACAGGGGCGGCTGGCCGCCGGACAACTCGCCATCGTCGCGACACCCCGCCTCGAGGGACTGCTGGCCGACCTGCACGGTCATCACCAGATCGAGGATTTCCACTACTTTCCGGTCTTCCGCCGCCTGGCGCCCGAGATTGGCCCGGGCATCGACGTGCTGGAACGCGACCACGCCGATCTCACGCGAGCCGGGCTCGCGGCACGCGTGGCCTTGCGCGAGCTGCGCGCGGCGAGCGCGGGGGGCGACACGCCGACGTCGGCGCTGGCCGCGGATCTCGGTCTCGCGGCCATGAGCCGGTTGTGCGCCGGCATCCTCGAGCATCTGCGCGACGAGGAGGACCTGATCGTGCCGCTGCTGCTCGAGCACGACCCGGCCGGAGCGCAGCCGCACGGCGAACCGTAGCGTTTTGACATCCGTGGCCCGTTCGACTAGAACGGCGCAAAAGCCCGTGCAGCCCAGCGAAAGCATCCGTCACGCAGGGCGCGAACACGGCACAGTTGTTCTGGGGGGAACCATGAGAATCCTTTGGGGGCCACCGGCCTGGCGGCCCCGGTGCAGGTCGCTGCCCTGCAGGCGGCCATCCAGGTCAGGATCGGCGGTCCCTGCCGCCGCGACGCTCGCATTTCTCGATTCGGCTTATCGACAACTTCTGAAAGGCGGGGCGCATCGATGATCGGAACAGAAGGCAATGGAAGCGCGCGGCGCAGCGCCGCGCTCACGCTGGCGGCGCTGTTCGCCGCCGCACTCGCGGGCTGCCAGCCCGCACCGTCGCCGGCCGAGAAGCCCGCGGCTCCCGCCGCTACCGCCGCGGCCGGCAGGATCAACGGTCACCCGGATCTGAACGGCCTGTGGGAAGCCGTCGGCTCGGCGTACTGGAACCTCGAGGATCACTCCGCCTCGGGCTTGAGCCAGTTCTGGCAGCTCGGCGCGATCGCCGCAGTCCCCGCGGGTCAGAGCGTGGTCGAGGGCGGCACGATCCCGTATCTGCCTGCCGCGCTCGCGCAGCGCGACGCCAATCGCGCCGCCTGGCCGAAGAGCGACCCCGAGGCCAAGTGCTACATGCCGGGCATTCCGCGCGCCACGTACATGCCCTACCCGTTCCGCATCGTGCAGGGCGACGGCGACATCCTGTTCGTCTACGAGTTCGCGAGCGCCAACCGGCTCGTGCACATGTCGAACCATCAGGAGCCGCCGGTCGACAGCTGGATGGGCTGGTCGAACGGCCACTGGGACGGCGACACGCTCGTCATCGAGGTCACCGGCAACAACGATCAGACGTGGTTCGACCGCGCCGGCAACTATCACGGCGCAGCCATGAAGGTCACGGAACGCTACACGCGCAAGGACGACGACCACCTGCTGTACGAGGCCACGATCGAGGACCCGGAGACGTTCTCGCGCCCGTGGAAGATTTCGCTGCCGCTGTACCGGCGCATCGAGCCGAATGCGCAGCTGCTCGAGTTCAAGTGCGTCGAGTTCGCCGAGGAGCTGCTGTATGGCGACCTGGTGAAGAAAACCAAGTAGAGTGACACGCAAGCACAGGGAGATCGCAATGCGCAACAGACTCGTCAGTCTCGCGGCCGGCAGCGTGCTGGCCGTGTATGGCGGCGCCGCGCTGGCACACCATTCGTTCGCCGCGGAATTCGACGCGAACAAGCCCGTGAAGCTCGAAGGCGTCGTCACGAAGATGGACTGGATCAATCCGCACTCGTGGATTCACCTGGAAGTGATCGACGCGAAGGGTCAGAAGCAGGAGTGGATGATCGAAGGCGGCGCGCCGAACGCGCTGCTGCGCCGCGGCTGGAACCGCAACTCGCTGCCGGCCGGCACCAAGATCATGGTCGTGGGCTTCCAGGCCAAGGACGGCTCGTTCCGCGCCAACGGCCGCGACATCACGTTCGCTGACGGCAGGAAGCTGTTCGTGGGCTCCTCCGGCACGGGCGCGCCCGACGAGCGGCCCGAGCAGTAGGGCGCCGGCGGCACCGATGACCGAGCCTGCCTCGCCGCCGAAGCCGAAGAAGTCCGTCGCCCTGTCGGGCGTCGTCGCCGGCAACACAGCGCTCTGCACGGTCGGCCGCACCGGCAACGACCTTCACTACCGCGGCTACGACATCCTCGAAGTCGCCGAAGCCTGCGAGTTCGAGGAAATCGCCCACCTGCTGGTCCACGAGCGGCTGCCGACACTCGCAGAGCTGACCGCGTACCGCGCGCGGCTGAAGTCGCTGCGCGGGCTCCCGGAGCGCGTGCGCCGCGTGCTCGAAGCGCTGCCCGCGACATCGCATCCGATGGACGTCATGCGCACCGGCGTGTCGGCCTTGGGATGCGTGGAGCCCGAGATCGACCAGTCGCCGCAGCATGCCCGCGACATCGCCGACCGCCTCATCGCCTCGCTCGGCAGCATGTTGCTGTACTGGTACCACTACGCGAACTCCGGGAAACGCATCGACGTGGAAGTGGATGACGACTCCGTCGGCGGCCACTTCCTGCATCTGCTCCACCAGAAATCGCCGCCCGCGTCGTGGGTGCGCGCGATGCATACGTCGCTCGTGCTGTACGCCGAGCACGAGTTCAACGCCTCGACGTTCACGGCGCGGGTGATCGCCGGCACGGGCTCGGATCTGTACTCGTGCATCGCCGGCGGCATCGGCGCGCTGCGCGGGCCGAAACACGGCGGCGCGAACGAGGTGGCACTCGAAATCCAGCAACGCTACCGCACTCCCGAACAGGCAGCCGCGGACATCCGCGCACGCGTGGAGCGCAAGGAAGTCGTGATCGGCTTTGGTCACCCCGTATACACCGTGGCCGACCCGCGCAACCGCGTGATCAAGGACGTGGCACGCCGTTTGTCGTCCGAGGCCGGCGATATGAACGGGTTCGCGATCGCCGACGCCATCGAAGCGGAGATGGCGCGGCTCAAGAAGATGTTCGCGAACCTCGACTGGTTCTCGGCCGTGGCCTATCACGTCATGGGCGTGCCGACGGCCATGTTCACGCCGCTGTTCGTGATTGCGCGCACCACGGGCTGGTCCGCGCACGTGATCGAGCAACGCGCCGACGGCAAGATCATCCGGCCGAGCGCAAACTACGTCGGGCCCGAGAACAGGACCTTCGTGCCGTTGGCCGCACGCGGCTGAGCCCGATGAGCGCCGCGCGGCTGCCGACCTGGTTCCTGTCGCACGGCGGCGGCCCCTGGCCCTGGATGGCCGAGATGCGGCCGCTGATGGCTGGGCTCGAGCGTTCGCTGCGCACGCTGCCCGCGACGCTGCCGCAGCGGCCCCGCGCGGTGCTCATGATCTCGGGGCACTGGGAGAACGCGGCGTTCGCGGTCATGAGCCACGCCCATCCGCCCATGCTGTACGACTACTACGGCTTTCCGGCCGACACGTACCGTGTGAAGTACCCGGCGCCGGGCGCGCCGGAGCTGGCCGCCGAGGTGCACGACCTGCTCGCGGCCGCGGGCC
>DASZSB010000138.1:0-17372 GCA_035548835.1 Gammaproteobacteria bacterium | reverse complement strand
TCGAGCGCGGCCGTGGCGCAGCGCGCGGCGCGCTCCGGTCCCGGTCCGCTCTGCAGCGGCAGCCACGCCGGGGAGGCGGTCACGCGCCGCAGCGCCGCGCGCTCGCTGCCGAGCGCGGCAATGACCGCGGTCTTGTGCACGGCCGCCGGCACGGCGCCGCCGTTAGACGACATCGATTCGCCGGTCGAGCCAGCTCGGCTCGCGCATGCCCGCGGCGGCCGGCGCATCGGTGGCCAGCGGCAACCCGGCGGCCGCGCGCGCGAAAATCAGCTTCAGAGCACGATTGCTGAGCAGAGTCAGGTTCGTGGCGAGCACGGTGGCCTTGACCGTGCGCCGCGACACCTTGACCTCGGCTCCCGACGTGAAAGCGGGATGGGCGTGCAGCTTGCGCAGCGTCAGCACGGCGAGGCCGATGGCCCACAGGCAGAACCGCCGGATGCCCTTCTCACGCTTCGGAATCATGCAGGTGTATTCGAGCGCGTTGCGCAGGTGCACGTGTGCAACGCCGATCAGCCGGTTCAGCCCCTCGCGAAACGCGGGACCGCCGTGCAGCTCCTCGAGCCGCGCGAGATCGAACCCGGGTGGGAACGCGGCACGCGGCAGCCAGCAGGCGTTCGCCTGCCGGTCGTCCCAGATGTCCTTGAGGATGTTCGTCATCTGCAGTCCCTGACCGAAAGAGACCGCGAGCTTCAGCATCGCCTCGCGGCGCGGCGCGAGCTCCGGACAGTAGAGGCAGAACAGCTCGGTGCACATCTCGCCGACGACGCCGGCCACGTAGTAGCAGTACTCGGCCAGATCGTCGAGCGTCTCGAGCCCTCTGAGGCTCTTGTTGCGCTGGAACTCGGGCATACCCTTGCACATGATCGCGACGCAGCGCGTCAGCGAGGCGCGCTCCGCCGGCGTGAAGCTGTGCGTCACGCGTATCACGGCAGCGGTGTTCTTCACGAGATCGTGCTCCGCGGGCAAGGACCGCGAGGACAGGAGCGGGGCCAGATCCGCTGCGAACCGCTCAGCATCCTGCTCGCCCTTTACGACCGCGACGAACCGCGCGTGAAAGTCGGACTTCTGCCGGTTGTCGAGACCGACATCGTCCTCGATCGTGTCCGCGAGGCGGCACAGAAGGTAGGCGTTCGTCATGACGACCGCGAGCTGGCTCGGCAACACGGGAATCGTCAGCGCGAACGTGCGCGAGACTCCGGGCAGGATCGCAGCTTGATACGCGAAATCGTCGGCGGACGCGCGATTTGTTCGGCTCGATTCGGGGGCCACGAATGCTTGCGCCGGGCGCGCGGTTTCAATGTTAGGATGGCCGCGAATGATACCACGGGCCTCCAAGGACGCATTCGCCGAGCGTCTCGACTACTACCGCCGCAGGGTGGACGCCAAGCTGGCGGCGGTGCTCGCCGACGGCCACGGCGTACCGGAGCGGTTGCTCCAATCGATGCGCTACTCGGTCTTGGGCGGTGGCAAGCGCGTGCGGCCGCTGCTCGTGTATGCGAGCGGCGAGCTCGTCGGCGCCGCCGAGGACGCACTCGACGTACTGGCGGCCGCGGTGGAGCTTGTCCACGCCTACTCGCTCGTCCACGACGACCTGCCGGCCATGGACGACGACGATCTGCGCCGCGGGCGCCCGACGACGCACATCGAGTTCGACGAGGCCACGGCCATCCTGGCCGGCGACGGCCTGCAGGCGCTCGCGTTCGAGATCTTGGCGACCGACCCGGCCCTGGCCGACGCGCCGGCACGCCAGGTCGCGATCATCGGCTGGCTCGCGCGCGGCGCCGGACCCGCCGGAATGGTGGGCGGTCAGGCGCTCGACATGGAGGCCGAGGGGCGGCAGCTCGACGAGCGCGGCCTCGAGCAGATCCACCGCCGCAAGACGGGAGAGCTCATTCGCGCCGCGATCATGATGCCCGCGGAGCTCGGCTCGTTCACAGCGGCGCAGCGCGCGAGCCTCGACACGTTCGCGCGCGACATTGGTCTCGTGTTCCAGATTCGCGACGACCTGCTCGAGGTCGAGCAGGACACGGCGACGCTCGGCAAGAACGCGGGCAGCGACGCCAGCAACCAGAAGTCCACGTACCCCTCTGCGCTCGGCATCGAGGGCGCCCGCCGGCGCGCGGCCGAGACTCAGCAGCGTGCCGTCGACGCGCTGCAATCGCTCGGCGAGAAGTCGCGCAGCCTGCTTTGGCTGTCGGACTTCATCCTGAACCGCACGTACTAGCGCTGCGCGCGACCTCAGTAGGAGACCAGCGTCACGATCCGGTGGCCGTCGAGCTTGCGGCGGCCCGCGAGAAAACCGAGCTCGATCAGGAACACGCATGCCGCCACGGTCGCGCCCTGTCGCGCGACGAGATCGGCCACGGCCGCGGCCGTGCCACCCGTGGCGATGACGTCGTCGACGATCAGATAGCGGCCGCCGGGCCGCAACGCGTCCTCGTGCACCTCGAGGTGATCGACGCCGTACTCGAGCTCGTACGCGACGCTGATCGAGCGGCGCGGCAGCTTGCCGCGCTTGCGCACCAGCTCGAGTGGCAGACCGAGGCGCTGGGCGAGCGCCGCGCCGAAGATGAAGCCGCGCGATTCGATCGCCAGGATGCCGTCGGCCCGCAGGCCCTCGCAGCGCTGCGCGAGCTGCTCGATCGAGGCGCGGAAGGCCGCCGGGTTCTGCAGCAGAGGCGTGATGTCCTTGAACACGATGCCGGGCTTCGGGAAGTCCGGCACGTCCACGATCAGCGCTTTTATCTCGGTCGGTGTCATTGCTGGGCTACGGTCACTTAAGCGACAATTCCGCGTCGCATAGTAGCAAACCCCCTACGCTCCACCGATGAGCCTTGCGCAGAATTGCGTCAGCGGCGCCGTCAGCGCCCTGAACGCGGGCGGACGGGCACTGCGCCGTTTCGGCGTGGAGCCACCCTCACTCGACGCGGACAGCCTGCGGCGCGCGGCCTTTCGCCGCGCCGGCAGCACGCGATTCGGCGACTGGGATTTCGACGAGCCTCTGGAGCGGCTGCTGAAGTCCTACCACGACGAGGCACGTCTCACGACACTCGGGCGCATCACGGTGCGCGAGCTGCTCGTGAGCCTGCTCGAAAACCTGCTGCGCATGGAGGACGAACGCGCGGCGAGCCGTGCGATCGAGCAGCAGCAGATCGCCGCTCCCGTGTTCATCGTGGGCCTGCCGCGCACCGGCACGACTCACCTGCACGGCATGATCAGCCAGGACCCGGCGAACCGCGCCCCGGCCACGTGGGAGGTCATGTACCCCGCGGCGCGCGTCGGCACGCAGCAGGAGATCGACCGGGCACGCGCGATGACCGACGCGCGGCTCGGCTGGGCCAACCGCCTGGCGCCCGAGTTCATGCGCATCCACCCGATCGCCGCGGACCTGCCGCAGGAATGCATCGCGATCACCGCGCAGGTGTTCATGAGCATCCAGTTCCATACGACGCACAACGTAGCGTCGTATCAGGACTGGTTCGAGCAGGCCGAGCAGGATCTCGGCTGGAACTTCCATCGGCGGCTGCTGCAGCACCTGCAGGCCAAGCGCCCGGGCAACCGCTGGGTGCTCAAGGCGCCAGGCCACCTGTTCGCACTGGAAGGCCTGCTGAAGCGCTACCCCGATGCGCGGATCGTGCACACGCACCGCGATCCGCTGCGCGTCATGGCCTCGATGGCGAGTCATGCCACGGTCCTGCGGCGCGCGTTCAGCGACGACGCCGACCCGCGCCAGATCGCCGCCGACTGGGCCGACCGCTGGGCGCGCGCGCTCGACCGGTTCCTGGCCGTGCGCGACCGCGCGCGTCCCGAGCAATTCCTGGACGTCGACTTCGACGCGATCGAGAACGACCCGCTCGGCACGATCGAGCGCGTCTACGAGTTCCTCGGCTGGCCCGTCACGACCGAGACACGCACGGCCATCAACGCCTTCCTCGCCGCCAACCCGAAGAACAAGCACGGCGTGCACCGTTACACGCTGGAGCAGTTCGGGCTCAGCCGCAGCGCAGAGGCCGCGCGGTTCAAGAGCTACTGCGAGCGGTTCGGGATCGCGGTCGGCGGCTAGCGGCGACGGCCACGCGCGCCGGCCTCAATCGTGGCGGCGCGGCTCCTGGACGGCGGGCGACGAGAGGTTGCCCATCAATCTGTCCACGATGCGGCTCACGTGCTGCGGCGAGCGCGTCCTGCGCGCGAACAGCGAATACGCGATCGGCACGGCCCCGAGCGTCAGGAACACGGCGACCATCATGCCGAAGAACACGACGATACCGATCGGCTTGCGCTGCTCTGCGCCGGCGCCCGTCGCAAGCATCAGCGGCAGCGCACCGAACGACGTGCAGAGACTCGTCATGAGCACCGGGCGGAGCCGCGTCCGCGCGGCCTCGACGATGGCCTCGGTGAACTCGACGCCGCGGTCGCGAAGCTGGTTCGCGAACTCCACGATCAGCACGCCGTTCTTCGCCGCGATGCCTATCAGCATGATCACGGCGATCTGGCTGAAGATGTTGATGGTGAGGCCGAACGCCTTGAGCCCGAATACCGCGCCCAGCAGGGCGAGCGGCACGGTGACCATGATGATCAGCGGATGCACGAAGCTCTCGAACTGCGCGGCGAGCACGAGGTACACGACTGCGAGCGCCAGCAGGAACGTGAAGTACAGCTGCTGGCCGGTACGCACGAAATCGCCCGACTCGCCGTCGAAGTCGAGCGACGCCTCCGGCAGCTCCCTGGCCATGGTGTCGCGGAACCACTGTACGGCCTCGCCCATCGTGTAACCCGGCGCGAGATCGGCCATGATCCTGACCGCGCGCAGCCGGTTGAACCGCGACAGCTGCATCGTCCCGGAGGTCTCCTCGAGCCGAACGATGCTCGAGAGCGGGATCAGCTCCTGCGTGCGCGGCGAGCGGACGCGGATGTTCGTGAGGTCCGTGCTCGTCTGCCGAAGGTCGTCGCGGCCCTGCACGATGACGTTGTACTCGCGGCCGCGATCGACGTAAGTCGTGACGATCCGCGAGCCGAGCACGGTCTCCAGCGTCTCCCCCACGACCTGGAGCGAAATGCCGAGATCGGCCGCGCGGTCGCGATCGATCGCCACGCGCATCTGCGGCTTGCGCTCCTTGTAGCTCGACTGCACGTTCTGCAGGCCGGGATTCTTCTCGGCCAGCGCCATCATCTTGTCGGACCACTTCGCGAGCGAGTCGTAGTCGGGCCCGCCGATCACGGCGTTCATCGGCTGACCGATGCCGCGCCGGCCGATGCCCCCGGGCGTGCCCGTGCCGACGCGCACGCCGGGCAGCTTGCGCGCCTCGGCCACGAGCGGCTGCATGATCTCGCTCGCGCTGTGCTTGCGCTCGTGCCATGGCTTGAAGATCACGAAGCCGCGCGCCGTGTTGATGTCGCCCGTACGCAGGTCGGAGCCGCCCTGCCCCGGCACGCGGATCAGCACGCGATCGATCTCGCCCTTCTCCATGGCCGCCATCTCGATCTGCTCGAGCTGCGTGGCGTAGCGATCCATGTATTCCATGCTCGAGCCCTCGGGGCCTTCGAGCGAGATCAGCGCGCGGCCGCTGTCGGACTGCGGCGTGAACTCGGACGGCACCGAGCGGAACGTCGCCACGCCCAGCGCCACGAGTGCGAGCACCGCAGCCACGACCGCCCAGGGGCGGCGCATCAGGACGTGCAGCGTGCGGCCATACAGCGCCGACAACCCCTTGAAGAACCGGTCGATCGCAGCCGCGAACCGGCTCGGCTTCGAGTGATCGGGCAGCCGTGACGCGAGCATCGGCGTGAGCGTCAGTGCCACGAACGCGGAGAACACGACGGAGGCCGCCAGCGTGAACCCGAACTCCCGGAACAGGCGACCGATGTCGCCCGGCAGGAACGAGATCGGCACGAAGACCGACACCAGTGTCAGCGTCGTGGCGATGACCGCGAACCCGATTTCCTGCGTGCCCGTGATGGCGGCCACCAGCGATGGCTCGCCGAGCTCCGTGCGGCGATGCACGTTCTCGAGCACGACGATCGCGTCGTCGACGACGAGGCCCACCGCCAGCACGAGGCCGAGCAGCGTGAGCACGTTGATCGTGTATCCCAGCGCATACATGACCGTCAGCGAGGCCACGATCGATACCGGAATGGTGACGGCGGGGATCAGCGTCGCGCGCAGATTGCCCAGGAAGAGATAGATGACGGCGAGCACGGATATCAGCGCAAAGACCACGGCCACCAGCACTTCGTGCAATGCGGCCTCGATCGGCAGCGCATTGTCGATGCTGAGCTCGAGCGTGGTATTCGGCGGCAGCGTCGGCTGCAGACGAGCCACCTCCTCGCGGACACCGCGCGCGATGTCGAGCGTGTTGGCCTTCGACTGCGCCTGGATCGTCAGCATCAGGCCGGGCTTGCCGTTCAGGCGGCTGTAGGAACGGTCGTTCTCGGCGGCCAGCCTGACGTCCGCGACTTCGCCGAGCCGCACGAGGTGGCCGTCGGCGCCCCGCATGATCACGAGGTTGCGGAAGTCGTCCTCGCTGTCGAGCCCGACGAGCGTCCGCAGCGAGAACTCGCGCGTTCGCGACTCGAGACGGCCGGCCGGCAGCTCCACGTTCTCGCGGCGCAGCGCGTCCTCGATGTCGCTCACGGCCAGGTTGTGCGCGGCGAGCGCCTGGCGGTCGAGCCAGATGCGCATCGAGTAGCGCCGCCCGCCGATGATGCCGACGCTGGCGACGCCCGGCACGGTCGACAGTCGATCGACCAGGTTGCGCTCGGCATAGTCGGTCAGCTCGAGCATCGACAACGTGTCGGAGCTGAAGGCCAGCACGACGACGGAATCCGCGTTGGCGTCGGCCTTCACGATCTGCGGCGGATCCGCGTCGACCGGCAGCTTGGCTACCACGCGTCCGATGCGATCGCGCACGTCGTTCGCGGCCGCGTCGATGTCCCGGCTGATGTCGAACTCGATCCGCACCTGCGAGCGCTCGTCCTCGCTGTCGGATTCGATCTTCAGGATGCCCTCGATGCCGGCCACCGTGTCCTCGATGACCTGCGTGACCTTCGTCTCGATGACGGCGGACGACGCGCCGCGATACGCGGTCGTGACGGACACGACGGGCCGGTCGATGTCGGGATACTCGCGCACGGAGAGCCGCTGCAGGGACACGAGCCCGAAGATCACGAGCATCATGCTGAGCACGGTCGCGAAGACCGGCCGGCGAACGGAAAGCTCGGCGATACGCATGGTGCTCAGCTCGGCGAGCTCGGCGGCGACGTCTCCTGGACGGTGACGCCGTCGCGAATGTTCTGTGTGCCTTCGACGACCACGTGCTCGTGCTCGCGCACGCCCTCGATGATCTCGACTTCGCCCGGACGGCGTTTGCCGGTGCGCACTTCGCGCCGGTGCACGACGTTGTCCTGCACGACGAACACGTATGCCTTGCCGCGCTCGGGCACGATGGCCTCCTCCGGCACGAGCAACGTCGGCTCGAGCTCGCCCTTCAGCGACACCGTCAGGAACATGCCCTGTCGCAACATGCCGTCCGCGTTCGGCAGCTCCGCACGCACGGCGATCGAGCGGGTGACCGGGTCGACGCGCGAATCCATGTTCGTGACTTCGCCCATGAAGACGCGATCCGGCAGCCCTGTGGCGCGCGCGGTTATCGGCAGCCCGCGACGCACGACGTACAGCATCGTCTCGGGGATCGTGAAATCGAGCTTGATGATCGAGGTGTCGTCGAGCGTGGTGATGACGGTGCCAGGACTCACGTAACTGCCGACGCTGACGCGGCGAAAGCCGGTACGGCCGCGAAACGCCGCGCGGATCACGGTGTCGTCGAGCCGCGATTGGGCTGCGGCGACCCGCGCCTGATCGGCCTTCAGTGCGGCTTCGACCTGCTCCAGATCCGCAACCGACAGCGCCTGCCGCGACTGCAGATCGCGGCTGCGATCGAACTGGCTGCGGCTGCGCGCCAGTGCCGCCTCCGCTTCGGCCAGGGCCGCACGGGCTTCCGTGTCCTGCATCTCGACGAGGACCGTGCCCTCCGCAACCTCCGCGCCTTCCTTGAAACGAATCGCAGTTACGGTGTTCGAAACCTTGGAAGTGACCTGCACGGACTCCTTGGCCTGCGCGGTGCCGACGGCCTCGATCTCGAGGCCCATGGGCTCGACGTGCGCGACGGCGGTCACGACGCGCGGCACGTTGTTGCCGGCGCTTCGCGCAGCCTTGTTGGCGGGACCTTCCGCGCACGCGCAAAGCCCCATCGCCGCGGCAGCCGCCAGAACCAGAGTGGACGGGAATGACATAGGAGACCGACAGGACCGTTGAACTGCCTTTTATAGCACAGCGCCGGGCCCGACCTCATCGAGAAAACTTTAGGCCTGGCCGAGATCTAACCGGACTTGCGACCTTTGGCGACACGCGGCGCCAGCGACTCGATCGCCGCCAACATGTCGATCGATCGATCCAGCACGCCGGACAGCGAGTCCCGGTGCCTGCGCAGCCACCGGGCCGCCGTGCGGATGTTGTACCGGTCGAGCGTGAGACGCGCGTTCACCTGAGCCCATTCGAGCGGCATCGAAACAGGCGCACGCGGGAGGGGACGCACGCAGAGGGGCGACACCAGCAGGCGGCCGTGCCCGTTCTGCAGGTAATCGATGTAAACCTTGCCGTCGCGATCCGACACCGCACGCACGATCGTCGCGATGTCGGGCAGCGCGCGCGCGGCGACGCGCGCGAGCAACTCGGCAAGCGTGCGCGACTGCTCGTACGTGTAGAGCGCGCCGAGCGGAATCAGCACGTGCAGCCCCGACGAGCCGCTGGTCTTCACGAAGGTCGGCAGTCCCACGTCCTCGCACAGCTCGTGCAGGTAGCGCGCGATGCGCACGACGTCCGTCAAAGGTGCACCCTTGGGATCGAGGTCGAGGATGCACCAGTCGGGCCGCTCGAGCGCCGCGACGCGACTCGACCACACGTGCAGAGGAATCGTGCCCATGTTCGCGACGTACAGAAGCGACGGCAGGTCGTCGAGCACGAAGTAGCGGATCTCGCGCTCGGCATGCTCGCTCCACATGGTTTCGAGACGCATCCAGCGCGGCGCGTACGCGGGCGCGTCCTTCTGGAAGAACGACTTCCCGTCGATGCCGTCGGGATAGCGCGTCAGCACGACGGGCCGGTCCTTCAAGTAAGGCAGCAGCCACTCCGCGATGCCCTCGTAGTAGGCGATCAGGTCGCGCTTGGTGAACCCGTCCTCCGGCCAGAACACCTTGTCCAGGTTCGTGAACGACACGCGCCGCGGCTCGGCGTCCTCGACCGCGCTCTCGGGCGGGCCGCCCTCGGCTTCGTCGTCGGCGGCGCCGGGCCAGACGCACTCCTCTGCGCGTTTGTCGTCGCGCAGACGCAGATACACGGGCTGGCGGAGCAGACCGTCGGCCGTGCGCTGCTTGAACTTGACTTGCACGACGGGCCCCGGCACGAGCCATACGTCGCCGCGCTCCGGGCGGGCAGCTGCGGGAGGCTCGGCCTTCGCGAGCGCGTCGAGCAGCGGCTCGATCACCGCGAAGTCGCGCTGCGCGAAGCCGCTGCCGACGCGGCCTGCGTAGGCGAGCTCGCCGTCGCGGTACTGGGCGAGCAGCAACGCGCCAAACCCCTTCGCACCGTTCTTCGGCGGCCCGAATCCGACCACGACGAAGTCGTCGGACTTCGCGGCATTGACCTTGACCCAGTCGGCGGAGCGCTTCGTCACGTAGTGCGACGCCGCGTGTTTGCCGACCACGCCCTCGAGCCCCATGCGCTCGGCCTCGGCGAACATCGCCTCACCGTCGGTCTCGATGTGCTCCGAGAACCGCAGCGCGCCGACCGTCGGCAGCAAATCGCGCAGCGCCGCCTTGCGTTCGGTGAGCGGCAAGGACTTCAGATCGAGGCCTTCGAAGTACGGTAGATCGAACGCGTAGAAGCTCGCGGGCAGCTCGATGGCCGCGCGAATCACGTCGGCGCGCCGCGTGAGGCGGCCGCGTTTCTGCAGCAGGCCGAAGCTCGGCAGGCCGCGATCGTCGCTGACGACCACTTCGCCGTCCAAGATGAACCGCGCGAACGGCAGCGCGCCGACGACCTCGGCGATCTCCGGGAACGCCGCCGTATAGTCGTGACCGGCGCGCGAGTACAGCGTGACCGCACCGTCGCGCTTCTCCGCGAACAGCCGGTAGCCGTCGTACTTCAGCTCGAACAGCCAGCCGTCGGCCGAAAACGGCTTGCCCGGCGTCGCGAGCATCGGGCGCAGGTCCTTCGCGGACACCGCGCGCGCCCTGGCGCCGGCCTTGCGCAACCGGGCCGCGATCGCCTCGGCGCGCGAGTCGCCGCTGGCGACCTGCTCGACCGTGCGGCCGGACAGCACCGAATCGTGCGGATAGTCGTCGGTGCCCTGCTCGCTCGCGTAGGCGTCGCGCTCCTTGATCAGCAGCCACTCGTCCTTGCCGCGCTTCGTCTTGACCAGCGTCCACTTGCCGCGCAGCTTGTAGCCTTTGAGCTCGAACAGGAGCTTGCCCCTGGCGAATCCCGCGTCGTAGTCGTTCAGGGGCACCCAGAGGCCGCGGTCCCAGACGATGACCGCGCCCGCGCCGTAGTTGCCGGGTGGAATCAGGCCCTCGAAGCTCGCGTACTCGACCGGGTGATCCTCGACATGGACGGCCAGGCGCTTGTCGGCCGGGTTCGGGGACGGCCCCTTCGGCACGGCCCAGGACTTCAGCACCCCGTCCTGCTCGAGCCGCAAGTCGTAATGGGTCCGGCGGGCCGCATGCTGCTGGACCACGAACCGGTGGCTCGGGACGCCCGCGGTGCCGAACGGCTCCGGGGTTCGATCCGGCATTCGCTTTGCGCGATAAGTCTCTAACTTGCCGATATTTTTCGTTGTCACGGCGAAAACGAGGATATATGATCCGGCCATGCCAGCGCGAGCTTTGTCCGCGGCCACCATCTCCTTCGGGCTCGTTTCGATCCCGGTCAAGCTATATTCCGCGGCCGAGCCGAAGAGCGCCGTGTCGTTCAACCAGATCCATCGCAAGGACGGCGCGCGCGTGAAGCAGCAGCTGATCTCCTCGCGGACGGGCGAGGTCGTGCCACGCGAGGAGATCGTCAAGGGGTACGAGTTCGCGAAGGACCAGTACGTGCTGTTCGAGGCCGAGGAGCTGAAGGCGCTCGAGGCCGCGGCCACGCACACGATCGACATCGTCGAGTTCCTGAAGGCGGAGCAGATCGAGCGCCGCTACCTCGACAGGGTCTATTACCTGGGAACGGACAAGGGCGGCGCGCGTGCGTACAAGCTGCTCGCGCAGGTGCTGATCGATACGGGGCGTATCGCTCTCGGCAAGTACGCCGCACGCGGCAAGCAGTACCTCGTGATGGTGCGGCCGCTGGAGAACGGCCTCGTCTTGGAACAGCTGCACTACCCCGACGAGCTGCGCGCGTTCTCGGAGGTCCCGATCGAGGACGCCACCGTCAAACCGGCGGAGCTCAAGCTCGCGACACAGCTCGTCGAGCAGGCAGCGAGCGACGAGTTCCACCCGGAGCGGTACAAGGACGAAGTCCGCGAACGCATGCTGGCGCTGATCCAGCGCAAGGTCGAGGGCGAGGACATCACGCAGGCCCCGGCCGCGGAGCCCGAGCACAAGATCATCGACATCATGGCCGCGCTCAAGGCCAGCCTCGCCGCCGGCAAGAAGCCCGCGCAACCTGCACAGCCCGCCGGGGAGAAGAAGCCCGCGAAGGCCAAGCCTGCAGCGAAGAAGCGCTCCGTCAAGTAAGCGCCACATGAAGGCGTACTCGACGCGCGAGGTTGCCGACCTGCTCGGACTCTCGCCCGGTCGCGTGCGCTCCCTCGTGCGTGCCGGCATCGTGACGCCGCAGCGCGACGAGTCCGGCCAGCCGGCGTTCTCCTTCCAGGACCTCGTACTGCTGCGCACGGCCAAAGGGCTCATCGACGCCAAGGTCCCGGCCCGCCGCATCACGAAGGCGCTGCGGGCGCTCGCGAGCCAGCTGCCCACCGACCGCCCGCTGTCGGCGGTACGCGTGCAGATCGACGGCGACCGCGTGACCGTGCGCGACGCGAACAGCACCTGGGAGCCCGAATCGGGCCAGACCGTGCTCGACTTCTCCGTGCGCGAGCTCGGCGAGAAGGTGGCGCCGCTCGCGCGCGACACCGTGCAGCGCGCACTACGGCACGCGTCGAGCGCCGACGACTTGTTCCAGGCCGCGCTCGAGAGCGAGCAGATCGGCGCGAACGAGGACGCCGAGACTGCATACCGCAACGTGCTGGCGGCGGATCCCTCGCACGTCGCGGCGCGGATCAACCTGGGCCGGCTGCGACACGTGGCGAAGGCGCTCGACGATGCCGAGCGACTCTATCGCGAGGCGCTCGAGATCGACCCGCAGCACCCGACGGCCCGCTTCAACCTCGGCGTGGTGCTCGAGGACCGCGGCGCGACGACCGAAGCCATCGAAGCGTACCTCGAAGCGGTGCGCATCGACCCGCGCGTGGCGGACGTGCATTTCAACCTCGCGCGGCTGTATCAGCAGGCGGGCAACCAGCAGGCCGCACTGCGGCATTTCGCGCGTTTCAAGGCCCTGACCCGCGACCGCCCGGATTGACTCGTCCCGCCAGCTCGAGCAACCGGGCCGCGAGCTTGGGCCCCGTGGCGGCGTCCTCATGCTTGAAGTACACGTAGGCCGTCGTGAGGTGCGCATCCTGAAGCCGCCGCAGCCAGACGGCGAGATCGGCATCGCGATAATCGACCTTGCGCAACCGCAGATAGGCCCAGTCGGCCGTCCACGGCGCCGGCTCGAACCCGGCGCCCTCCTCGCTCTGCACGACCGGGAGGTTGCGGGACGCCAGCAGATCGTAGACATCGCTCACGAACCACGACTCGTGGCGAAACTCGAACGCAGCGCGGCAACCGGTCGGCAGCTCGGCGACGAATGCGGCCAGCACCTCGCGATCGCACTTGAAGAACGGCGGCAGCTGCACGAGCAGCGGCCCGAGACACGGCTCGAGCGTTTCGAGCGCCGCGAGCAGCGTGCGCAGATCGTCGCCGCACTCCTTCAGCCGCTTCACGTGCGTCATTCGCCGTGGCGTCTTGACCGCGAAGCGGAACGTCTCGGCCACCTGCCCACGCCACCCTGCCAGCAGTGCGGCGGTCGGCAATCGATAGAACGTGTTGTTGATCTCGACCGTCGGCAGACGCCGTGCGTAATGCGCGAGCATCTCGCGCGCCGGCAACTTCAGCGGGTAGAACTCGCCGCACCACTCCTTGTACGAGAATCCGCTCGTGCCCGCCAGCAGCTGCAACGGCCCGCGGGTTTCGCCTCCGGCACGAGTGGCGCTATGCTTCGTGGACACGTGTGAGCACTCCGGCGGGCGTCCGCGCGATGCTAGTCGCCGTCGCCTGCCCGCCGCAAGCGCATCGAGAGACGGAGCCCATGGAACGATACGCGCACATCCAGTCCCAGTTGCTCGCGAAGCAGGCGGAGCTGTCACTGCGCCTCGAGCGCATCAAGGACAACCTGACCGGCGGCCGCAGCGCCGATTCCCAGGAACAGGCGCAGGAGCTCGAGAATGCGGAGGTCGTGGACGCGCTCGGCAACGAGGCCCGCAACGAGATCAGCAGGATTGCGCGCGCTCTCGATCAGATCAAGAACGGGACGTACGGGGTCTGTGCCGATTGCGGCGAGACGATCCCGATGGCGCGCCTCGAGGCGTACCCGTTCGCCGACCGCTGCATTCGCTGCGCAACCGAAGCGGAGTCCGAGCAGCGACACCGCTGACGACTGCGCTCACGTTGCCGTGGCGCGCACGCGCTCGGCGACTCTCTGCGGCCTCGCGGCCGCGAACTCCTGCCAGAGACGCGTCTCCGCGGCAGCCGCCCGCTCGGCGGCCGCGCGTTTGACCGGTCCGTAGCCGCGCACGTCGTGCGGCAGCGAAGCAAGCCGCACGGCAGTGTCGAAGCGCGACTCGTCGAGCTCGACCTCGATGCGATCGAGCGCGGCCTCGTAGCGGGCCAGCAGCTCGCGCTCGAGCCGACGGTCAGCGCTGTACCGGAACGGGTCGAGCCACGTGCCGCGGATACGCCTCACGCCCGCCAACAAACGCAGCACCGGCGTGATCCAGGGCCCGAGCTCGTACTTCCTCGGCCGCCCGCTGATCGGATCGTGCCGGGCGAACAGCGGTGGTGAGAAATTGAAGCTCATGCGCGCGTCCGCCCCGAAACTGCGGCGTATGCTGTCGAGGAAATCGGGCGCCGTGTGCAGACGCGCAACCTCATACTCGTCCTTGGCGGCGAGCAACGCGAAGTAATTGCGCGCGACGGCTTCCTGCAACGCGTGGCTGCCGGGACGCACGCGCGCTTCCACCGCCGAGATGCGCTCCAGTCGCGCACGGTAGCGTTCGGCGTACGCGCGATCCTGGTAACCCGTCAGGAACTCGACGCGGCGCGCAACGATGTCCGGCAACGCCGTCGCCCGCGTCGGCGCGCGATCGGGTCCGTTCGCGAGCCTCTCGACCTGCTCCGGACTCTGCGCCGCGAACCTGCCCCAGTCGAACGCGAGCTTGTTCTCTTCGACATTGCGTCCGTAGAGCTCGAGCGCCCGATACAGCGCGGCACCGGACACCGGCAGCAACCCGCGCTGGAACGCGAAGCCGAGCATCAGCACGTTCGCGCCAATGCTGTCGCCGAGCAGCGCCGCCGCGAGACGCGTTGCATCGAGTGTCGCCAGACCGTCGGAGCGGCTCACCGCGTGCAGCTTGTGCAGCATGCTCTCGCCGGGAAACACGAGATCGCGGTTGCGAATGAAGCTCGGCGGCATCTCCTCGTGCGTGTTCACGATCACGGCCGAGCGCTCCGCCGACAGCATCGAGAGCGGTTCCTTCTCCGCGGCCACGACCAGGTCCGCACCGAGCAGCACATCGACCTGCCCCGCCGGGATCCGCATGCCGTGCAGACGCTCGCGGTCGGTCGCGATGCGGACGTGCGAGAGCACGGCGCCGAACTTCTGCGCGAGCCCCGTCTGATCGAGCTGCACGACGTGCTTGCCCTCGAGGTGTGCGGCGAGCCCCAGCAGACCGCTCGCGGTCACCACGCCAGTGCCACCGACGCCCGCAATCAGGATGTTGTGGACGCCGCCGATCGGCGCCTGCACAGGATCCGGCAACGCCGGCAGCGAAGCCGACGCGAGCGGCCGCGGCGGGTTGCGCTTGGCTCCGCGCAGCGTCACGAAGCTCGGGCAGAAGCCTTCGAGACAGCTGAAGTCCTGGTTGCAGGAGGACTGGTTGATGCGGCGCTTGCGGCCGAACTCCGTCTCGAGCGCCATGACCGACAGGCAGTTCGACTGGATGCTGCAGTCTCCGCACCCTTCGCACACGAGATCGTTGATGACGACCCGTTTGTCGGGCGTCGGCACGAGGCCGCGCTTGCGTTTGCGATGCAGCTCGGCCGCGCACGTCTGATCGTAGATCAGTGCCGATACGCCCGGGATGTCCCGCAGCTCCCGCTGCAGGCGGTCGAGCTCGCGGCGGTGGTGGACGTTCACACCCGGCGGCAGGTCGCGGACCGTGTCGTACTTCTGCGGCTCGTTCGTGACGACCATGATGGGCCGCACGCCTTCGGCCACGAGCTGCTGCGCGACCCGCGCGACCGTGAAATGCCCCTCGACGGGCTGGCCACCCGTCATCGCGACGGCGTCGTTGTACAGGATCTTGTACGTCATGTTCACGCCGGCCGCGACCGCAGCGCGAATCGCGAGAATGCCGGAGTGCGCGTACGTGCCGTCGCCCAGGTTCTGGAACACGTGCTTCGTGGTCGTGAACGGCGCCTGGCCGATCCAGGTCGCCCCCTCCCCACCCATCTGCGTGAACGTGACCGTGTCGCGGTCCATCCACGCTGCCATGTAGTGGCAGCCGATGCCGCCGACGGCCCGACTGCCCTCCGGCACGCGCGTCGACGTGTTGTGCGGGCAGCCCGAGCAGAAGTGCGGCTGCCGCTGCATCTCGACGGTGACGGCACCGAGACGGCGCTCCTGCTGTTCCAGGAAGCGCACGCGCGCCTCGATGTCCGTGCTCGAATGGAAGCGCCGCATGCGCCGCGCGAGCACCCGCGCGATCGAGGCGGGCGTGAGCTCGCCGGTCGACGGCAACAGCCACTCGCCCCGCTCGTCGCGCTTGCCGACGATCAGGGGCCGCTGCTTCGCCTGCCAGTTGTAGAGCTGCTGTTTGAGCTGGTCCTCGACGAGGCCCCGCTTCTCCTCCACGACGAGGATTTCCTCGAGGCCGGTCGCAAACTCGCGAATCGCGTCCGGCTCGAGCGGCCAGCTCATGCCGACCTTGAACACCTTGAGGCCGATCTCGCTCGCGCGCTTCGCGTCGATGCCGAGATCCTCGAGGGCCTGCATGACGTCGAGATGTGCCTTGCCCGTCGTCACGAGGCCGAGCCGCGCGTGACGGCCGTCGACCACCACGCGGTTCAGAGCGTTCGCGCGCGCGAACGCGAGCGCCGCATCCAGCTTGTAGCGTTGCAGCCGGTATTCCTGATCGTTCGGAGGATCGGGCCAGCGGATGTTCACTCCGCCCGCCGGCAACGCGAAGTCCGGCATCACGATCCGCAGGTCGTCGGGATTCAGCGCGAAGCTCTGCGTGGCGTCGGCCGTCTCCTGGGTGACCTTGAGCCCGACCCAGCAACCGCTGAATCGCGACAGCGCGTAGCCGTACAGCCCGAGCTCCACGATCTCCTGCACGTTGGCGGGCGCGAGCACCGGGATCGATGCGTCGACGAACGCGTACTCGCTCTGATGCGGCAACGACGACGACTTGCACGTGTGATCGTCACCGGCCACCGCGAGCACGCCGCCGTGCTTCGACGTGCCCGCCGCGTTGCCGTGCTTGAACGGATCGCCGGAGCGATCGACGCCCGGGCCCTTGCCGTACCACATCGCGAACACGCCGTCGTGGCGAGCGCCGGGGAACAGATTCGCCTGCTGCGTGCCCCAGATCGCCGTGGCGGCGAGGTCTTCGTTCAAGCCGGGCTCGAACCGGATCTGGGCAGGTTGCAGGTACGGCGCGGCGCGCCAGAGCTCGCGGTCCAGACCGCCGAGCGGCGAGCCGCGATAGCCGGACACGAAGCCGGCCGTGTTCAGCCCGGCCGCACGGTCACGATGACTCTGTGCGAGCAGGAGTCGCACCAGGGCCTGGAGCCCCGTGATGAAAATGGTATCGGGCTCGAACCCGTACCACTCATCCAACCGCGCGATCTGCCGCAACTGCATTCCTAGAGTCGTTCCCGCATGCTCTGCCCGGTGGTAGGGCACGCGGCATTATGGACCATTTCGGGACGCGCCGGTTCGGTGAATT
>DASZSB010000137.1:0-18308 GCA_035548835.1 Gammaproteobacteria bacterium | reverse complement strand
GCATTGCCACCACGGAGGCCTCGCTGAAGGATCTCATCGGCGCGACCAACGCGTCGCTGAGGGACAGCATCGCCGCGACCGACGCCTCCCTGAGGGGCCTCATCGCCACGAGCAACGCGTCGCTGACAGAACGTATCGCTGCGACCGACGCGTCGCTGACCGAACGTATCGCCGCGACCGATGCGTCGCTGACAGAACGTATCGCCGCGACCGACGCGTCGCTGAGGGACAGCATCGCCGCAACCGGCGCCTCGCTGCGAGCCGAGATCGCCTCCGCGAAGATCTGGGCGCTGCTCCTCTACCTGGCCTTGGCGGCCACCATGCTGGGGACCATGGCCCGCGGGTTCGGCTGGCTTTGACCGCCTTCGCCGAATGGCTCTCCACCACCGCGCCCAGCGTCGCGATCCAGTCGACGTTCTGGTTCATCCGTCTGTTGCAGGCCACGCATCTCGTCACGGCCGGCGTGGTCAGCGTGGCCGGGCTCATGATCGCGCTGCGCGTGCTGAACCTGCAGCGCGCCGATCAACCCTTCGCCGCCGTGTGGGCGCGCTTCGCGCCGTGGTGGGCCGCGAGCATGAGTGTGATGCTGTTGACGGGCATCGCGCAGGTGCTGGGCGACCCGGTGCGCGAATTCACGGCCACGTCGTGGTGGGTGAAAGTAGCGCTCGTGCTCTGCGGCATCGCAGGCACGCTGCTGCTCGGCCGCTTCGCGCGGCGCGAGCCCGCCGCGACGTTCCCGTTTGCGGCGAAGCTCACGGCCGGCGCGCTCGTCGTGTTCTGGCTCGCGATCGCGATGCTCGGCCGCACGATCGCATACGACAAAGCCCTGTGGGGCAGCCTCTCGCTGCGCCCATGAGCATGCAGTCGCTACTCGAAGCGATCCAGAGCTCCGCGCTCGCGGACTGGATGCGCTACACGAACGGCGCCATGCCCGTGATCGAGGCCACGCACGTGCTGGCCGCGGTGCTGGTGTTCGGCTCGGTGCTGATCGTGGACGCGCGGTTGCTCGGCCTCGCGGATGCGCCGCGCGCGTACGCGCGCGTGAGCCGTGACACGTTGTGGCTCACGTGGCTCGCGTTCGCCGCGGCCGTGCTCACGGGCTCGCTGATGTTCACGACGAGCCCGCTCACCTACTTCGGCAACGCGGCGTTTCGGTGGAAGGCGCTGGCGCTGCTCGGCGCGGGCGTAAACATGGCGGTGTTCCAGCTCGTCACGGCGCGCAGCGTCGCAAGCTGGAGCGGCGACGCAGAGCGCACGCCGCGCGCGGCGCGCATCGCCGGCGCACTGTCGCTGCTGCTCTGGGCGGCCGTGGTGCTGCTCGGCCGCTGGATCGGCTTCACGAAGGGCTACGACTTCGCGATTCCGGCGGGCATCGAGCTGTCGTTCCCGGGCTGAGGCCCGCGGGCGCCGCCCTCAGCGCGGCTTGCGCGCCCGGAACACAAATTGATCCGTGTGCCCGCGCACGGCGGGATCGAACACGTGCTTCGTGTGATCGTCCGCCGCGTTCGCGAGCAGCGGGGACTCGGCCTCGATCGTGAAGCCGGCCTTCACCAGCGCGTCGCGCGCCTGCTGCGGCAGCATGCGGTGCAGCTTCGCGTTGTCCTGGCCCGCCACGCCCACGTGATCGATCACGCCGAGCACGCCGCCCGGCTTCAGCGCCGCGTAGATCGCCTTCAGGAACTCCACGGCCACGGCCTCGCCGCCGGGCTGGTTGTCGAAGCCGTTGTAGATGTCGTGCAGGTTCATCGCCAGCACCGCCGCATCGGCCTTCGCGACGATGCCCGCTACCGCGAGCGGCGCGCGCACCGCTTCCGCGTTGCCGAGCCGCTTGATCAGCGCCTTCTCGGCGTCGCTGTCCGGCACGAACGGCGGGTTCTGCATGTACACCCGGCCGCGCGGGCCCACGGCGGCCGAGAGCACCTCGGTGAACCAGCCGGTCACGGCGATCATGTCGACGACGGAGTCGCCGCTCTTGATGCCGAAAAACTGCACGGTCTCGATGGGCTTGCGGTCCGCGTCGCGCGCCTTGTTCTCCGCGGAGCGCTCGGGCGCGGCCAGCGCGGCGCGCATGCGCGCGGCCTGATCGTCCTGCGCGTGCGCGACGTGCACGAACGCGCCGCAGAGCGCGACAGCCACCAACGACCGGAGAGCAGCACGACAGCGCATGAGCGAGTCCTCACGACTTTGTGTCGAGGTTCGAGACGATACCACAGGCTCCGGGCACCTGGACGCACCCCTGCCGCCCCGGGCTACACTCGCACTCACCATGAATTCGCCGGAGCCACCGCATACGCTCGTGCAACGCCCGCCCGCGCGACGCCTCGTCTGCGCAGCCGGGTTGCTCACCGTGCTCACCGCACTCGCGGCGCCCGGCAGTGCGGGCGCCGGCTCGCTGCACGATCAGGCCGAGCGCGCCGCGCAGCGCAACTTCGCCGAGTACCTCGAGCTGCTGCGGATTCCGAACGTCGCCTCGCGCCCCGCGGACATCCAGCGTAACGCCGAATTCCTGGCGCGCGCATTCGAGCGGCGCGGCCTCGCCGCGCGGCTCGTGCAGAACGCCGCGGGCCGGCCCGTCGTGCTCGCCCAAACGCGCGCGCGGCCACAGCTGCCGACGGTGCTCTTCTACCTCCACTACGACGGGCAGCCGGTGGTGCCGGCGGAATGGTCGCAGAAGGATCCGTTCGCGCCCGTCGTGCGGCGGCGCAACGCGGGCGGCGGCTGGGACGACGTCGGCGCCGACGCATTGCAGACCCAGCCGCTCGACCCCGAGCTCCGCGTGTTCGCGCGCTCGGCCTCCGACGACAAGGCGCCGATCGTCATGCTGCTCACGGCGTTCGACCTGCTCGCGGCGCGGGCCGAGGCGCCGGCGTTCAACGTGAAGGTGCTGCTCGATGGCGAGGAGGAGATGAGCTCGCCGAGCCTCGCGGCCACGGTGGCGTCGAGCGCCGCCGCGTTCGCCGCCGACGCGCTCGTGATCCTCGACGGGCCGAAGCACGAGTCGCGCCGCCCCACACTGATGTTCGGCAACCGCGGCATCACGCAGGCCACGCTCACGGTGTTCGGCCCGCGCGCGCCGCTGCACAGCGGCCACTACGGCAACTACGCGCCGAACCCGGCGCTGCGGCTCGCGAAGCTGCTGGCCTCAATGAAGGACGACGACGGCCGCGTGACGATCCCGGGTTTCTACGCCGGCGTGGACATCACGGCGGCGGACCGCCTCACGTTCGCCGACGTCGGCGACGACGAGCCCGCGCTGCGCGCGCGCCTCGGCATCGCGCGCGCGGACAGCGTGGGCCAGAGCTACCAGGAGGCGCTGCAGTACCCGTCGCTCAACGTGCGCGGCCTCGCGGCCGGCGGCGTGGGCGCCGTGGCCACGAACACGATTCCGAGCCAGGCCGTGGCCGAGCTCGACATGCGCACTACGCCGGAGACGGACGGCAAACACCTGTTCGAGCTGGTGCGCGCGCACATCGAGCGCGCGGGCTTTCACCTCGTGACGGGCGAGCCCACGGACGCGGAGCGCGCGAAGTTCGACAAGCTCGCGAGCTTCACGCTCGGCGCCAGCACCGCGGCCGAGCGCATGCCGATGGATTCGCCGATCGGCCGCTGGGCCGTGCAGGCGCTGCGCGCACCCACGGCGCCGCGGCCCGGCGAGGACCCGGTGCGCATCCGCATGATGGGCGCCACCGTGCCGACGGACGCGCTGATCTCGGCGCTGCACGCGCCGTTCGTGCTCGTGCCCACGGTGAACGCCGACAACAACCAGCACGCCGCGAACGAGAACCTGCGCATCGGCGACTTCGTCGCCGGCACCGAAACCCTCTACAGCCTGCTGACCACGCCGTACCGGCGCTGACGCGCGTGCCCGGGCCGCAGCGCGCGCCGCGCTCGCGGCGCTCCCGGCGTTTGTAACTTACTGAACAGAAAGCACATGTGTGCGCGCGGAATGAACCCGCCGCGCACCGTCGGGCACTCAGGTGCCTAGACCACGCTTGCACACCACACCAATCACCCGAGGGGGTTCACGTCATGGAGACACGGCATCCACTTGCGTCGCAGCGGCTCAGGTTCGTCGCACTCTGCGCGCTCGCGGTCGCGCTCGCCGGCTGCGGCGGCGGTGGCGGCGACAACACGCCCACGGCCAGCGCCACGATCACCGTGGCGCCGTCGACGATCACGATCGGACAGAGCGCCACGCTCACGTGGTCGTCGAACACGACCTGCACCGCGAGCGGCGGCTGGAGCGGCTCGCAGCCGTCGAGCGGCACGCAGGACGTGACGCCGACCGCCACCGGCAACGCCACGTACACGATCACGTGCACGGGCAGCGGGTACAACGGCACCGCCACGAGCACGGCGAACCTCACGGTCAACGCGGCCAGCGCGTATACCGCGACGAGCCTCGTCGAGGATCAGACGGGCGGCACGGCACCCAGCACCGATCCGCTGCTGACGAACCCGTGGGGCATCGTGGCCGGACCCACCACGCCGATGTGGGTGGCGAACAACCACAGCGATACGTCGACACTCTACAACGGCAACGGCACGCCGCTCCCGGTGGTCGCGCACTTCGCGCCCGGCGCCGGCGGCGCGTCGTTCGACCCCACCGGCATCGTGTTCAACACCACCACGGGCTTCACGATCACCAACGGCACGACGACGGCCGCAGCCGCGTTCATCTTCGACGGCGAAGGCGGCAGCATCGCAGGCTGGTCCTCCGCCGTGGACGTCGCGAACGCCATCACCGTGTACACGGCGACGGACGGCGCCGTGTACAAGGGCCTCGCCATCGCGAGCAACGGCGCCGGCAACTTCCTGTATGCCGCGGACTTCGCGAACGGCAAGGTCGACGTGTTCGACGCCGCGTTCGCCAAGCAGCCCGGTGCGAGCTTTCCGTTCGCGGACCCGGCGCTGCCCGCGGGCTACGGACCGTTCGGCATCCAGGCCATCACGAAGGGTGGCACGACGCGCATCTACGTCGCCTACGCGAAGCACGACACGTCCAATCCCGACGACGAGGCGGACGGCGCGGGCTTAGGCGTGGTCGACGTGTACGACACGAACGGCGCCTTCGTGAAACGCCTGGTCGGCGACGGCGGCAAGCTGAACGCGCCGTGGGGCCTGGCGCTCGCGCCGAGCGACTTCGGCACACTCGGCAACGCGCTCATCGTCGGCAACTTCGGCGACGGCACGATCCACGGCTACGACCCGGACAGCGGCCGCTACATCGGCGAGCTCGGCGACGGCGCGGGCACCGCGTTCGCGGTGCCCGGGCTCTGGGGCCTCGCCTTCGGCAACGACGCCGTGAACCAGCCGCACGCCACGCTGTTCTTCGCCGCCGGCACGAACGCCGAGGTCAACGGCCGCTACGGCCGCATCGATCTCGGCGCCACGGCGCCGACGCTCGGCGATCCACCCGCCATCACGCTCATCGTGCCGGCCGGCAACCTGAGCGGCACCGTCACGTTGCAGGCCAACGAGACGAACCTGGTCGCGATCGACAGCGTGCAGTTCTTCCTGAACGGCACGACGTCGCTCGGCACCGCTACGACGAGCCCCTACACCGTGCAGTGGGATACGACCACGGTGGCCAACGGCAGCGCCACGCTGCGCGCGATCGCGACGGGTGCCCCCGGCAACGTCGGCAGCTCGCGGATCCTGACGGTCACCGTCGCGAACACCGCACCTGCTGCGACGCTCACGCAGGTGCAGACGAACGTGTTCACGCCGCGCTGCTCCGGCTGCCACAACGGCAGCGCGCCCGCCGGCGGTGCGTTGCCGGGCTCGATGGACCTGCGCGCGGGCGCGAGCTTCGCGAGCATCGTCAGCGTGCCGAGCCTCGAGCAGGCGGGCCTGATGCGCGTGAAGCCCGGCGATCCCGACAACAGCTACCTGATCCACAAGGTCGAGGGCACGGCAGGCATCACGGGCGCGCAGATGCCGTTCGGCGGACCGTTCCTGGATCAGCCGACGATCGATCAGATCCGTTCGTGGATAGGAAGCGGCGCGCCGAACAACTGAGGGCGCTCTCGATGCCGGGGCCGCGCACGGCCCCGGCATCTTTTTCCGCGCGAGACTCCTGCCCCGCTAGCCGCGCGCCTGAATCAGCCTCCAGCCGTTGCCGGCCGGATCGCGAAAACCCGCGCACGGTGCCGAAGCAGTCGATCGGCTCCTGCGTGAACTCCACGCCCTGCGCGCGCATGCGCTCGTAGGCGGCGCGGCAATCGTCCACCACCAGCACGAGCGGCGGCATCGCCCCCTTGGCCACCCCGGCGTCGAGCGCCTCGTCCTGGTCACGCACGTACACGCCCACTACCTGCACACCCTGATTCATCGCGCCTCCTTCCGAGGCGATCGGCGTGCTCCTGCGGCCGGTCGCGGCAGTCGGCAGGGCGAGCGTGGTAGTGGTGCGAGCGATCGTCAACCTTCGGGACGATCGGGCCGTGATCGTCACTTTGGTTGACGATCGGGTCGGAATCGCCCGCATCGTTGACGATCTCCGGAGGCAGGGCGTGCGTGCGCGCGCCCCGGCCGCGGGCGAGCATTGGTGCGGTCGGCGGCCCCGGCGCGGCGGCGAGCGGCCGCCTCACTACGATCGCCGGGCGGCGCTAGTGCGCGAGCTCCGCCCCGCCGCCCGAGGGCTCCGCCTTGCCGCCGTCCGCCACGCCGCCGCCATCGAGCGCGAAGAGGTACACGCTGTCGCCGCGCTTCGTGCCGGGGAAGAAGCCGCCGGCCGAGAGCGCCGCCACGTACTGCCTGCCCTTGTGCATGAACGTGCTGACGGCCGCGTGGATGCCGGCGTCGGTCTCGTACTCCCAGAGCAGCGAGCCGTCGGACTTGTCGAGCGCCTGCAGGCGGCCGTCGTTGCGGCCGATGAACAGCAATCCGCCGCGCGTGACGGTGGAGCCCGCGTAGCAGAGCTCGCCCCACTGCTGGCGCCACGCGAGCCTGTTCGTGCGCACGTCCACGGCCGCGAGCACGCCGCGGCGCGGCACGCGCGAGCCCTTGTACTCGCCGCCGAAATACCGGTTGCCGGGCTTCGGGATCACCCACTCCGCGCCGCCCTCCTTCGTGGAGTACGCGGCCGCGCCGTCGCCGGTGCAGACGTAGAACAGGCTCGTCTCGGGATCGAGCGAGCTCGGCGGCCAGTTGGCGCCACCGGTACCGAGCGGCTTCACGACCACGGGCGTGTCCCAGAACGGCGTGAAGATGCGCCCCTGGTTCACGAGCTTGTAGCCCTCGGGCTCGATGTCGATCTCGTGCGGAATGACTTCGTCGCCGATCGGGATCGGCTGCGTGGCCGCGGTCCTCTGGCGCGGCTCCTGCGGCACCGGCGTCTCCTCGATGCCGACCAGCGGCTTGCCGGTCACGCGATCGAGGATGTACACGTAGCCGGTCTTGCCGATCTCGACGATGCCCTTGCGCGGCACGCCGCCGACCACGGCGTCGAACAGCACCACGGGATTCGGCGAGTCGTAATCCCACAGATCGTGATGCACCTGCTGGAAGTGCCAGCGGTACTTGCCGGTCTTCACGTCGATGGCCACGATCGACACGGTGAAGAGATTGTCGCCCGCACGCACGGAACCGTTCAGGTCGGGCCCCGGGTTGCCCGTGGAGAAGTACACGAGCCCGAGCTCGGGATCGACGGCCGGCGTCTGCCACACGGCCGCGCCGCCGTGCTTCCACGTGTCGTTGTTCGCGGGCCAGGTGTCGTGACCGAATTCGCCGGGGCCCGGCACGGTGTAGAACGTCCACACGAGCTTGCCGGTCTTCGCGTCGAACGCCTTCACGCGGCCGCGGCTCGCGCGGTCGCCGCCGGCGAAGCCCGTGATCAGCAGGCCGTCGTAGTAAAGCGGCGCCGTGGTGATGCTGAAGCCGTCCGCGTTCGTCTCTGCCTGCACGCTCCACACAACCTTGCCCGTCTTCGCGTCGAGCGCGACGAGCTTGCCGTCGAGCTGCCCTGCGAACACCTTGCCCTCGCCGATGGCGACCCCGCGGCTCTCCCAGCCGCAGCACACGACCGTGATGTTCTGATCGAGGTGCGCCTCGTAGCTCCAGAGGATCCGGCCGGTGTCGACGTCGAGCGCGAACACGTCGTTGGCGCCCGTGGAGATGTAGATCACGCCGTCGTACACGATCGGCTGCGCCTGACCCGAGTACTTGCTCTCGGTGGCCGAGCCATTCAGGTGCGTGCGCCACGCGGGCTTCAGCTGTGCGACGTTGCCCTTGTTGATCAGTGCCAGCGTCGAGTAGCGCTGGTTGTAGATATTGCCGCCGTTCGTGATCCAGTGGTCACCGGCGGGCGCCGTCAGCTGCTTCGCCGTGAACTTCGGCGGCGCGGCCGCCTCGCGCTGCGCGAGCGCAGGTGCCGAGCAGACCGCGGCCGCAAGCGCCGCGATGATCGCGCGCTTTCCGTCGATACGCATACGTCCGATCCCCCGTTCAGTTCTCTGCGCGGGCGGTCTTGCTGCCGCCGGCGGCCGCCACCTTCAGCATCTCGGCGATCTTGTCGCCGTTCGGCACGGGCCGGCCCTGCACCGGCGTCGTCGCCAGCGCGAGCGCCGTGCGGCCGAGTCCGTCCTTGGCCGCCGGGTTCGCGCCGTGCGCGAGCAGGTACGCCACGACCTCCGCCCAGCCGCGGCCCGCGGCCTGGTGCAGCGCCGTCTGGCCCTGCCGGTCCGTCATGGAGTTGATGCGCGCGATGCGCGCCGTGCGGCTCGTGAGATCCGTGATCTCGGCGTTCACGTTGGCGCCGGCCGCGAGCAGCAGGTCGAGCGACGCGATGACTTCCTTCTCGATGGTCTTGCTCGTGAAATTCGGCGCGCGGTTCGCGCCGAAGCCGGGCTCGCGCACGCCGACGCCGGCCGCGGCCATGAGCGGCGTGACGCCCATGACGTTCGGCAGATCGACGATCGCGCCCGCTTTCAGCAACGCCTGCATCGCGGCGTTGTCGTGCATGATCGCGGCGCGCAGCAACGGCGTGGCGCCGGTCGTCAGCAGGTCGTCGACGAAGCGCGCGCTGTTGCCGCCGCGGCCCGGGCGGTGGAAGTTCAGTTGCGCGTTCACGTCCACGCCCTTCGCGATCAGCTCGTTCACGAGGTCCATGGCCTTCGTGTTTTTCGAGCGCGGATGCGGCGCGCTGCCGCGCGGCACGTAGGTGTTCATGTCGACGGCGAGGTACAGCGCCGTGCGGCCCCACCAGTCCTCGGCCAGCGGATTCGCGCCGGAATCGAGCAGCAGCTTGGCCGTGTCGAACTCGTAGTTGTCGATGGCGAGCAGCAGCGCGGTCTCGCCGTCCGGTGTCGGCCGGTCCACGTTCTCGCCGGCCGCGAGAATCGCGCGCACGCACTCGACGCAGCCCGCGCGCGCGGCGTACAGCAGCGGCGTGAGCCCGCCCGTGGGACGGTACTGCGCGCGCGGCTCGTTCGTGATCTGCGAGCCCCAGTCGTTGACCGCCGCGCGCGTGTGGACATCGGCGCCGTGCTGGATCAGGAGCTTCACGATGTCGGCATGCGCGCCTTCCGCGGCCCACATGAGCGCCGTCTGGTCGCGCCACGCTTCGCGCGCGTTCACGTTCGCGCCGGCGGCGATCAGGGCGTTCACGACTGCGGCCGAGCCCGTGCGCGAGGCGAGCATCAGCGCCGTCTCGCCGTCCGCATTGGCCGCGTCGACGGGCGCCTTTGCCTTCAGCAGCAGCTGCACTACGGCCAAGTTGGCCGCCTTGGCGGCCTCGCCGAGCGGCGTGGCGCCGAAGCGGTTCTGCACGTCCGCTCGCGCGCCGCGCTTCAGCAGGCGCTCCACGAGGTCGGCGTCGAGCCTGTACGCGGCCCAGTGCAGCGGCGTGGCACCGTCGCCCTGCGCAGCGTTCACATCGGCGCCCTGCCCGAGCAGCTGCAGCGCCTCGTCGCGGCGGCCGTTCTCGATCGCGTCCGCGAGCGGGCTGGCCGCGAATGCCGAAGCGCAGAGCAGGGTCAGAGCCGCAGCAACGATCAGCTTGTTCATACGATGTCCGGCATCAGCTTGTTGTGATTGGCCCAGAAGCCCTTCTGCGCGTCGTAGAGAAATTTCGCGGGGTCCGCGAACTTGCGCGGCAGGCCGTCGAGCACGCCGGCCTTCAGCATGTCGGTGGACGTTTGCCCCTGGCGCAGGTTCACGACCATGCGGTCGAAGATCGTGGTCATGAGGTCGTGCTCGGCCTGCACCTCGGCGCGGCCGATCACGGGGCCGAAGGCCGGCACGTAGCGCGTGCGCGCGTCGCCGAGCACCAGCAACTTCGCGAGCGCGTCCACGCGGCCGCCGAGCCAGCCACCGCCGAACCAGTCGAGCACCGGATCGCGCTGCGGCGAAATCACGTCGCCGGCCACGATCACGTTCGCATCCGGAACGCGCACGTAGATGTCGCCGTCCGTGTGCGCGTTGATCAGGTAGCCGAGCTCCACGCGCCGGTTGCCGAACGTCTCGGTCTGCGTCGTATAGAACGCCTTCGTGGGCCGGCCGGCCACCGGCAACGGCTTCTCGTAACGGTCTTCGTGCGGCACGTACCAGCCGGCCGTCAGCCGCTGCCGCGTCTTCGCGTGCGCGATGATCGTGGCGCCGCCCATGCCGAGCGCCTCGTTGGCCCCGGTCTGATCGGGATGCCAGTGCGTGTTCACGAGCGCAATAACCTTACCGCCCGCCCCCTTATCCTCTTCCTTGGCGAGCTTGGCGAGAGTCTCTTCTTTGGCCGCCGCCGCCCCACTGTCGACGACCACGAGCCCCGCGCCGGTCGGCAGCACGACGACGTTGCCCCCACCCCCGGAGATCACCTTGATGCCGGCCGCCACGTCGGCCACCGTGAGCGTGTCGGCGGCGCGCGCCACGGACGCCGCGAGCGGCGCGAGCGACAACGCCGCGATCCCGCGCAACACCTCGCGCCGGCTCACTTCGAATGCGCTGGCCATCCCCCGCCCCCGCAGTGCCTAGACGCCCGCGATCTCGCCCGTGCTGTCGCCGATGCTCTTCATCTCGAGCCCGGCCTTGTTCAGCACCGTGAGATGCAGGTTCGAGAACGTGGTGTACTCCGGCAGGTTCACGTGCTGGCCGCCCTTGAGCTGCCCGTTCGCCCCACCCGCGAGCAGCACCGGCAGCGGATAGTTGTTGTGCCGGTCGCTGTTGCTCATGTTCGAGCCGTACATCAGCAGCGAGTGATCGAGCAGCGAGCCCTCGCCGTCCGGCGTCTTCGCGAGCTTGTCCAGGAAGTCGGCGAAGCGCTGCACGTGGTACGTCTGCACCTTCACGAGCTTGTCGATGCGGTCCTTGTTGTTCGCATGGTGCGACAGCGGGTGGAACGCATCCGGCACGCCGATGTGGTTGTACGTGCGGTTCGTGCCCTCGGCCACCATGATGTACGACGCCACGCGCGTGATGTTGGCCTGATAGGCCAGGTGGATCAGGTCGAACATGAGCTTCACCTGCTCGTCGAAGTCCGGCAGCTCGCCGATCGGCGCCTTCGGCAGATCGATGCCGGTGAGGTCGCGCTCGGATGCCTTCGCCACGCGCCGCTCCGTCTCGCGCACGGACTCGAGGAATCCGTCGAGCACGCGTTGATCCGCGGGTCCGAGATCCCGCTTCAGCTCCTGCGCACGGCCGTTGATCATGTCGAGCACGCTGGCGCGCCGGTGCGCGAGCGTCGCGCGCTCCTCGGCCGTGTCGCCCGCGCCGAACAGCTGCACGAACACCTTGCGCGGGTTGAACTCCATGGGCAGCGGCGTCGTGGCGTTCCTGAACGACAGCGTGGAGCTGTAGTAGCAGGCGCCCGTGCCGCAGGCCGCGCTCTGCGTCGTGGTCTCGCTCGCCACCTCGAGCGAGGGCAGCACGCTGTCGCCGCCGATCGACGCCGCGATCATCTGGTCGATCGTGGGGGCCATGTGCGCGCCCGTGGCCTTCTGGTCGGGCTTCACGCTCGAAAGCCACGTGGCCGGCACGATCGTGTGCACGGAGCCCTGCGGCAGCTTGTTCTCGAGGTTGCCGAACGTCGCGACGTAGCGCTTGTAGTTCTCGAGCGGCTTCAGGATGGGCGAGAGCTTGAAGTCCGCGCCCGCGCCGCTCGGCGTCCAGCGGTCCGCGTCCTTGCCGTACGGCGTGTTCCACATGATCGCGCCGTGCGGAATGTAGAAGAATCCGGCACGCAGCTTGGGCCTGGCGGCCGTCTGCGCGAGCGCTGTGGCGGCCGGGATCATCGCGTCCAGCAGCGGCAGGCTCAAGGAGACGCCGGCGGCTTTGAGCACCGTGCGGCGGGACAAGTGCTTCTTCGTGATGAACATGCGCGACCCCCTTACCGGCCGGCGGCGCCGAGCGACGCCTGCGCCGAGCCTCGATTCGAAGATTCTGCCGCGGGTGCGGCACCCTGCATGCGAAATGCGTCGCTCTGCACGACGCCGGCGACCAGCGCCGAGAACCTGTAGTCCTGCTGCTTCGCGGCGCGCACGATCGCGCGCACCTGCGGCATGTCGTAGTACTCGAGCTCGCGCCCGGTCGCGTACATCATGAGCTTTTCCGTCAGCGCTTGCACGAACTGGTCGTCGCGCGCGAGCAGCGCGGCCGCCAGCGACGCGGGGCCATCGACGGGCCGGCCGCCCGAGAGCTCCGAGTGCGCGTCGATCGGGGCGCCGGCCTCCGCGTCGACCGTGCGCCAGGCGCCCGTGGCCGTGAAGTTCTCGAGCGCCAGGCCGTAGGGGTCGATCACGCCGTGGCACGCGGCGCACGTGGGACTCTTGCGATGGCGCTGCAATCGCTCGCGCACGGTCCGCGGCTGCTCGCCCTCCGGCGTGTCGAGGTTCGTCTCGACGCCGGGCGGCGGCGGCGTCGGCGGCGTGCCCATGAGCTTGTCGAGCACCCACTGGCCGCGCAGCACGGGCGAGGTGCGGTTGCCGTACGACGTGCGCAGCAGCATCGCGCCCTTGCCGAGCAGGCCGTGGCGCACGGGGTCGTCCAGGTGCACCTGCCGGAACTGCGGGCCCACGACGCCCTCGATGCCGTAGTGGCGCGCGAGCCGTTCGTTCACGAACGTGTAGTCGGCCGTCAGCAACGTCTGCACGTTCCGGTCCTTCAGCAGCACGCTCTCGAGGAACAGCCGGATCTCGTCCGCGAAATCCTGGCGCAGCCCTTCGCTGAACTCGGGGTACAGGTTCTTGTCGGGCTGCACGGCGTCGAGGTCGGCCAGACGCAGCCAGCCTTCGGCGAAGCTCGTCACGAGCACTTCCGCGCGCGGGTCCGCGAGCATGCGCGACACCTGCGCCGTGAGCACGCCCGGCTTCACGAGCTCGCCGGATTCCGCGAGCTTCAGCAGCTCGTCGTCCGGCCCCTGGCTCCACAGGAAGAACGACAGCCGCGACGCGAGCTCGAGCGCGGACAGCGGCTGGCTCGCGGCGTTCGCATCCTTCGCCGGCGCGATCGAGCGGTACAGGAAATCCGGGCTCGCGAGCACGGCCGTCGTCATGAGCTCGATGCCCTCGTCGAAGCCGCCCGGCCCCTTGCGGCCCTCATCGAAGAACGCCATGAGCCGATCGACGTCGGCCTGACCCACCGGGCGGCGGAACGCCCGCCGCGCGAGATTCGCCGTGATTTGCTGCGCGCACTCGCGCTCGCGGGCCGCGACCTCCGGTTCGCAGACGAAGAGCTTCCTGCGACTCTCGGTCTTCGTGAGGCCCGTGGAATTGTACGGGCCCGTCATGTTGATGCCGCCGAGCACGCCCGCCACGCGCTGTCCGCTCGAGAACGCGAAGCCGGCGCTCGGCCCGTAGTCCGCGATCTGCTCGTCGTCCGCGGCGCGCGAGCGCTCGATGAACGTGACGGCCACCTCGTGCGTGCCGGCCGGGACCTTCAGCGGAATGTTCTTGAAGCGGCTCATGACCTCGGCACGCGCGGGTGCGCCGCCGAGATTCACGAGCGCGAGGTCCTCGGGGCCGCCGATGTCGGCGCGGAACTGCTCGACGCGATCGACCAGCACCACGAGCGTCTGACGAGTCTCGACCGCGCGCGGATAGAGCCCGAGACCCAAGTCGCCGATCGTGATCCGATACTCGCCGTCGGCCGGGAACGTGTGCGTGAACTTCATGCCGCCGCGCGTGCCGAGCGGCAGCCCCGGCACGTACGCGTCCTGGCTCGCCTTGGGCGGCGGGAAGTATGCGTTCGCGACCTTCGGCTTCGGCTCGCCGACCGCGAGGTGCGCCACGGCGCCGGCCGCGTTCACGTACTGTTCGACGAACGCCGGCGAGGTGCTGAGCGCGGCCGCGATGTTCGTGAACCCCTGGATCTCGATCTCGGCCGGCAGGTATTCCTTGGGATCGATGTCGACGTCGAGCAGCGCCTTCACGGCGTGCGCGTACTCCGTGCGCGTGAGCCGCTGCGCCGCCACGTACCCGACCTGCTTCGGCGCGGTCTCGTCGAGCGTGTGCTCGAGGCTCGCGATCAGGCCGTCGATCTGCTCCTTCGAGGGCTGCGGATTGCCGGGCGGCGGCATGAGCCGGCCGCGCAGCTTCACGATCGCGGCCTCGAACTGCGCCGGGTGCTGCGGCACGGACTCCGGCGTCATGTGCTGGAACGAGATGCCACCCGCGAGATCGTCGGGGTTGTGGCAATCCGTGCAGTACTTCTGCAGCAGCGCGAAGCGCTCCTGCTCGCGCTGGTGCGAAAGTCGCGTGGCGACCACGGCCGCGATGGCCGCAACTCCCGCGAAGGCGACGACGGCGAGCCAGACATTACGTCGCATGTGGACTCATCGGGTGGACCGAACCCCGGCATTGTCGCGCAGAGCGGCGCGGCCGGAAACTCAAGAATGTTATGACCGGCGCCGGCCGAAGGGCGGGCCCCCGCGCCGGTGCTGGATCAGCAGGAAGGCGCCCAGCATGCCGCCGAGATGGGCGAAGTGCGCCACGCCCGCCTGCGTGCCGGTCACACCGAGAAACAGCTCGAGCCCGCCGTACAGCGTCACGAACAGCCAGGCCGGCATCGGGATCGGCGGGAACAGCAGCGTGACCCGCTGCTGCGGGAAGTACATGCCGAAGGCCAGCAGCAGGCCGAACACCCCGCCCGACGCCCCGAGCGTGGGGTACGGCGAGCCCATGAGCGCGCTGACGCCGAGCTGCGCCACGCCGGCCGTGACCACCGACACGAAGTACAGCGTCACGTACCAGCGCGTGCCGAATACCTGCTCGAGCGTGCTGCCGAACATGTAGACGGCAAACATGTTGAAGAAGATGTGCGCGAGGTTGCCGTGCAGGAAGCTGTAGGTCACGAGCTGCCAGGGCTCGAAGCCGACCTCGGGCCCGAACGCCTGCGCGGCGTTCAGCGGCCACAGCGCAAACCAGACCATGGCCCAGTCGCCCATCGACTGCTGCAGCAGGAAGACGACGATGTTGGCGCCGATGATGGCCTGGGTCGCGCGGGGCATGGGGTCGGGGCCCGGTGTGCTCGGATGCCGCGTAGTGTACCGGGCCGCGACTCCCGGGGGCCGGGCGCGGAGCCTTTGAATTCGCCCGGGCTTTGTTCTAGGGTCTTGCGCTACAGCCGATCTGCCAACCCCCGGGGGTATCCCATGCCAACCGTCTCGCTGCGCGTCAACGGCGCCACCCACGAAGTCGAGGTCGACCCGACCACTCCTCTTTTATACGTGCTGCGCAACGACCTGAAGCTGCAGGGCCCGCGCTTCGGCTGCGGGCTGGCCCAGTGCGGTGCCTGCACCGTGCTCGTGGACGGCGTGGCCATCCGCTCGTGCGTCACACCGGCCAGCGCGGCGCAGGGCGAGATCACCACGCTCGAGGGCCTTGCGAAGGACGGCAAGCTGCACCCGCTGCAGCAGGCCTGGATCGAGGAGCAGGTGCCGCAGTGCGGCTACTGCCAGAACGGCCAGATCCTGACGGCCAAGGCCATGCTGGACCGCAACCCGAATCCGACGGACGCGCAGATCCGCGAGGGCATGGAAGGCATCCTGTGCCGCTGCATGACGTACTACCGCGTGCAGCAGGCCATCAAGCGCGTCGTGCACGGCACCCTGTCGAGCTCCACCACGGAGGCCGCGAAATGAGCAGCCGACTCGAACTCCCGCAGGCGATCGAACGCGCACTGCGCAGCGCGAACCCGGCGCTGTCGCGCCGCGGCTTCCTGGCCGGCTCGGGCGCGCTGGTCGTGACCCTGGGTTTGGGCGCCGTGCCCGGCGGGCGGGCGCTCGCGCAGGCCGTGAACGCCGGCCCGTACCCGGATCCCGACTACCTCAAGCTCGACACATGGATCGTGATCCACCCGGACAACACCGCCACGTTCTTCGTCGGCAAGACCGATGGCGGCCAGGGCACGGGCACGGCGTTCCGGCAGATGATGTGCGACGAGCTCGACATCGCGTACGACAAGACGAAGCTCGTCATGGGCAGCACGGACATCACGCCCGACCAGGGCGGCTCCGGCGGCTCGGACGCGATCGAGCGCGACGGCTGGCCCGCCCGGCGCGTGGCCGCCGAAGCGCGGCGCGTGCTGCTCGATCTCGGCGCGGAGCACCTGAAGGTGCCGGTCGCGGCCCTCGCGGTGCAGGACGCCGTGATCTTCGTGAAGGCCGACCCGAAGAAATCGGTCACGTACGCCGATCTCGTCGGCGGCAAGCGCTTCAACGTGGCGCTCACGGGCAAGAACGTGGACTTCACCACGGGCACGGCTCCCGTGAAGCCCGTGCAGGCGCTGCACACGGTCGGCAAGCCGATCAAGCGTTACGACATTCCGGCCAAGGTCGACGGCTCGCTGACCTGGGCCGTGGACATGAAGCTGCCGGGCATGCTGCACGCACGCAACGTGAAGCCGCCCGTGGCCGGTGCCACGCTGCGCAGCATCGACGAGTCGTCGGTCTCCGGCATTCCCGGCTTCGTGAAGGTCGTGCGCCGCGGCAACTACGTGGCCGTGGTGTGCGAGCGCGAGGAGCAGGCCATCCAAGCCGCGCGGCAGCTCAAGACCGAGTGGACGCCGCCGAAGGAGAAGCCCTTCCCCTCCTCCGACAAGCTGTTCGATTTCATCCGCGCCGCCACGCCCACGTCGAGCGAGAAGCCGGAAGTCAAAGGCGACGTGGACGCCGCGCTCAAGGGCGCCGCGCACGTGCTCGAGGCCGAATACGAGGTGCCGTTCCAGGGCCACACGGCCATCGGCCCGGCGCACGCGCTGGCCGATCCCACCGGGGACCAGCTCACGATCTACACGAACGACATGAAGTCGTACGGCCAGCGCAACGGCGTGGCGCAGTTCCTGGGGTTGCCACGCGAGAAGGTGCGCGTGGTGTACATGGACGGCCCGCAGGTGTACGGCCGCACGGCCGCGGACGACGTCGGCTTCGAGGCCGCGTTCCTGGCGCACGAGCTCGGCCGCCCGGTGCGCGTGCAATGGATGCGCCACGAGGAGACGGCCTGGGACACGAAGGGCCCGCCGTACGCGTTCAAGCTGCGCGGCGGTCTCGACGCCAACGGCAAGCTCGTGGCGCTCGACTACGACGCGCGCGCGCTCGACCACAACCACCTCTGGTACAACGAGCCCGACACGGTGCTGATCGCGCAGCTCATGGGCAGGCGGCCCGCGAAGACGGCGCCCGGCAACGCCGAGAAGCCGTCCGTGCAGTACGCGATTGCGCATCAGCGCATGACGGCGCACGTCGTCGGCCTGCCGCTGATATGGGAGACGCCGCTGCGCACCGGCAACCTGCGCGACCCGAACGGCCCGCAGGTCACGTTCGCGTTCGAGTCGTTCATCGACGAGCTCGCGGCCGCGGCCAAGGCGGATCCCGTGAAGTTTAGGCTCGACCTGATCGCCGGCAGCACCGAGGACGACGTGTACCGCAAGGCGCGCTCGCTGGCCGTGATCAAGGCGGCCGCGGAAACGTACGGCTGGGACACGCGGCCGTCGCCGAAGCCGCGCGCGAAGGGCAACGTGCTCACGGGCCGCGGCATCGCGTACACCTACCGCAGCAACACCGTCGTGGCCGTGATCGCCGAGGTCGAGGTGAACCGCGAGACCGGCCGCGTGTGGACGAAGCGACTGGTGTGCGCGCACGACTGCGGGCTCACGATCAACCCGCTCGGCCTCACGCGCACCGTCGAGTGCGGCATGCAGCACGGCCTCTCGCGCGCGCTGTGGGAAGAGGTGCAGTTCGACACGGAGAAGGTCACGAGCGTGGACTGGGCCACGCACCCGAGTCTGCGCCACTCCGACGCGCCCGAGAAGATCGACGTGGTGATCGTGAACGGCGATCCGAACCCGAGTCGCCCCGACCTGCCGCACTACGGCGCGGGCGAGGC
>DASZSB010000136.1:0-2640 GCA_035548835.1 Gammaproteobacteria bacterium | reverse complement strand
CGCGCGACTCCCACCGTCGGCCGCGCTGAAGCTGCATTCAGCGCGGCTCGGCGACCGCCACGGACGGCGGGAGTGCAGGGGTTGCAGGAGCGAACCCCTGCCGACCCGCCACGGACGGCGGGAGTGCAGGGGTTGCAGGAGCGAACCCCTGCCGACCCGCCACGGACGGCGGGAGTGCGGGCGTTGCAGGAGCCTGGTCGCGGGTCGTGCTGGGCCCCGGGGCCGGCAACCGGTCGACGGGGGCGGGCCGGCCGTTGCGGAACTCCGCCAGCGGCAGCGCGCGGTGCACGCGCCCCTGATCGTCGAGCGCCAGATCTCCGGACAGGCCGCGCATCGGCCAGGCGCCGCCATCGCTGCCGAACAGCGCCCCGATCAGGTTGTACGCGTCGATCCCCATGCCGTACAAACGCAGCTGACTCGCGCGCTGCGGCCAGTAGGACCGCCATTCGTTGCCGAGCTCGGATGCGGCCGCATCGGGCGCCACGAGCGATGGCGCGTCGGCGAAGATCAGCCCGTTGAGGTCCGCGTCGCGGCGGTTGCTGGCCGGGTCGTAGATGTCGGCCGTCGCGTACGTCGGAATGTCGCCGGCCGAGTAGAACCGCAGCTGCGGCACCAGCAGTCGCGCGGTGGCCGTATCCGCGACGACGAAGATCGCGTCGATGTCCTGTCGTCGGCGCGGCTCGAACTGGAGGGGTTCATTGAGGTTAGCCGCGAGCCTGCGGTAGCGTTGATTGCTGCGCGTGATATTCAGCAGCGCCGCGATGGGCTGTGAGAAATCTTGCAGGCCGGGGTCGTAGCCGCTCCAGTCGATGAGCTGGCCGCCGCGCGCCTCGAACTCGGCGCGGAACGCGTCGCGGATCTGGTAGCCGCGCGCGTTGCTCGGCACGAATGCCAGCGCCGTCTTCGCCCCCGCCGCGGCGGCGGCCGCCCCGATCGTCCGGGCCTCGTCCTCGGGCGCCAGCGCGAACTGGTAGAAGCTGCGCAGGAACGTGCCTTGCCTGCTGGCGAAGTTCAGTGCGAGCGTTGGCACGAAGCCGGCCTGTCCGATGACCTGATCGACGTCGGGCTTCAGCAGCGGGCCCACGATGAAATCGGCGCCGTCGAGCTGCGCTTTCAGGTAGGCCTGCTGGCTGTTCTGCGAGGTGTCGTACACGCGGATCTGCGTGGTCGCGGCGTGCGGGCCGCGCAGATGCGCGGCCATGAAGCCGTCGCGGATCGCCAGCGCGGCGATGCGCTGCGGCGAGGACAGCGGCAGCAGCAGGGCCACGTGCGTGGGCCAGGCGGTACCGCGCTGCGCAGCCAGCAGCTCCGCGAGGAGCCCGCCCGCGGCCGGGTGGTCCGTGTACGTCTGGCGCCACGTGAGCAGCGCGCGCCGCAGGTCGGCGCCGCTGCTCGTGACCAGCGGCGCGAGCGCCAGCCAGCCGTCGATCGTCTTGTCGCCGACCGGGGCGAGCGGCGCCGTGCCCGGGTTCTGGCGAAAGCCGTCCCAGATCAGGTGCTGATTCGCGAGGATCGAAGCCGCGTCGTTCAGCCACAGCTCGCGCTCGGCCAGCACGCGCACGGCTTCCGTTGCGCGACCGAGCTGGAACAGCGCCTGGCCGCGAATCGCGGCGGCGTCGCTGCGTGCGGCGTCGCTCAAGGGCTGCGGCAGCGCGGCCAGCATGTCGAGCGCGGCCTGCGGGCGCTTCTCGTTGAGCTCGAGCCGCGCGAGCAGCACGGCGATGCGCTGTTGCTGCGTGGCGTTCATGCCTCCGCGGGCGTCGTTCAGACGGCGGCGCGCGAGCGTCGTGTCGCCGGCTTCGGCGGCGTTGCGCGCGGCCTCGAGCAGATAGTCCACGCGCGCGGCGCCGCTGCTGCCTGCCGCGAGCTGCGAATACAGATCGGCGGCCGCCGCATAGTTGCGCGCCTCGACGGCGCTCTTTGCGCGTGCTTCGAGGTTCGCGCCGCCCGCGGGCGTGGGTCGCACGGAGGGCGTGACGCTCGTGCACGCGCCGAAGGCGAGCAGCGCAAGCATCAGCGTCACGGTGGCTGCGCGCCGCAGCGCGCCTGTAAACTGGTTGTCGATCATGGGCACATCTAAAGCGCGGTCATGACGGGGTCGCGGGCCGGGCACGGCACGCTGTACGTCGTCGCTACACCGATCGGCAATCTCGACGACCTGAGCCCGCGCGCGCGCGCGGTGCTCGCCAAGGCCGATGTCATTGCTGCCGAGGATACGCGCCACACCCGGGGATTGCTATCGAGTATCTCCGCGGAATCGCGGCTAATCGCGTATCACGAGCACAACGAGCAACAGCGCGTGCCGGAGCTGCTCGAGCGCCTCGCGGAGGGCGCGTCCGTGGCCCTGGTCAGCGACGCCGGCACGCCGCTGATCAGCGATCCCGGTTGGCGTCTCGTGCATGCCGCGCAGGACGCGGGTGCGAACATCGTGCCCGTGCCGGGGCCGTGCGCCGCGGTCGTCGCGCTCAGCGCCGCAGGCTTGCCGACCGATCGGTTCGTGTTCGAGGGTTTTCTGCCGCGGCGCGACGGCCCGCGCGACGAGCGGCTCGCCGAGCTCGCGCGCGAGCGGCGGACGCTCGTGTTCTACGAGGCCGTGCATCGTGTCGCAGCGACACTGGCCGCGCTCGTGACGGCCTTCGG
>DASZSB010000135.1:0-5112 GCA_035548835.1 Gammaproteobacteria bacterium | reverse complement strand
GCGGCCGCCCCCGCGGCGCCGCGCGGCCTCGAGCGCCGCATCGGCCTCTGGAGCGCCGTCGCCGTCGTCATCGGCTCGACGATCGGCTCGGGCATCTTCCGGTCGCCCGCCGGCATTGCCGACAAGCTGCCCGGTCCGCTGCCCCTCCTCAGCGTGTGGGTGGTGGGCGGCCTCTTCGCGATCTGCGGTGCGCTGACGCTGGCGGAGATCTCGACGGCGCTTCCCGAGACGGGCGGCGTGTACGTGTTCTGCCGTGAGGGCTGGGGCCGGCTGCCCGCGTTCCTGTTCGGGTGGGGGCAGCTGGTGATGATCCGCGCCTCGTCGCTCGGGGCGATCTCGATCACCTTCGCCGAGTATTTCTTCCGCGTCCTGGGGCGCGACCCGCAGGCCGCGAGCGAGGTGATGCACGTCCGCTGGACGGCCGTGGCGGCGATCCTCCTCACGGGCGCCTTCAACACGATTGGCGTGCGCACGTCGGCCGCGGTGGTGAACTTCACGGTGCTGGCGAAGTACGGCGGGCTGGTCTTCATCGTGATCGTCGCGCTGGCGTACGGGTTGCCGCACGGCGGCGCCGCGCACTTCACACCGGCCGTGCCGGCGGGAAGCGTGAGCGTGGCGGCGTTCGGTCTCGCACTGGTGTCGGCGCTGTGGGCGTTCGACGGCTGGGCGGACGTGGCGTACAACGCGGGTGAAGTGACCCATCCGCAGCGGAACCTGCCGCGCGCGCTCGTGGGCGGCACGCTGCTCGTGATGGCGATCTACCTCGCCGCGAACGTCGCCTACATGGCGGTGTTGCCGATCGACGTGATCCGCCACTCGAAGCTCGTGGCCGCGGACGTTGCGCAGGTCGTGATGGGCACCGGTGGCGCGGCGTTCGTCTCGATCACGGTGATGGTCTCGACGTTCGGCACGCTCAACGCCGTGCTGCTCACGAGCCCGCGCGTGTTCTTCGCGATGGCCGACGACCGGTTGTTCTTTCCCGTGTTCGCGAAGGTGCACCCCACGCGCGGCACGCCGTGGATCTCGGTGGCTCTGGTGGCGGTGCTCGGGAGCGCGTTCGTGCTCATCGGGTCGTTCGAGTCGCTGGCGGACGCGTTCGTCACGGCGTTCCTGCCGTTCTACGCGCTGGCGGTGGCCGCGATCTTCCGTCTGCGCGGCCGGCCCGGCTACGCGCCGTCGTTCCGCGTGCCGCTGTATCCGCTGGTGCCGCTCGCGTTCGTCGCGAGCGTGCTGTACCTGCTGGGCAACGCGATCGTGCAACCGGACAGCCGTGCAAGCACGCTGGTCGTGCTGGGGGTCGTCGCGCTCGGCGCGCCCGTGTACTACCTCACGATCGGCCGTCGCGCCGCCGCGTAGGTCGCAGGGCGCGGCATTACCTCCCGGTGCGGCGTTGCGTCACGCGACCATGGCGGCGCAGGCCGCCGCGTACACGTCGCGGGAAGACGCGTCAAGGGCGCGCGCGGGAGGCGCGCGTGTTTCAGCCACGTCACGGCTCCGGCCATGCGTTGCGCTCGTCCCGGATGTGCCTAGCTTCCACTGCGTAGGTGCAGGCGATTCCCACCCATCCCTCTGAGGATTCCGCATGAAAACGTGGCGTTGGCGACTTGCGCTCAGTGCAGTCGCCCTGGCCCTCGGCGCTTCCGTGGGCACGGCACAGGTCACCACCGGCTCCGTGTCCGGTCGCGTGACGGACAGGAACGGCAACCCGATCCCCGGCGCGCTCGTCCAGGTGAAGAGCCCCAGCACGGGCCTCGTCCGTGCCGCGGAGACGAACGGCGAAGGCCGCTACTTCGTCTCCGGCGTGGAGCCGGCGTCGGACTACACGATCCAGGCGCGCCGCATCGGCTTTGCGCCCGACACCAAGGAGCAGCAGGCCGTCACGCTCAACCAGACGCTGAAGCTCGACTTCACGCTGAGCGAGGTGGCGACGCAGCTCTCCGGCGTGCAGATCGTCGCGACGGCGGACCCGATCATCGCGCCGTCGAAGACCGGCATCGGCACGACCATCACCGACTCGTCGCTGCACCGGCTGCCGTCGCTCAACCGGACGTTCACCGACTTCGTGTCGCTGACGCCGCAGATCTCGACGTCGGGCCCCGGCCTCTCGGGCGGCGGCGCCAACAACCGCTACAACAACATCCAGATCGACGGCTCCACCGAGAAGGACCTGTTCGGCCTCGGCTCGACGGGCCAGCCCGGCGGGCAGGCGGGCGGCAAGTCGATCGGCATCGAGGCGGTCAAGCAGTACCAGGTGCTCCTGTCGCCGTACGACGTGCGCTTCGGCAACTTCTCCGGCGCGCTCGTCAACGCCGTGACCAAGAGCGGCGCGAACACCTTCTTCGGCAGCGCCTACTATTACATCCGTGACTCGGCCCTGACGCGCAGCGTGCCGGGCCTCGGCGCCTTCCGCCAGCAGCAGTACGGCATCTCGCTCGGCGGTCCGATCGTGAAGGACAAGGCGCTCTTCTTCCTGAACGTCGAGCCCCAGACGCAGACGAGCCCGAACTCGGGCCCGTACGCCGGCGGCACGGTGCCCGGCCAGCTCATGACCGACGCCGACCTCACGCGCGTGCAGTCGATCATGCAGGGGCTGGGATACGCGGCCGCGGACGGATCGCAGCGCCAGAACACGAACCCGCTCAACAACGCCTTCCTGCGGTTCGACTTCCAGGGCCTGCCGTACAACTCGATCCTGACGATCCGCGACAACTACGCGCACGCCGAGCAGGACGTGTTCAGCCGTGCGGGCGGCACGACGTTCAACCTCACGGACAACGGCTACACGTTCAAGTCGGACAAGAGCGCGTATGTGGCGCAGCTGAAGTCGCAGTTCTCGAATGGCGCGTACAACGAGTTCTTCGCGGGCCTCACGCACATCCGCGACGGCCGCGTGACGTTCGTGCCGCCGACCGAGCCGCAGATCGCGGTGCGCGGCTCGAATGGCGTCTTCGCGCAGTTCGGCGCCGAACGCTCGTCGCAGGCCAACCAGCTCGACCAGGACGTGTACGAGCTCACCGAGAACTACACGTTCCCCGTGGGGTCGAACCATCGCGTGACGGTCGGCACGCAGAACCAGTGGTACAAGGTCCGCAACCTGTTCGGCCAGCAGCGCTACGGTTCGTGGACGTTCAACTCGCTCGACTCGCTCGCCGGCACCTGCGCCACGTGCAACGGCGTCGCGCTCGCGTCGGCGTACTCGATCGGCGTGCCGGCCACGGGTGACGGCGCCGTGCGCTTCCACCAGGAGACGCACTCGCTCTACGCGCAGGACGAATGGACGCCGACGAGCCGCCTCAGCGTCACGGCCGGCATCCGGGCCGATGCGTCGTACTTCCCGGACAAGCCGCCCCTCAACCAGAGCGTGCTCGACACGCTGGGCCGCGACACGCGCCAGATTCCCTCGGGCAACTGGCAGGTCGCGCCGCGCGTCGGCTTCAACTGGGACATGACCGGCGACGGCAGCAACCAGCTCCGCGGCGGCGTCGGCATCTTCACCGGTCAGCCCGCGTTCGTGTGGATGGCCAACGAGTACCAGAACTCCGGCAACTCGGGCTACAAGCAGCTCACGTGCAACAACAGCACCAACAAGCCGCCGGTGTTCAACGCCGCGGCCATCAGCACGCCGCCGACGGCGTGCGGCGGCAGCGGGCTCACCGCGGCGGCCGGTTCGGAAGTGGACCTCGCGCGCAAGGACCTCAAGTTCCCGCAGAGCCTCCGCTACACGATCGGCTACGACCGGGAATTCATGCGTGACTACGTGGTCACTTTCGAGGGCATGTACTCGGCCGGCCTGAACCAGCTCTTCTACCAGAACATCGCGCTCGCCGGCCCGCAGGGCGTCGACCGCCACGGCCGCGTGATGTACGGCCCCGCGCCGACGCAGCCCGTCAAGGTGGGCGGCACGTACAACGCCACGACCGCCGCCGCGAGCGGCGGGTACAGCAAGTCGCAGGTGTTCGAGATCAGCAACTCGAGCAAGGACTACACCTATCAGCTCACGGCCGGCATCACGCGGCGCTACATCAACAACCTCGAGGCGTCGCTGTTCTACACCTACACGGTGGCGCGCGACGTGCAGAGCCTGACGTCGTCCACGACGATCTCGCAGTACCAGTTCGGCAAGTCATACGGCGCGACCCCCGAGAGCGCGCAGGACCTCGGGACGTCGATCTTCGAGTCGCCGCACCGCATCGTGTTCTCCACGACCTACACGATCCCGAAGACGGGCACGGACCTCTCGCTCCAGTACACGGGCGAGAGCGGCACGCGCTTCCACTACACGTACGGCGGGTCGAGCAGCGGCGACCTCAACGGCGACGGCATCGGCAACGACCTGATCTACATCCCGAAGAACGTCCGCGACTCGAGCGAGATCATCTTCGTGCCGAGCGGCGCGACGACGGTCGTGCAGCAGCAGGACGCGTTCGAGAAGTTCATCAACAGCAACAAGTGCCTGAAGGAGCAGGCCGGCACGATCATGAAGCGCAACTCCTGCTCGGACGGCTTCCACCACCTGTGGAACCTGTCGGTGCGCCAGCGCATCGGGTCGCTCTTCGGCAGCTGGGGCGGCGTGAAGAACAGCCGCCTGAACGACCTGCAGATCCAGTGGGACGTGTTCAACCTGGCGAACCTCATCAACGCCGACTGGGGCCGCTACCTGATCACGAGCCAGTCGGGCGCCAACAACAGCGCCCTGCAGTACAACTCGAAGGAAGCCGGCTCGATGATCGTCGCGGATGCCAAGGGCCCGGACGGGAAGGGTGCACGTCCGAAGTTCACGTTCAACCCGGCGACGACATTCTCCTCGGTCGCCACGGCGACATCGGCGTACCGGATGCAGCTGGGGATTCGGTATACGTTTTGAGAAGCAGACGATAGACGACAGACGATAGACGACAGACGACAAAGGGTCCGGGGCCGATGCTCCGGGCCCTTTATCGTTGCGGTCTTTCGATGACAGGGGCGGGGAAATGCACTCGCGGGGTGCCACCCGCCACTCCATCATCACCCTCATGTTCCCGCATCGACGCCTCCACGTCTGGCGCCGGGCCCATCAGCTGGGGGTCGCGATTCTGCGCGAGTCGGCCTTCCATCGCCCGGGGCCGGTGTCAG
>DASZSB010000134.1:0-11953 GCA_035548835.1 Gammaproteobacteria bacterium | reverse complement strand
TGCCGCGGCTCCGCGCCGAGTTGCGGCAGCAGTGCCCGGGCCTGCGGCAGATCGTTGCGCTTCCAGAATGCGACGAGCGCCGCCACGGCGCTGGCGCACAGCACCACCTTGTTCAGCGTGTTCAGCGTGGACACGCGCGACAGCATGGCGGCGCGCCGTGCACGGCTCCAGCGATTCGATCACGATCCTCAGAACAGGAACGGCACGAGCATCCTGGAGCGCTTCCTGTAGTCCGGGTACACGTCCGGGAACAGCCGCTCCATGTCGCGCTCCTCGCGGCGCGCGCTGTAGACGAAGTACGCGATGATCGCGGCGCTCCACACTGCCGCGAGCGGAAACACGAGCGCGGTGCCGATCGTCATGGTGCCGACGCCGGTGTAGATCGGGTGACGTACGTACCGGTACGGGCCCGACGTCACGAGCTCGGGCCGCTCGTGCAGCGTCATCGGCATGCCCCAGTGCCGCCCGAGCGTCACGCGTGCCCACACGGCGAACGCGAGCCCGAGCACGCACACCACGCAGCCGACGGCGGCGACGCCGCTCGCGGCCGCCGCCTCGGCCGTGGATCGGGCCAGGCCGACCGGCAGCCGGTCGCGGAAGACGAACGCGAGCACGATGAGGGCGATCAGCACCAGGCGTACCGCCCGGCCGAGCGGTGTCGGGGCGCGGCGGCCGCCGGGGCCGCCGAGCATGGCGAGCACGGCCCACACGGCAAAGAAGGTGACCCAGCAGATCGCAAGGACCAGGGCGTAATTCCTCATCGCACCTCCGCCTCGGGGACTGCTCGAGCCGCGCGTGAGCGCTGTTGCCGGCGCACGAGATGACCGCGCCGCCGCGGCCCGGAGCGACGGCCATTAGAGCACGGGCGCGGCGGCGTCGTATCGGCCGGTGCCGCGGAGCGCCGTCGCGGCGGTACACTGGCGCGGGGGTGCCACCATGAGCCGTTCCGACCAGCCAACCTCGCGTCGCCGCTTCCTCGCCGATGTCGCCGCGGCCACGGGTGCGCTCGCGCTCGGCGCGCCGTGGGTCGTGCGCTCCGCGGGAGCGCTGCAGCTGAAGTTCCGCACCATCAAGGACCCTGACGGCTGGTACCCGAGCCTGCGGCTGAAGGGCGACTGGCTCGTGCTCGAGGTGACCGACGGCGTGCTGTCCGGCTATGGCGAAGCCTCGCAGAGCAACGACGACGAGCGCTGCAAGCAGGCCGCGACCGCGATCTTCGCGCAGCACTATCGCGACTTCGTGCCGTCGCTCGAGAGGCTCGCGGCCAAGGAGCGCGAGATTGCGGCGCTGACGCCGGACCTCGTGACGCAGGCCGCGTACTCGGGGCTCAATCAGGCGTTCTACGACCTGCTCGCGAAGCGCGAGCAGGTGCCGGTGTGGCGGCTGTTCCGCGACAAGCCCGCGTTCGAGGGCCTGCCGCTGTACACGACGATCAACCGCGCGCTCGAGAAGCGCACCACGGAAGAGTACGACGAGGTCGTCGGCGCGCTCGCATCGCGCGGCTTCGGGATCTACAAGTGCGCGCCGTTCGAGGCCGTGAACGGCCCCGAGCACGCGATCGAGAAGGCGGCCGCGGGCCTCACGCTGCTGACGCATCTGCGCGAGAAGTTTCCGCAGCTGCGTGTACGAGTGGATTTCCACGAGCGTTTTCAACCGCACGATTTCTACGAGCTGATTCCGCAGTTCGAGAAACTCGACATCGACTGGCTCGAAGAGCCGTTCCGTGTGGGGCCCACCTACACCGAGCTCAGGCAGAAGACGCGGTTGCGGCTCTCGGGCGGCGAGCTGTTCTGGGGCCGGCAGCGGTTCGAGGAGATCGCGAACGCGAAGTGGGTGGACGTGATCATGCCGGACGTGAAGTACGTCGGCGGTTTCGGGCCGTTGCTCGACGTGCTCGTCATGGGGCGCGGCAAGATCGAGATCTCGCCGCACAATCCGTCGGGCCCGATCTCGACGGCCGCCAGCATGCACGCCGCCTGCGTGCATCCCGAGACCGTGCGCGCGCTCGAGTACTCGTTCGATCGGCGCGAGACGCGCCGCGCAACGGGCGAGACGATCGAGAACGGTGTGCTGCGGCTCACCGACAAGCCGGGCTGGGGCGTCGCGCCGCCCGCCTGACGGCGCGGTTGGTGCCCGTGCTCGGTGCCCGTTGCCGCCTCTGGCGTTACCGGCGGGCTCCCGCCTTGCGCCATCCGGCGGCCTGCGCCTCGGCTTCGGTGCAGAACCAGCGCTCGCCGGCACGCTCGTCGATCGTGGTGCTTTCATACGCGGGCGAGTCCGGCGTGTGGTAGAGCTTCTCGCCGCGCGCATTGATGTTGCCCTTGATCCGGCAGCCGGCCGCGGGTCCGCGCGGTGGCGTGACGGGGCCTGATTCTTCCGCGACCCGGGGCGATTTCTGCGCCGTTTCCTCGCGCGATTCGCGCCGCCATTCCCACGGCGGCGTGAACTCGCTCGCCCAAAGCCCGCGCTTAGCGCCGCGCGCCTCGTCTTCCTCGGCCACGTAGTCGCCGCTGTAGCGCCGATAGGCCAGCGCGAGCCCCGAGCGCACCATCTGCGCGTTGACGTCGACGTTGCCGTTGCGGCAGACGGCGACGCTGCGGCCGTACTCGTCCATGTCGCGCGGCGTGCAGCGCAGCGTCGCACCGCGCACGAGGCTGCGCAGCTTCGCGGCCGCGTCGTCGCCGCAGCGCCACGGCTTGCCGTTGCGCCGGCACTCCTGGCGGCCTTCGGGCGCGTCGATGCCGTAGAGGCGGATGCGGTCTGCGCCGATCTCGAGGGAGTCGCCGTCGACGACCTTTGCGCGTCCCGTGATGGCGTCGGCGGCGTTGGGCGCGCAGCCTGTCTGCGCGCCGCAGGCGAGGGCGGCGGCGGCGAGCAACATGATCAACGGCGGGGTGCGCATGCGGGGCGACGATACGCCCGTGGTAGCCGTGCTGCCAGCATCCGTGGTGGCCACCGGGGCCAGAAACTGCTGGCGCGCCGGGCTCGATCCGGGTTTAGAATCGCGCCAGGGCCGTCGGGGTGAACGGCACCGAAAACAATGGGGGTTCGCACAATGCTCCGGTTCATGCGTCTCGTGGGCCTCGTCGCGGGCCTCACGCTCGTGACGATCGTCGCTCGCGCTCATCACAGTCAGGCGGGCATCTTCGATTCGAGCAAGAACATCGAGGTCACCGGCGTCATCAAGTCGGTGTCGTGGCGCAATCCGCACGGCCAGATCCTGTTGTCCGTGAAGGACGAGAAGGGTGCGGAGACCGTGTGGGACGCGGAGACCGCGTCGATCAGCATCCTGCGCAACCGCGGCGCGGACGGCAGCTCGATCATGGTCGGCGACAAGGTCACGATCGCCGGCGCGCCGTCGATGCGCAATCGCCCCGAGCTCCTCGCGCGCAGCGTGCTGCTGCCGAGCGGCTACGAGTTCACGTTCGGCTCCTCGCAGGCGTACTTCCCCGAGGGCAAGGCGGGCCGCATCATCGGCCGCGCGAAGCTCGAGGGCGACGTCGAGGCCGCGAAGGCCAGGGCCGACGGCGTGTTCCGCGTGTGGTCCACCATCATGAGCGACCCGGCCGCGTTCCCGATGTTCAAGGGAGGCTATCCGCTGACGGCTGCGGCCAAGGCGGGCCTCGCGAAGTGGAACCCGCGCGACAACGTGCTGCTGAAGTGCGGCAACAAGGGCACGCCGCTGATCATGATCACGCCGCTGCCGATGGAGCTCGTCAAGGACGGCGACAGGATCACGATGAAGCTCGAAGAGAACGATGTCGTGCGCACGATCCACATGAATCCGAAGGATGTGGCGCCGGCGGAGCACACGCAGTTCGGTTTCTCGCGCGGCCACTTCGAGGGCACCACGCTGGTCGTCGAAACGGATCACATCAAGGCGGGCTACTTCGACCACGAGGGCACGCCGCAGAGCGATCAGATCAGGACGGTCGAGCGGTTCATCCCGAACGCCGACTACAGCCGGCTCGACTACGTGCTGACGACGACGGACCCGGTGAACTTCGAGAAGTCGTTCGATCTGAAGCGCTACTTCGTGTGGAAGCCGGGCGAGACCGTGCACCCGTACGAGTGCCTGGATCGGTTCGAGCCGGGGAAGTGAGCGCGGCCGGCCGGGCCGGCACGATCATCCGGTCGAATCCCTCAGGGCTGGGCGGGGCGGTGCTGCGTGCCTTCGCCCGCGGTGATGAACAGCATGCGGCACGGGCTGCGCGTGCGTGAGGTGTGCCACGTGCCGCGCGGCACGACGACGTACGAGCAGCTCTGATCGAGCTGCACGAGCCGCTCGCGGCCGTCGATCTCGAGCACGAAGGTCGTGGCGCCGTCGAGCAGCATGACGACCTCGTCGCCGTTCGGGTGCATCTCCCAGTTCGGCCAGTCCTTGTCGTAGGCGAACGTGGTCACGAGATACTCGTGATGGAAGCTGCCGAGCTTGCCGCCCATCAGGCGCTGCCAGAAGTCGGCGCCGACCTGCAGCGGCTCGATCGAGGCGTCGGGGCGCAGGCGCAGGTAGGCGCCCGTCAGAAGGTGCGGGCCGACATCGGACATCGGAACCTCCCCGGCTTTCGCCGCTAGCGGAACAGCTTCAGATCGATCGAGTCGGCCACGACGCGATAGCCGGCGTCGCTGCCGTGCAGGTGATCGCCGGCGTGCCAGCCTTCCTTGATCTGCGTCGGCTTCGCCGGGTCGCGCAGTGCGGCGTCGAAGTCGAGCACCGCGTCGAACTCGCCGCTCTTGCGGATCCAGTCGTTGACGGCCTCGCGCACCTTGTTGCCGTCGGCCGAGTAATACGCAGCCCCCTCGTAGGGCGCGATGGTGGCGCCGAACACCTTCAGGCCGTGCTCGTGGGCGCGCGCGATGATCTGGCGGTAGCCGTCGATCAGCAGATCCGAGCCGAACACGGGGTCCACCAGCGGCGCGGGCCGGCCGCCCGCGGCCGGCGGTGGGCCGAAGCCCGGTAACGGCGGGCCGAGCGCGCGGCCGAGGTCGTTGACGCCTTCGAACACGATCACGTAGGCCGCGCCCGGCACCGACAGCACGTCGCGATCGAGCCGCGCGAGCGCGCTCGGGCCGGCGCCGTCGGCCAGCACGCGGTTGCCGCTGATGCCGTGATTCACGACGCCCCAGTGGCCGCCGCGCGCGTTCAGACGTTCGGCCAGCAGATCGGGCCAGCGATGGTTCGCGCCGGCCGTGGAGCCGACGCCGTCGCTGATCGAATCGCCGAGCACGACGACGGCCTTGGCGCGCGAGGATTGCACCTCGACGCCGGACAGGAACGCGCGCTGCGCGAGCGTCTGCGCGGGCGCGAACACGCCGGTCGTGAAATCGCCGGCGGCCGATACGTAGGCTTCCTGCAGCCCGACCTGGTGGCACGTGCACTGGCCCGTGTCGTCGGGGAAGTACAGGCTCACGGACAGCGACGCGAGGTCCGCGACGCGCAGATCGACCGGATCGCTCACGAGCGGCGCGCCGGCCGGAATCGTGGTGCCGCCCTTGCCGCCGAACGTGACCGTGCGCTCGGTGCCGGCCACGAGCTTGCCCGTGCCGTCCGCGAGCGCTACGCGCGCGGCGCCGATGCGCAGCGGCTCCTTGCCGAACTCGTTCGTGAGGCGCAGACGCAGCCGGTCGCCGCCGGCGCTGAGGCGCACGATCTGGCGGATCGTCTGGTTCGCGAACGACGGCGTGGCCGGGAAGCGCGGTGTGGCGGCGCTCGGGGGCAGCGGCGAAGCGCCCCAGCTGCCGACCCATCCGGCGTTCTGCGCGCCGGCGGCCAGCGGCAACGCGAGCAGTGCACCGAGCAGGAACGTGCGTGTACCCATCGTCAGCGCTCCCTCAGAGGACCTTGAACACGCGGATGATCACGGCGCCGCCCTGCGTGGCCGGCGTGATCGTGCCGACGAACAGCGTCTTGTTCAGCCATTCGTACTTGCCCTGCGGCGCGTGAAACTGCGGATTCGTGCGCGCGTAACCGATACCGCCGTTCCCCGGCACGATGATGCCGCGATTGTCCACGACGATCACGGCGCCGTCGTCGGTCTTGATCGAGTACAGCGCGTTGACCTCGGTCACGCCGTCGGGGCGCGAGAGCTGCCAGTCGGCGCCGCCGGCCATGACCTCGCCCTTGATGCCGTTGCCCGTGAACCGGCCGCCCGTGATCGGGATGAACCGCCGCGTGCCGTGATCGCTGGGGCCCACCGTCACTGCGGGTGAGATCGTGACGAACAGTTCCGCGGCGAGCTCGGTTCCCGGCGGCGTCACACCCGGCACCGGCCAGCGTTTGCCGGCATCGTCCTGTGCGAGTGCGCCGGTCGAGAGCAACAGTGCGGCCAGGGAGAGCAGGGACTTGGGGTGTCGCACGTTTTTATTCCTTCTTGTAGGGGCGGAATCAGGGCTCGACGTGCACGACGCAGCGGCGTTGCTGCCAGTCGGCGTTGCCGTCGGCGGGCGCGACCTTCGCGGAGCTCTCGACGCGCATGGCGTCGGCCGGAAGACCGGCGCCGTGCAGCAGCTTCTTCAGCTCCTGTGCGCGCAGCTGCGGCAGGTCCTCGCGCTCGGTCAGCAATGTGCCGTCGGACAGCAACGTGGCGCCACGCTGGCACGCGATCACTATCTTCGGATCGCGCAGCGAGCTCGCGTAGTCGTAGATGCGCCCGAGCACGCCGGCGTGCCGGCCGCCCACGGGCATGTCGAAGTCGTACTGCAGCACGAAGTCCTGCGGGCCGGTCAGCGGGGGCGGCGCGGTGCGCGTCGTGCCCGGAGTGCCGTCGAACGCGAGCCGGCCGCCGCTCGGGCCCGGCGGCCGCGGCGCGAACGGCACGGTGTACTGGTCCTCCGCGGGCAGGATCGTGTTGCAGGTGCCGTCGAGCTCCGCCAGCGGCGAGATCCTGATGGGCTCCAGCACGATGCCGCCGCAGATGCGCGGGCCGTCCTTGATGGTGCCCTCGACGAGCACCCTGTGCCCCAGCAGCGGCGGGTGGAACTCGGCGCTGACGTCGGTCTGAATCCCCAGGTAATAGAGCTCGCCGTGGTACTCCGCGAGCCAGCACGGCACGGTCGGCGTGTCGCGCACGATGGGGCAGCTCACGAAGTTGCGGTGATTCGCGGGCGGCTCGGCCGCCGTCGCCGCGCCGGCGAGCACGAGGCAGGCCAGCGACCAGCGGGCGGCGCTCATAGCGTGGCCAGGAAGTTCACGAGATCCTGCTTCTCGGTTTCGCTGTACTGGATGTTGAAGCGCCGGTCGTAGAAGTCGACGAGCTCGCGCAGCGTGCGCGCCGAGCCGTTCGAGAAATAGGGCGCGCGTGCGGCGAGCCCGCGGAACTGCTGCAGCACGATCGTGCCGACGTCGTTGCAGCGGCCCGTGATCAGCGCGCGCCCGGGGTCCTGCGTGTAGATGACTCTGCCCAGGAACGGATGCGGCGCCGGCGCCTTGTCGCAGGTGATCTTGAACAGCGGCATCTCGGGCTTTTCCTTCGCCCAGGGGGAGAGCGGCTTCTCGGTGGCCCACGGCAGGTTCGTCGTGCCGATGTCCATCCACCCGTTCGCCGTGTCCATGCCGGTCATGTGCATGCCGTGGCACGTGGAGCAGGTGCGCTTGATGGGATTGCCGAGGCCCACCGTGTTGATGTGCATGGCATCCTTGATCCAGAACGTGCGGAAGAAGAACACGTCGTGGCCGCGCGCGATCGATTCGCGCGCGGCGGCCTGCGCGTCGTGTGCCGCGTTGCCGTTGCGCGGCAGCGAGCGCCACACGTCGCCCATCGGAAACACGTAGGCCGTCGTGTTGTTGCCGAGTACCGACGTACGCCCGTTGGCCATCGCCGCAGGTCCGAGCGCCGGCGGGCCGCCGGGCTCGGTGAGGTCGCCGGCGTTCGCGTCCCAGCTCTGCGCCACGTAGATCTGGCGCTCGAAGCCTAAGATCTTCTCGAGCACGTCCGCCGCCGGCGGCTTCGGCATCTCGAGGTGGCCGAGTGCTGCGGAAACGGCCTGCGTCGCGAGCGTCGGCTCGCGCGCGTCGGCCATCATGTTCATGTTCACGAGCTTGCCGGTGGCGGGATCGCGTGCGGCCGGCCGCGAATCCTTGATGCTGAACGGCGTGACGCCGAACTCCGCGGCCGTCACGTACTTCAAGTTCGCGGCCATGCGCGGCCGGCGGTACACCGACACGGTCGGATTCGGGCTCTTGAGCCCGTACACGGGGTGGGTGTTGCAGCCCGTGGGGTCGCGCACCACTTCGAGCGTGAACTCCGGCTCCACGACCGAGCCGTCGCGTGCGCGCGGCGGCCACGGCAGGAAGACGCGGATCAGGCCGCGGTCGAGCAACAGTGAGTGCGATTCGCGCTCGGCTTGCGGCAGATGCGGGCAGTTCGAGCCGTCGATGGCGGCGAACAACGGGTCGCGGCCACCCGAGGCGTCCCAGCGCGCGCGGACGCTGTCGACGGACAGGCTCATCGCGTCCTCGGGCTGGTGGCACGTGACGCACGCGCGGCCGTTCGTGCCGAGCGGCTCGAAGAAAGGCTGGACGCGCGTGTCGATGGCGCCGCTCGTGTTCAGGATGCCGAGGCGGCCGTGCTCGTTTGCGTAGGAGGTGCTCGCGGGCAGTGTGCGGCCCTCGCCGGGCGACCACCACTGTGCGGCGGCGTTCGGGCGCTCGGCCCAGGCAACACAGGCGACGGCGGCCGCGAAGGCCACCGCGGCGCTCGCGAGAAGCGGTGCTGGCCGGGGCATGGCCACGCATCTTCGCAGCCGCGCGCAAGCCAGGCAAGAAAAGGCCCGCGCCCCGGGGGGGGGTGAGGCGCGGGCCTTGGTCGGGGCTAGGCGGCTTGCCTGGCCCCGGCCGGGGGAGCGGTCGCTTCGAGCGCCACGGCCACGCCGTGGATCACGGCCGCGATGCGCACGGCGCTGTGCACGCCGTCGGCGCCGATGCCGCCCTGCCGGACGACACGCTCGTGCGCGGCGGCGCAGGCGCCGCAGCCGTTGATCGCCGACACGGCGAGCGAGTACAGCTCGAAATCGGTCTTGTCGATGCCGGGATTGCCGATCACGTTCATGCGCAGCCGCGCCGGCAGCTTGCTGTACTCGTCGTTGCCGACGAGGTGCACGAACCGATAGTAGATATTGTTCATGCCCATGATCGTCGCGGCCGCGCGTGCCGCGTTCACATGGGCGGCGTCGAGCACGCCCGCGGCTTGCGCCTCGATCTCCGCCAGCACGACCGGGTTGCGCGCGGCGATCGCGCTCGCGAGCGCGATACCTGCGATCTGCGCCGCACTGAGACCGGGGGCGCCTTCGGGGGAAAGCACCGTGCTCAGGTTCAGCCTCAGATCCTTGCCGTGGTCGGGGATCAGGTTCTTCAGGTGCGTGACATCCATGCGGGTTTCCTCGGTGCGGTTTTGCGGGCCGGCCGGAGCGGTGGCGCTCCGGCCGGCGGTGCATCAGGCGGCCTTGAGCGTCTCCTGGCCCGGCTGCCAGTTGCAGGGGCAGAGCTCGTCGGTCTGCAGCGCGTCGAGCACGCGCAGCACCTCGCCGACGTTGCGGCCCACGTTCATGTCCGTGACCGACGCGAAGCGGATCACGCCTTGCGGGTCCACGATGAACGTCGCGCGCTTGGCCACGCCTTCCTCGTCGAGCACGCCGAGCGCGCCGCTCAGGTCCTTGCGGATGTCCGCGAGCATCGGGAACGGCAGCCCCCGCAGGTCCTTGTGATCCTTGCGCCACGCAAGGTGCACGAACTCGCTGTCGACCGAGGCGCCGAGCACCTGCGCGTCGCGATCGGCGAACTCTGCGTTCTTGCGCCCGAACTCCGCGATCTCGGTGGGGCACACGAACGTGAAGTCCTTCGGCCAGAAGAACAGCACGAGCCACTTGCCCGCGTACGTCTGGTTGTCGATGGTGGTGAAGGCCGAGTCCAGCTCCTCGGACACGGTGGCCTTCAGGGAGAACTGCGGCAGACGGTCGCCTACGGTCAACATGTTTCGATCCTCCTGGTTGCCGATCGTGGGTGGTTTCGATGGGTTGGCATGCTAGGGCGTCCCCGCATATTCGGCAAACGGTATATAACGATCGCTATGATTCATTGAGTAGATCGAACGCGTGGACCGCGCTGGTGGCTCCCGGCGCCAGCCGATACCATCGCGCGTCGGGTTTTCGCGGGGAGCGCGCGGATGCGGAAGGGAACCGTGGCGGCGATGATCGCGGTGACGACGGCCGGGTGTGCGACGACGGAGCAACGTTGGCTCGCGCCGGGCGAGCGACTCGCCGCCGAAGGCACCGTGACCGAGTTTGAGCTGCCGCACGCGATGAGCAGTCCGACCACCATTGCGATCGCGCCCGACGGCACGGTCTGGTTCACCGAGAGCAACGGCAACCGCATCGGCCGCATGCGGCCCGACGGTAGCGATCTCACCGAATTCGCCGTGCCGACGCGCGACAGTGCGCCGCGCATCATCGCGCTCGGTGCCGACGGCAACCTGTGGTTCTCGGAGCACGCGGCCGGCAAGATGGCGCGCATCACGCCGGCGGGGGAGATCGCGGAGTTCGCGATCCCCACCCGCGACAGTCAGCCGCGGGCGATCGCCCTCGGCGCCGATGGCAACATCTGGTTCGGCATGTTCGCGGCGGGCAGGATCGGCCGCATCACGCCCGCCGGCGAGATCACGGAGTTCGCGATTCCGACACCGGGCAGCGGGCCGCGCGCACTCGCCGCGGGACCCGACGGCAACATCTGGTTCTCGGAGTTTCACGCGAGCAAGATCGGGCGCATCACACCCGCCGGCGAAGTCACGGAGTTTCCGTTGCCGCGGCCGAACTCCGGTCCCGGCGACATCACGACGGGCGTCGACGGCGCGCTGTGGTTCATCGAGCTGAACGGCACGATCGACGGTCGCGTCGTCGGCGGCAATCGCGTCGGCCGCATCACCGTGACGGGGCAGATCACGGAGTTCGCGATCCCGAGCCCGACGGGCTCTCCGACGAACGTGGCCGTGGGGCCGGATCGCAACGTCTGGTACACGAAGGGTGCCGCGCTCGGCCGCGTGACACCCGCCGGCGCGATCACCGAGTTCGCGCTGCCGCCGAATGCGCGCGCCGTGGGACTCACGGCCGGCAGCGATCGGCAGCCCCCGGCACGGCTCACGAACCGCCTGTGGTACGCCGACGGTAATCGCAACAGGATCGGCTACTTACGCTTCCGTTAGGTGCCGGTAATGGCTTTGTCCCTGCTTTTCGGCTAGCGTGCTGCCTTTCGTGCCGACCCGGCACAAGGAGAACCATTCCATGCGCTATGCCACGCTCGCCCTCGTGCTAACGTGCGGCCTGTCCGTTGTCACATCCATCGAGGCTCAGAACTTGCAGACCGAACAGGACAAGACGCTCTACGCGCTCGGGCTCGCCATCGGTGGCAACATCAAGGATTTCAAGCTGACGGCGGCGGAGCTCGCGTTCGTGACGGCGGGCTTGAACGACTCTGTGCTCGGCAAGCAGGCCAAGGTCGATCTGAACACGTACGGCCCGAAGATCCAGGGGCTCGTCAACGAGCGCCAGGCAGCGGCTGCGACGGTCGAGAAGCAGGCGGCCGGCGCGTTCCTCGCACAGATGGCCAAGGAGCCGAAGGCGCAGCGCAGCCAGTCGGGCATGATCTTCATCCCGATCAAGGACGGCACCGGCGCGAGCCCGACGGCGACGAGCACGGTCAAGGTGCACTATCACGGCACGCTGCGTGACGGCACGGTGTTCGACAGCTCGGTGCAGCGCGGCCAGCCGATCTCGTTCCCGCTGAACGGCGTGATCCCGTGCTGGACCGAAGGCGTGCAGAAAATGAAGGTCGGCGGCAAGGCCAAGCTCGTGTGCCCGTCCGACACCGCCTACGGCGATCAGGGCTCGGGCCCGATTCCGGGTGGCGCGACGCTCGTGTTCGAAGTCGAGCTGCTCGACATCGAGAAGTAAAGCTGAAGCGCGG
>DASZSB010000133.1:0-3637 GCA_035548835.1 Gammaproteobacteria bacterium | reverse complement strand
TCAGGCCGAGCTCGAGCAGCAACCCCGAGGGCAGGCCCGGCGACGGACGCGGCATTTCCGTGCGAAACGTGACATCGCCGCCATCCGGCAGCTGCACCGTCACGTCGAGCTGGCGCAACCCGAAGCCCAGCGGCCGGCCGGCCGGAGCACCGGGGCCGCCCGGGCCTCCCGGCACGCGAGCCTCGTCGCGCGGACCGGGCCCGCGCTCGCCGGGAGCCGCGCCCGACTCGCGCGCGATCCGCTCGAACCGCCGCTCCGGTCCGAGCCGGATCACGTCCGCCGGCCCGGGCCGCGCCGGCTTCACTTCTATGGAGTAGCCGGAGCCGAGCGCGCGTTTGAGCCGCGACTGGAGCACGCGGATGTTCTCCGCCGCCTCGGCACCGGACGGCCGCTGCGGGCGCGGCTGCACGGGTCTCTCGATGGCGAGCGGCTCGCGGCGCAGCCGCTCGATCTCGAGCTCGCGCTGCTCCGGCGGCAGCCTGGCCAGGCGCTGCGCGGTGGTGTCGATGACGTTCACGATCGCAGCCGCATCGCTGCCGACGAACAACGAATCGCGGCGCTCGCTCAGCAGCAACGCAACGACCACGAGCAGCGTGACGCCGACGGTGATCAGAAGCGCCGTCAGCAGGCGGCCGAACAGCGAATCCGGCAGCAGACGGACGGTCACGAGACCTCCCGCTCGACCGGCACGCCGATCAGATAGCCCTGGCCATACACGGTCTTGATGATCTGGGGTGCCCGCGCGTCGTCGTGCAACGTCTGGCGCAGCCGGCTCACGCGCACGTCGATGCTGCGATCGAACGGATCGAGCTCGCGTCCGCGCACGAGCTCCATGAGCTCGGCGCGCGACAGCAGCTTCGGCGCGCTCGCGAGCAGCGTCACGAGCAGCCGGTACTCGGCGCCACCGAGCTGCACGCTCGTGCCCGAGGCATCCGTCAGATCGCGGGTCGCCGTATCGAGGCGCCAGCCGGCGAAGCGGTACGCGCGCACGTTGCCGGGCTCGACGGCACGAGCGCCCTTGCCGGTGCGCCGCAGCACGGCGCGAACCCGCCCCAGGAGCTCGCGCGGGCTGAACGGCTTCGTGAGGTAGTCGTCCGCGCCCACCTCGAGCCCGACCACGCGATCCACTTCCTCGCCGAGCGCCGTGAGCATGATGATCGGAATCTCGGACGTCGAGCGCAGCTCGCGGCAGATCGAAAGCCCGCTCTCGTGCGGCAGCATGAGATCGAGCACGATCAGGTCGACTTGGTTGCGGGCGAGCGCACGGCGCGCCTCGTCGCCATCGGCCGCGGCCGTCGCGCGCAGCCCGTTCTTCTCGAGGAAGTCGCGCAGCAGCGTGCGGATCTCGCGATCGTCGTCGACGATCAGGATGTGGGCGGCGTCGGTCATGGCAGCGCGGCGGTGTCCGGTTCCGGCCTCACCTGTACGCGTGGTGGTCGTGATCACGATACCAGTCTACGACCCAGCGGCGGCGCGGGTTGTAACCGAATGTTACGTCCATTCGCCCGCTGTCGCGCACGGAGCGGACGTCGTCATGTCGGCGACACGGGTCGGCTTTCTGGTCGTTCTACGAGGTTCCGATCATAGGCCGGGAACGTCCGGTTTGTGATGACACCGACCCGTTTCTTATCGGCTGACCGTCATGCTGACTTGCAGATCCGTTGGACGAATAATCTGCATGACCGGAGGCCCCGCCACCAGTTTGACCCAGAGGGTATCCCCGTCCCTGAACCAGGAAGTCTCGTTCGCTTGGCGCAATGCGTTCAAGCTGCTCTGCTCCGTTCCGGAGGCCGCGTGGGCGAAGCCCGGCAGCTCGAAGATGACCCATGAGCCCTTGTCCATTTCAGCCAGGCTGAGGGTGACTTCCGGTCTTTCGGTTTTCACCTGGATCTCGGTGCCGGCCTTCACGGTGCTCTGGTCGCCGGAGATCTTGAATTCCTTCCCATTGCGAACCAGCGCGATGGGCGCCTGCGGAGGACGACGGGAAAACAAAGCGGCCCGTTGGGCCTGAACGAGGGGATCGTTTGAAGCACTCCCACCACCGATCGAAGACAGTAGAGCGAATCGGGCGGTCCGCGATTCGAGATCGACCGCGCGCGGAAGTTCTCCTCGGCTGTCGGAGAGATTCAGGCGGCCGATATCACCTTTGCACACCGAGGCGTTCCAGGTCGGCTCGATCTTGCAGGTGTCGTCGGTGACGACGCTGTCGTTCTCGCCATCGTGCAGCAGGACCTGGGAATTGGGGATGCCGGTCACCGAACCGTCCAGGTCGCGGAACGACAGGGTCCGATACTGGGCGCCGCCGCGGTTGTCATTATCGAACCGGGCATCGTACTTCGGGAAATAGACCGGCTTGGCGTTGACGAATTTCGCACCGCTGATCGTGCTTCCCGTACTTAAGCCCGCGCTCGTGAACAGCAGGAAGGAAAGCGCGCCGGTCTTTCGCAGCTTGTTGTCCTTGAAATTCACGAATGTCGTGTTCACCACGTCGTCGCGGTAGTCATAGTATTCGTAGCCGCGGATGGGGAAATCCGGAATTGCCGGCTTCGGCAGGCTGCGGCCATAGGCGATTTCCTCGGGTGTCGTGGGGTTGCCGATATTTTCGGTCTCGCCCACGACCAGCGAATCAACCAGCCGTGCACTGAACCGTGAGGTGCCGATGTCGCCAGCGGCCTGCGTCATGCCAATGGCGTTGTCAGCAAATTTCGCGTTGCTGTAGACGTAGAGGTCGCCCCGGCCCCAGAGACCACCATTGCGGTTCTTGTAGCTGGTGAGATTCTCGAAGTGCGTCTCCAGCGCTTCGCTCTCCAGATCGTTTGGATCTTTCAACGGCAGCAACGGAATGGAGGCTAGACCGAAGGTGTTGTCTTCGTTGATGTGCCGGTCAATCATGAACCCGTCGAAGTTGGAATGGGACACGTTGCCCTTGAATGCGCGCAGCGGCGTTCGGCGCGGCCAGGTGTTCTTGCTGACCTCGGTGCCTGCGAACTGACCTTGCGGGTGCATCGGCACGGAAAACCAGAAGCCGGTCTCATCTGAACCGGCGGACGCGTTGTCAATGAAGGAGTTGTCCGGGTTGGTGATCCAGTAAGCCGCCACCGTGTTGTCCGAGGGCAGCAGGGTGTCCTTGCCGGAAAAGCTGGCTTGCCTGATGGCCTGGCGATTCCCGCTGACCTCTCCGTTGGCGGCGAGGTTGTACGGGACGCATGGCTTGGTGGGATGGCACTTGATCTGGATCGCCAGGTTGTGCACGAACTCGTTGCCGTGCTCGATGCCGTCTTCCAGGAAGAAGCAGTGACCGACGATGTTGTAGGTCACGTTGTTCTCGACGCGCAGGAAGTTCGTGCCGTGCACCGTCACGCACCGGTTGTAGGTGTCGTGGATGGAGGCGTTCTTGATGTACTGGCCCTGCGCATCGCCGACCAGGTGCCAATGGATCGGATACCGCGCCAGCGTCATGTGCTGGCCCATGCGGTTCAGCTCGACGCCCTCGACATACATGTGGCTCGACGGCATCGCCATGATATGCCCGCCGAAGTGGGTCCGTTCTGCATCCGCCGAGGCCTGGATCTTGATGTTGCGGGTGAGCAGACCCACCTCACCGCGCTCGTCCACGCCGAAGGTGATCTTGCCGAAG
>DASZSB010000132.1:0-5535 GCA_035548835.1 Gammaproteobacteria bacterium | reverse complement strand
CTTCGCCGCGTGCGGGTACCCGTCCTCGTCGATGAGACCGACATACACGTCGGCCTTGCCGCCAGGACCCGAGTTCTTGAGGTAGGTCTGCTCGTCGATGTCGAAGTACGCGTACACGGGCGAGACGGACACGAGCGTGGTCAACACGGTCGACGGCTCGACCAGATTGCCGGCAGTGACCGCGGCGCGCGACACGCGGCCGGCGATCGGCGCCGTCACGCGGGTGAACGACAGATCGAGCTCGGCGGCCTGCAGCGCGGCCTTGACCGACGCGAGCGATGCCTCGGCCACGGTGGCGCCGGACACGCGCTGCTCGAACTCCTCCTGCGAGAGCGCGCGCTGCTCGAGCAGCCGCCGCGCACGGTCCGCGGTGGAACGCGCGAGCGCGAGCTCCGCCGCCGCGCGGTCGCGCTCGGCCCGTAGACGATCGACGGTCGCCTGGAACGGCCGCGCATCGATCGTGAACAGCAGCTGGCCCCGCTTCACCTCGGCGCCTTCGACGAAGGCGACGCTCTCGACGAAGCCGCCCACGCGGGGCCGGACCTCGACGCGCTCCACGGGCTCGAGCCGACCGGTGAAATCGGCCCAGTCCCTGACCTCGTTAAAAAGCACCTTGGCGGCTGTGACTTCGGGCGCCGGGGGGGAAGGAGGCGCACTACCTGCCTGGCCGGAACTGCAACCGGCCGCCGCCAAGGTGACCAAGCCCATTGCCAAAAGGGGCAATCCATTGCGAGAATCCATGACAATCCTTTGTATTATTAGGGGGTTAGGTAAGTCATCCACCCGGTGCGCGACCGCTTTCGAACGGCTCCCAAGGTCTCGCATCCGGTCCCGAGCGGTGTTACTATACCGTTCAGTTACTCGGCATGGTACTTACCGGTTAGTTACATGTCAACACCGCAAAAGCAAATCGCTGCCATCTCGCCGTTCGAGCCCGACTCGAAGTGCGACGAGGGGGCGTGCGCGCGCGACCGGATCTTCGAAGCCGCGAAGAAGCTCTTCTACAAGTCCGGCATCCGCGGCGTGAGCGTCGATGCCATCGCCGCCGAGGCCAATACCACCAAGGTCACGCTGTACCGCGTCTACGAGTCGAAGGACGAGCTCATCGTCAAAGTGCTCGAGGAGCAGGCGCATCGCTGGTCGCAGTGGTGGGACGAGATCGTCGCGCAGCACCCCGGCGAGCCCCGCACGCAGATCGAAGCGTTGTTCGCCTCGTTCCGCGACGAGCTCACGAGCGACGCCGCCGAGCGGGGCTGCACGATGGCCAATGCGGCCGTCGAGCTCGAGGAGGATCACCCGGCGAGACGCGTGATCCGCGAGCACAAGGTCGAGCTCGGCAAGCGCATGCGCGCGCTGTGCCGCGAGATGGGCGCGAAGAACCCGGACCAGCTCGGCGACTCGCTGATGCTGCTGTTCCGCGGCGCGTTTTCGGCCCGCCTGCTGCACGAAGGCCGCGAGCAGATCGCCGTGGTGTGCGACGCGGCGAAGGCGCTGCTCGACTCCGCCACGCTCGGCAACGACACCGCCCGCTAAGAGCCAAGCCTAGGCCGGTGTTTCGTAGAGCCGGTAGGTCTCGCAGCTGCCCTGCCCGGCCACCTCCAGAAACCGCCGCGTGAGCTCGACCATCTCCTCCTTCGACGCGGCCTTGCAGAGCGCATAGCCGCCGAGCACTTCCTTCGCCGAACGACGCGGGCGGGAAATCGACACGCCCGGTGCCTTCAGCCTTCCCCGCCGCGCAGCACCTTGACCCGGAGCAGCTCGAGCGTGGCCCGCAGCTCCGCGATCCGGTCCGCGCCGACGCTGGCAGCCCATTCGGCCTCGACGCTGCGCGCGAACGCCCGCACCGCGCGGCCGTAGGCGCGGCCGCGCGCCGTCAGCCGGACGCAGGTCGCGCGCGCGTCGTCCGGGTCCGCCACGCGCTCGACGTAGCCCGCGTGCTCGAGCTCCGTGACCAGCGCGCTCATCGACTGCTTCGTGATGCGCGCCGCACGGGCCAGCGCGGTGATGCGCGTGCCCTCCGGCAGATCCCACAGCGGCTGGATCGCGGCCGAGTGCGCCGGCTGGATGCCGTCGAACTTCGAGGCCGCGATCCACTCCGCCAGACGTTCCGTCATGGCCTGGGACGCAAGACGCAGCAGCGCGCCGAGCTGCGGACCGCGATCCGGATCGTTCCTGGAGCTTGACATCTTTGGTCAGTCTACCTGACTATATTGGTCAGTCTTCCGAACTATGAGGGTAGCCGATGATTCACCATGTGTCGATTCCGGCCCGCGATCCCGAGCACGTGGCGCGTGTCCTGGCCGAGGTGCTGGGGGGCTATGCCGGCCCGTTCGTCGGACCGTTCCCCGGCGCCTGGGTCGTGTACCAGGAAGACGGCTTCGGCAGCGGCATCGAGGTGTACGACGAGCGCACGCTGCTCGAGCCCGGCGAAGGCGACGCGATGGGCGCGGGCCGGCTCGGCGAGGCGCCGCGCGCGGTCGCGTTCCACGCGCTGATCTCCGTCAAGACCGATCGGGCCACCATCGAGCGGGTCGGGGCGCGCGAAGGCTGGCGCACCCGGCACTTCTGGCGCGGACCCGGCAGCGTGCGTCTGTTCGAGCTCTACGAGTTCTGGGTCGAGAACCGCGTAATGCTCGAGCTCGCGACCGAGGACATGCTGCCCGCCTACGTCCGCATCGCGAACGGCGCTGCGCAGCACCGGTTGCTCGCGGCCCGCGCCCCACAGGCCTAGCGAGGGCTACCGGCGCGCCGACGCGCGCTATACTCCGGCCGGCCGAGACCCATCGTTCGTCTGCGACGCCGACTGACCGGAGGCCCCATGCACCGACGCGACGCGATCCGCCGCCTGGCCGCGTGCGCTGCCGCAGCATCGCTGCCCGCCCTGTGCAGCGGTCGCGCCGCGGCCGCGACGGCCACCGAAACCGGCAACCGCCACCTCGAGTACCTCTTCGCGCCGACCAGCGAGCGCATGCCGCTGCGCTTCTACGTGCCGACGACCTGGGACGGCCACGCGTCGCTGCCGATCCTGCTGATGCTGCACGGCGCCGGCGCCAACGAGAACTCGTACATGGATTCCAGCGACGGGCTGCTGCCGCGGCTCGCCGAGCAGCACGGCTACATCGTGGTCTCGCCGCTCGGCCACACGCCGCTCGGGGCCTACGGCAATCCGCTGCGCCTGCCCGCCGTGTTCGGCGAGAACACCGTCGCCGCGCAGCAGCGCGCGGCCGTGACACCCGAACGGCAACGCACGCTCGACTTGAGCGAGCTCGAGGTCATCACCGCGCTCGAGCTCGTCACCGAGCGCTACGGCGCCGATCGCCGGCACACGTACCTCGCGGGTCACTCGATGGGCAGCGGCGGCGTGTGGCATCTCGCGGCGCGCTACCCCGAGCGCTGGCGCGCGATCGCGCCGATGTCGGGCCCGTTCGTCGACGAGACGTATCCCTTCGAGCGCATCAAGCCGCTGCCGATCTTCATGACCGAAGGCACGGGCGCCACGCCGTCGCTCGAAGGCAGCCGCAGGCTCGCGAAGTACCTGCGCGAGCGCGGCTTCGACTTCGCGTACACGGAAGTGGACGCCGATCACGGCGGCATGGTGCCGATGGTGTGGCCGGCCGTGTTCGATTTCTTCGACCGGCATCGCTGAGCGAGCCGATGCGAACGAACGCCGCCATCGCAGTGCTCGCGGCCTCGCTGCTGCACGCGACCGGCGCGGGCGCCGCGCCGCAGGAGTTGCGGCTCTGGCCCGGCAAGGCGCCGGGCTCCGAGACGTGGTCGCTACCGGAGAGCGTCACGCGCGCGCCGAACGGCGAACGCATCGTGACGAACGTCAGCGAGCCGACATTGACGGTGTACTTGCCCGATCCGGCACGCGCGAACGGCGCCGCCGTGGTCGTGGCCCCCGGCGGCGCGCTGCGCCTGCTCGCGATCGACAACGAAGGCGTGCAGGTGGCCGAGTGGCTGAACGGCCTGGGTGTGGCGGCCTTCGTGCTGAAGTACCGCACGCTGCAGATGACACGCGAGCGCGCGCTGCCCCCTCCCGGTGCGGGCGCTCCGCGCAAGGAGCTCGACATCCGGCGCGCGAATGCGAACCCCGCGCCGGACGACGCCGCGCTGACCGAGGTTCTGCGCCTGGCCGTCGCCGACGCGCAGCAGGCGCTGCGGCTCGTGCGCCGCAACGCGGCCGCGTGGCGCGTGGATCCGACGCGCGTCGGCCTCATGGGCTTCTCGGCCGGCGGCGGCGTCGCGGTCGGCACGGCGCTCGCCGCGCTGCCGGATGCCTCGCCGGACTTCCTGGCCTCGTTGTACGGCCCCTCGCTGCAGGACGTGGACGTGCCGGAGCACGCACCGCCGCTGTTCATCGCCGTGGGCTCGACGCACTTCAACGTCACGAATGGCTGCCTCGCGCTGTTCGCCGCCTGGAAGGCCGCGGGCAAGCCGGCCGAGATCCACGTCTACGACCAGGTCAGCGGCGGCTTCGGCATGACGAGACGCGGCCTGCCCGTGGACGGCTGGACCGATCGGTTCAGCGACTGGCTCCGCGCACGCGGCATCGCACCGAACTGAGCGGGCCGCGCGGCGCCGGCGCACGGCGCATGCCTGCGCTTCCTTCATGCGCAGGGGTATGATGGCGTGTCCGCCCGCCGCTGCTCGGCGCTCAATCGGGGAGACCACAATGATCACGCTCAATATCAACGGGAAGTCCGTCGAAGTCGACGTTGCTCCCGACACTCCGCTGCTCTGGGTCCTGCGCGATTCGCTCGCGATGCAGGGTACGAAATTCGGCTGCGGCGCAGGTCTGTGCGGCGCCTGCACCGTGCACCTCGCGGGCGCCCCCGTGCGCTCGTGCCAGACGCCGGTCGGCGCCGTCGGCGACAACCCGATCACCACGATCGAGGGGCTCTCGGCCGACCGCAGCCATCCCGTGCAGCGCGCGTGGCTCGAGGCCGACGTGCCGCAGTGCGGCTACTGTCAGTCCGGCCAGATCATGTCGGCCGCGGCACTGATCGCGAACAACAAATCGCCGACCGACGCCGACATCGACGCCGCGATGAGCGGCAACATCTGCCGCTGCGGCACGTACGACCGCATCCGCAGCGCCATCAAACGCGCCGCGGAGCTCGCCGGAGGTGCGAAATGAACACGCGTCGTGACTTCCTGAAGAACTCCGCCGTCGCGGGCGGCGGCCTGCTCGTCGCCATCCAGCTGCCGGGCTGCGCTCCGGCGCCGGCACCGGCGCCGAAGGCCGCCGCGCTCACGAATCCGACGGCGCCCGTCGACGCCACCGCGTGGCTGCGCATCGGCACCGACGGCGGCATCACGTTCCTGGTCGACAAGTCGGAGATGGGCCAGGGCGTGTACACGTCGCTGACGACGCTCGTCGCCGAAGAGCTCGACGTGCCGGCCGACAGCATCCGCTTCGAAGCCGCGCCGCCGGGCGACGTGTACGTGAACAGCCTGCTCGGCGGGCAGATCACGGGCGGCAGCACCAGCGTGCGTGAAGCCTGGAACAAGATCCGCAAGACCGGCGCCGGG
>DASZSB010000131.1:0-6232 GCA_035548835.1 Gammaproteobacteria bacterium | reverse complement strand
GCTGCAGTCGGGCATGGCGTTCCTCGCGACGGTCGGCTCGACCGCCCCGTTCGTCGGTCTGTTCGGCACGGTGTGGGGCATCTATCACGCCCTCATCAACATCGGTCTCGCCGGTCAGGCGTCGATCGACAAGGTGGCCGGCCCCGTCGGTGAAGCGCTGATCATGACCGCCATCGGTCTGGCCGTCGCGGTGCCCGCGGTGCTCGGCTACAACTGGCTGATCCGCCGCAACAAGAGCGTGCAGGATGGGCTGAAGAACTTCACCGCCGACCTCCATGCGTACCTGATCAGCGGTGCCCGCGTGGGCGGCAGCGGCGATGCCGTGTCGACCGGCGGTGCCGCGCGTCCCGTGGCGCAGCCTGCGGCAGCGGTTCGCAAGTAACCCCGCGTTCGATGAACGCACGTTGAGACCCTGACCGAAGTTCCAGAGGAAGCCGCAGATGGCGATGAATGTAGGACCGGCAGAAGGCGAGGAGGCGGAGCTGAACTCGACCATCAACACCACGCCGCTGGTCGACGTGATGTTGGTGCTCTTGATCATCTTCCTGATCACCATCCCGGTGATCACGCATACCGTCGTGCAGAACCTGCCGAAGGCCGCGAACATTCCAACGCAGACGAAGCCCGAGAACATCACCGTCGAGGTGGATGCCAAGGGCAACGTCTACTGGAATACCAAGGCGGTTCCGAGCCGGGCCGAGCTGCTGGAGCTGGTCAAGGCGGCGGCCGTGAAGAAACCCCAGCCCGAGTTGCACATCCGAGCTGATAAAGATGCGCGGTATGAAGCGGTGGGCCGCGTGATCTACACCATTCAGCGAGGCGGTGTGGTGAAGGTGGGGTTCATTACCGAGCCGCCGGTGGGTAGCGGAGCCGCGGCGGCGGCGGCAGCCCGAGGCTGACCGCCGTCCCCGCACCCCGCGCTGAGGAGAGACTAGACCATGGCAATGAACGTAGGCACCGGCGGCGATGACGGTGCAATGTGCGACATCAACACGACGCCGCTGATCGACGTCATGCTGGTGTTGCTGATCATGTTCATCATCACCATCCCGATCATGACGCATGCGGTCAAGCTCGACATGCCGCAGGCGAACAATCCCCCGCCGCCGGATGCCCGGCCTGAGGTCATCGATCTGGAAGTCGACTTCGACGGGACCGTCGTCTGGAACGGCACGGTCGTCCCGAGCATTCAAACTCTGGAGCAGTACTTTCGCTCGGAAGCGAGCAAGGAGCCGCAGCCCGAGATCCATCTGCGTCCCGATCGCCGCGCGAAGTACGGCGTGGTGGCGCAGGTGCTGGCCGCCGCTCAGCGGAACCGCATGAAGAAGATCGGTTTCGTCAACACTTCGGAGTTTCGTGAATAGCACGGGAGTAGCATGAGATCGACAGCCAAGTTCTTCACGGCGCTCGCGCTGAGCGCCGTCGTTTTTGGGGCGTCGGGCGTGTCGACCGCGGCCTTCGCGGCGGACAAGGAGCAGAAGCAGACCGTCAGCAGAGCCGTGGCCAAGCCGCTCAAGGCGGCGCAGGACGCGATGAACGCCAAGGACTATCAGGGCGCCATCGCCAAGCTGAAGGAAGTCGAGGGCAACCCGGACAAGAAGCCCTACGATGAGTTCGTGATGGACGAGCTGTTCGGCGTCGCGTACGTGCGTCTCAATGACTATGCGCAGGCGGCAAAATACCTGGAGCTCGGCTACAACGCTGGCTTCCTTGATCCCGCTGATGCCGCGAATCGCCTGAAGGCATTGGCGCAGGTCAACTACCAGATCAAGAACTACGACAAGGCCATCGACTACGGCACGAAGTCGATCAAGAACGGCGCCGCCGACGACGACATGTACACGCTCGTCGCGCAGGCCTACTACATCAAGAACGATTTCAAGGGCGCGCAGAAATTCATCGACGACTACGTCAACGACGAGATCAAGGCGGGCAAGGAGCCGAAGGAGCAGACGCTGCAGTTGCTCATGAGCGCCTGCGTCAAGCAGAACGACGACGCGTGCACGACCGACGCTCTCGAGAAGCTCGTCGCCTACCACCCGAAGACCGAATACTGGCAGAACCTGCTGTACTCGATGTTCCAGCAGCAGGGTCAGACGGAGAAGGGGCTGCTGAACGTGTATCGCCTCGCATCCGAGGTGGATGTCCTGAAGCGGCCGGAGGATTACACCGAGTACGCGCAGCTCGCCATCGAAGCGGGCTCGCCGGGCGAAGCGGTGAGCATCCTGCAGAAGGGCCTGCAGAAGAACGTGTTCTCGGATGCGCGCTCGCTCGACAAGAACAAGCGGCTGCTCGACTCCGCGGAGAAGCAGGCCGAGAGCGACAAGGCCGGCCTGGACAAGATCGCGAGCGATGCGGCCGCTGCGAAGACCGGCGACAAGGACGTGAGCGTCGGCCTGGCGTATCTCGGCTACAAGCAATACGACAAGGCGGTGGAGGCGCTCGAGCGCGGCCTCAGCAAGCCCGGCGTGCATAACGAAGCGGAAGCGCGACTGCTGCTCGGCATTGCGCAGCTCGGCGCCGGCAAGAAGGAGGAGGCGCAGAAGTCCTTCAAGTCCGTGAAGGGCGACCCGAAGCTCGAGCACCTTGCGAACCTGTGGAGCCTGCACGCGCGGCAGGCGACGCCGGAGCGCACGGCCTCGGCGGGCGACGACACCACGCGCAAATAGCGCGCATTCAATCGAGGGATTGCTGCTGATGACGATCAAGGCCGGCGACCGCATGCCTTCGGGCACGCTGAAGACGATGACCACGGACGGCCCGAAGAACGTCACGACCGACGAGCTGTTCAAGGGCAAGAAGGTCGTGCTGTTCTCGGTCCCCGGTGCGTTCACACCCACCTGCGACGCGAAGCATCTGCCCGGATTCGTGCAGCATGCCGCTGAATTCAAGGCCAAAGGCATCGATACGATCGCCTGCATGGCCGTCAACGACGTGTTCGTCATGAATGCCTGGGGCAAGCACTCGAACGTCGGCGACAAGGTGCTGATGCTCGCGGACGGCAACGGCGAGTACGCCAAGGCTCTCGGCCTCGAGCTCGATGCCCGCGGCTTCGGCATGGGCACTCGCGGCCAGCGCTTCGCCATCCTCGTCGACGACGGCGTCGCCAAGCAGGTACACGTCGAAGCACCAGGACAGTTCAAAGTATCCGCGGCCGAGTACGTGCTCGGCCAGCTCTGAAGCCTCCCCAGCAAACACTATGAAGATTCGTTCGAACACCCTGACGGCGCTCGCACTGAGCGTCGTGTTCGCTTGCACACTCGGTTTCGCACCCGTATCGCCTGCCGCCGCGGCCGACAAGCCGATGAACACCAAGGCGGGCGGCAAAGCCCTGCAGGCCGCCAAGGCATCGCTCGATGCGAAGAAGTACCAGGACGCGATCGCGAAGCTGAAAGAGATCCAGAATCTGCCGGGCAAGAACGACTACGACGAGCATCTCGCCAACGAGATGCTGAGCTACGCGTACGTCAAGACGAACAACCTGGCGGAGGCGGCGAAGGTCATCGAGGCGGACCTCGACTCGAAGTACAACTCGGCATCGGACAAGCAGAAGCGCGTCAAGCAGCTCTTCCAGATCCAGTACACGCTGAAGAACTACGACAAGGTGCTCGCGCTCGGCGACCGCATGAGCAAGGACGGCTACGCCGACGAGGACACCTACACCCTGATGGGCCAGGCGTATTACCAGAAGGGTGATTACAAGACAGCCTCGAAATTCATCCCGGCGCAGGTCGAGAGCCAGATCAAAGCGGGCAGGCGGCCGAAGGAGCAGACGCTCAATCTCGTGCAGAACGCCTGCCTGAGGACCGAGGACAACGCCTGCCTGCAGCGCACGTACGAGCGCCTGGTCGCGTACTACCCGAAGCCGCAGTACTGGCAAAACCTCATGACCGCCATGTACCACACGCAGGATGGCGGCGGCGGCAACGATCAGCAGCAGTTGCAGGTCTACCGGCTCGCCTCGGCGGTCGGCGTGCTGACCAAGCCGAGCGACTACACGGAATATGCGCAGCTCGCCCTGGAAGCCGGCGCGCCCGGCGAAGCGCAGGCCGTGCTCGAGAAGGGCTTCAACAACAAGGCCTTCACCGAGCAGCGCGATATCGATCGCAACAAGCGCCTGCTGGAGACGGCGAAGAAGGCGGCCGCAACCACCCAGGCGAGCCTCGCCCAGGCCGACGCCGATGCCGCCGCGTCGAAGACGGGCGACAAGGACGTGAGCGTCGGCGTGGCCTATCTCGGCTACCAGCAATATGACAAGGCCGCCGCGGCACTCCAGCGCGGGCTGAGCAAGGGCGGGCTGTCGAACCCGGCGAACGCGCAGTTGCTGCTGGGCATCGCGCAGCTCGGCGCAGGACGCAAGGACGAGGCGCGCAAGGCGTTCAAGGCGGTGAAGGGCAATCCGACCTTGGAGCGCCTGGCGAACCTCTGGACGCTCCACGCGCAGGCCTGAGCACCTCCGTTCCGACCCATCACAGGCCCGCCGGGGTGGCACGCCCCGGCGGGCCTCGTCGTGTCAGAGGAGCTTCTCGAGCTCCGGCACGATCTGGAAGAGGTCGCCGACCAGACCGTAGTCCGCCACCTCGAAGATCGGCGCCTCGGCATCCTTGTTGATGGCGACGATCGTGCGGGCGTCCTTGATGCCCGTGAGATGCTGGATCGCACCGGAGATACCGATCGCGATGTACAGATCCGGGGCGATGATCTTGCCCGTCTGACCCACCTGCAGATCGTTCGGCGCGTACCCGGCGTCGACCGCCGCGCGCGAGGCGCCGACCGCCGCGCCGAGCTTGTCGGCGAGCGAATAGAGCAGCTTGAAGTTCTCGGCGCTGCCGAGCGCGCGACCACCCGAGATCACGCGACGCGCGGTCTGCAGATCGGGCCGATCGGACTTCGCTGCCGAGACCGACACGAAGCGCGTGTGCTTCGGCAGCTCCACTTGGACGGCCGCAGCGTCCACCGTCGCGGACCCGCCCTCAGCCGCGGCTTCGAACGAAGCCGTGCGCACGGTCCCGACGATCTTGCTGCCGGCATCGACGTCCACCGTCACGAGCACATTGCCCGCGTAGATGGGCCGCCGGAAGCGCGTCGCACTCTCGACCGCCATGATGTCGCTGACCTGCGCGGTGTCGAGGAGGGCGGCCACGCGCGGCATGACGTCCTTGCCGAACGTCGTCGAGGGGCCGAGCACGTGCGTGTATTCGCGCGCGAGCGCGACGACTTGCGGCGCGATCACGGCGGCAAGAGCGTGCTCGTTCGCCGGGTGCTCGACTTTCAGGACGCGCGCCACGCTCTGCAACTTCGCGGCCTGCGCAGCGACGGCCGCCGCATCCTGCGCGAATACCGCGACCGTGATTTCGGCTCCGGGAATCGAGCGCGCGCACGTCACGCACTTCGCGGTGCTGGGATTGAGAGACTTGCCGTCGTGCTCGGCAACGATCAGAACCTTGCTCATGCCACGAGCCCTTTCTTCTTCAGCGCCTCGACCAGCTCCTGCGGCGTCTTCACCAGGACGCCCTTCTGCCGCTGCGGCGGCGGCTCGTATTTCACCGGCGTCACGCGCACGCGCGGGCTCACGCCGAGAGAGGCGAGCGGCAGGGTCTCCAGCGGCTTCTTCTTCGCCTTCATGATCTCCGGCAGCTTGACGTAGCGCGGCTCGTTGAGGCGCAGGTCCGTCGTCACGACGGCGGGCAGGTCGACTTCGAGCGTCTCGAGACCCGCATCGACCTCACGGGTCACCTTGGCCTGCTCGCCCGCGAGCTCCACCTTCGAGGCGAAGGTCGCCTGCGGACGGTTCCAGAGCGCCGCCAGCATCTGCCCGGTTTGATTGTTGTCGTCGTCGATCGCCTGCTTGCCGAGGATGACGAGGAACGGCTGCTCCTTCTCGATCAGCTTCAGGAACACCTTGGCCACATCGAGCGGCTCGAGCGCTCCGGCATGCTCGACGAGCAGGGCGCGGTCCGCGCCCATGGCGAGCCCGGTGCGGAGCTGCTGCTGCGTGTCCGCCGGCCCGATGGTCGCGACCACGACCTCCTCGGCGCCGCCTTTCTCCTTGATCCGCAGCGCTTCCTCGAGCGCGATTTCGTCGAACGGATTGATGCTCATCTTGACGCCGTCGGTGACGACGCCGGACCCATCTGGTTTGACGCGCACGCGGACGTTGTAGTCCACCACGCGCTTGATGCCGACGAGGATTCGTTTCATCGCAAAGTGTCTTCCGGGCAGCCAAAACGGC
>DASZSB010000130.1:0-31495 GCA_035548835.1 Gammaproteobacteria bacterium | reverse complement strand
CGTCACGCTGGCACTGCACGCAACGCGGGCTCGCGGCCGGCGATGCGGCCTGCACAACCGTGCAAAACCTGACACCGTCCTCAGCGTTTGAGGGTGATCAGGGCCACGCCGCCGACGATCACGGCCGCGGCCACGAGCATGCGCGGCGTGAGCGGCTCGTCGGCCAGTGCCCAGCCGAGCAGCACGGCGACGACCGGGTTCACGTAGGCGTACGTCGACACGCGCGCCGGCGTGCTGGCCTTCAGCAGCCAGATGTAGGCGCTGAACGCCAGGATCGAGCCGAACACGATCAGGTACGCAAAGCCGAGCACCGAGCGCAACGAGAACGCAGCCACGTCAATGCGGCGCGGCTCGCCTAGCGCAACACCGATCAGGAACAGCCCCGCACCGCCGGCCAGCATCTGCATTGCCGTCGACAGCGACGGCGAGCCCGGCATCGGCGCGTGCCGCTGATAGATGGACCCCAGCGACCAGGACAGGCACGCGAGCACGAGCGCCCCGGCGCCGATCAGGTCGATGCGCCCGCCGCCGGCCAGCGAATCCGGGCCCACGAGCCAGGCGACCCCCGCGATGCCGAGCGCGAGCCCGGCCACTACCTGCAGCGAGGGTCGCGAGCCGCCGGGTCGCAGCCAGTCGACCAGCACCATGAACACGGGAACCAGGGCGACGATCAGGGCCGCGACGCCGGAGGGGACCTTGAGCTCCGACCACACCACGAGCCCGTTGCCGCCGAGCAGCAGCAACAGGCCGACGGCGCCCGTCGCGAGCCACTGCGGCCGCCCGGGCCGCTCGGCCCCACCCGCGAGCCGCGCCCAGAGGTACAACACGGCACCCGCGACCAGGAACCGCGAGGCCGCCATCAGGAACGGCGGCAGCGTCTCGATCGCGAACCGGATCGCGAGATACGTCGACCCCCACACGACGTATACGATCGCAAACGCCGCGACCAGCGCGAGACGCGAGTGGGCAGCGGCCGAAGACGGTGTCACCGCCTTCAGTTCGCGACGGCGCGTACGAAATCGGGCTTCGTCGCGCGCAGGATCTCGAGGATCGCGGCACGATCGTCGGCAGCGAGCGCCGCGAAGCCCTCGCCGTGGTCCTTGCCCTGCAGGATGGCGTCGAGCCGCCGGTAGAACAGCGACTTCGCTTCCGCGGGCAGCGCGTCGAAGGCCGCCGAGTACACCACGTAGCTGAACGGATAGCGGAACAGCCGGTGCGTGAGGTCGAAGTCGCGCAGCGAGCGGCCCTGGCCGTCGCGCACCGCGCGGCTCGCGAACTGGGTCGCGAACCCGGGATCGCCCGAGATCGGCGCCGTGTACTCCGCGGCGTCCACGAACAGCATGCGCTTCAGCAGCTCCTCGACGGGCTCCGCCATGCGCCTCTCCGCCTCCCTGGCGTCGATGCGCCCGGCGGCCGCGGCCGCGAGCGCCGTGCGCGCGTCGTAGCTCAAGCGGGTGATCTGGTTCTGCACGTTGAGCTGATGCTGGAACACCAGCAGCGCGACGATGTCGCTGCGATCCGTGAGATACGGCTGCGTGTTGAACAGCCCGTCCAGCGTGTCGAGGTTGCCGACGCGATGCGCCTCGAAATCGTCGAAGTCGTGCAGCGACCGGATGCGCATGTTGCCGAGATGCACCTGATCGCCGTGGCGTCCGGTCACGTACCAGCCGCCCCAGCGGCTCTTGAGCGGCGTGCGGTCGGTCACGAGGATCCAGCCTTCGTGCGACACGAGCATGCCCGTGATGCCCGTGTAGCCGGAGCCGACGAGATAGCGCGGCACGCCGCCGCCGGAGAGCGAGTACGAGTCGTGGCAGCTCAGGCATTTCGTGAGCTCGCCCGTGAACTTCGGCCGCGTGCCCTCGGTCTGCTCCAGCAGATAGAACACCGGCCCGAGACTCGGATCCTGCGACGCGATCTCGATGGGTCCGCCGAACTGCACCCACGCGACGTACACGTCGTCGTTGAAGTAGATCGCGCGCGGAGTGGCTGGACCGATCACGCGGCTCTGCAGGCTCGTCTGCGAGTAGACGAGCACCTGCGAGGACGGATCGATCTTCAGCGCCGCCAGCAGCGAGTCGAGGTAGCCGCGCGGCGGCCGGTACTCGAGCTTCACGTCGCCGCGCTCCAGACGCGCGATCAGTGCCGCGACGGCGTCCGTGCGCGCGCCCTTCGAGTACGGGATCGTGGGGTACTCCACGTCGTAGCGCAGCGGCCCCTCCTCCACGGGCGGAGCCTGCGGCGCGAAGCCCGGCAGGTCGTCGACGGCCGTCGCGGCGACCGGTGCGTTGCCGTGCGCCTGCGCCGCCGCGTGCGGCCGCGCCTTGACGGCGGGGGCGGTACCCGCCGCGACCATGGCGAGCCCGGCCAGCGCCGCGAGCGCGGCCACGCCGAACGCCGCGAGCGGCGCCCGGAAATCAGCGGAACGGGGGTTGTCGGCCATGGCCCTAGCTTGCCAAAACGGCGTCACCGCGGCCATGGGCGGCGCGGCTTCCTGCGATTACAATTGCCCCATGGACGTCAACACCAACACCTTCGAACGCGAGGTCATCGAGGCCTCGCGACACCTCCCCGTCGTCGTCGATTTCTGGGCGCCCTGGTGCGGGCCGTGCCGCGCGCTGTCCCCGGTGCTCGACAAGGTCACCGCGGCCTTCGGCGGCCGCGTCAAGCTCGTGAAGATCAACTCCGACGACAACCCGGAGTTGTCGCAGGCTTTTGGCATCCGCTCGATCCCGAACGTCATCGCGTTCAAGGACGGCCGCGCGGTCGCGCAATTCATGGGCGCGCAGCCGGAGCCGCAGGTGCGCGCGTTCTTCGAGAAGCTGCTGCCGTCCGTCGCCGAGCAGACGCTCGCGCGCGCGGAACAGGCGTTCGCGGAGCAGCGGCTCGACGAGGCCGAGCAGCTCGCGGCGCTCGTCGAGCACGGCGGCGATGCCGCGCTCGAAGCACGCGTCACGGCACTGCAGCACGGCATTGCGGCCGCGCGCGCCGGCCAGGAAGGCCCCGGAGAGGACGAGCTGCGCGCCACGCTCGCGAGCGATGCGGCCGATCACGAAGCGCGTCTCGCGCTCGCGAATCTGCTCGCGGGGCAGCGCCGCTACCGCGAGGCGATGGACGAGCTGCTCGAGCTCGTGCGCCGCGCGCGCAGCTGGCGCGACGGCATTGCGCGCACGCAGCTGCTGTCCCTGTTCACGCTGGCCGCGAACGAGCCGGAGCTCGTCGCCGAATACCGCCGCAAGCTCGCGAGCACGTTGCACTGATGCAGCGCTGGCTGCTGACGATCGGCCTCGCCGTCGTCGTGCTGGGGCTCGTGTGGCCCTACGTGAGCCGGCTCGGACTCGGACGCCTGCCGGGGGATTTCAGGATTCACACCAGCAACGGCGTGTTCTACTTCCCGCTGACCACCTCGATCCTGCTGTCGCTGGCCCTGTCGCTGGTGCTGTGGCTGTTCCGGCGCTAACGCGCCACGCGCTCCGGCACGAGCACGGCGGCCCCCTGTAAGCGTCCCGACTTCAGGCGCGCCAGCGCCTCGTTGCCCTCGGCGAGCGCGAAGCGCTCGACGGCCGGATGCAGATCGAGCGCGGCCACGCGCCGCATGAACGCAGCGCCGTCCGCGCGCGTGAGGTTCGCGACCGAGACGATGGAGCGCTCGCCCCACAGCAGCGAATACGGAAACTGCGGGATGTCGCTCATGTGGATGCCGGCGCACACGACGCGCCCGCCCTTGCGCACCGCCGCGAGCGCCGCGGGCACGAGCGCGCCCACGGCCGCGAAGATGATCGCGGCATCGAGCGGCTCCGGCGGCAGCTCGTCGGAGCCGCCGGCCCAGACGGCGCCGAGGCTGCGCGCGAAGCGCTGTCCGTCCGCGTCGCCGGCCTTCGTGAACGCGTACACCTCACGCCCGTCGGCACGGGCCACCTGGGCCAGCAGGTGCGCGGCCGCACCGAAGCCGTAGAGGCCGAGCCGCGCGGCGTCGCCCGCAGCGCGATACGCGCGATACCCGATCAGCCCGGCGCAGAGCAGCGGCGCGGCTTCGACGTTGGAATAGCGCTTCGGCACGGCCAGGCAGTAGCGTGCATCGGCCGCGAGGTACTCGGCATAGCCGCCCGGCGCGGTGTAGCCCGTGAACAGCGCGCGCTCGCAGAGGTTCTCGAGGCCGAGCCTGCAGTAGCGGCACTCGCCGCAGGTCCATGCGAGCCAGGGCACGCCCACGCGGTCGCCGATCCCGACGTCGGTCACCCCACGACCCGCGCGCACGACGCGCCCCACGACTTCGTGGCCCGGAGTCACGGGATAGCACAGGTCCGGCAGCTCGCCGTCGAGCACGTGCAGATCCGTGCGGCACACGCCGCAGGCCAGCACTTCGATCAGCACCTGGCCGGCCTCCGGCTCGGGCGTGGGCACGTCGTCGTACGAGAGTGCGCGGCCCGGCCCCGTGAGCCGCAGCGCCTTCATCGCGCGTCGCAGCGCGCGCCGAGCGGCGCGGTGCGCGCCCAGTCGAGATACGCACGCGCCTTCGCGTCGCCCTCGGCCGGCGCCCAGGGCGCGAACTCGACCGCCGTCGCCGGATCGTACGGGCCTTCCTTGACCTCGTAGAGCGCCGCGGTGCCGGAATGCACGACGAGCGTGTGCCACGTGGCCTGGGGCGTCTCGTAGCCGAAGCTCGGCGCCCCTTCGCCTATCGGGTAGCGCGCGGCGACGGCGCCCGTATCGTCGAACGTCACGACGTCGAGCCGCCCGCGCAGCGCGAGCGCGGTCTCGATCTTCGTGAGATGCCGATGCGGGCGGAAATACGAGTCGCGCGTCGCGACGACGAAGAACCGCTGCACCGCGTCCGTCGCGGCGTCGTGCACGTTGTGATGCGCGCGCAGCCGCGGGCTCGCGGCCGCCCTGGCCGCGAGCTCGTCGAGCAACGTTGAGGAAATGAGCTTCAGAGAATCAGTAGTGGATGACGGACCGGATGCTCTTGCCTTCGTGCATGAGGTCGAACGCGTGATTGATGTCCTCGAGCCCCATGGTGTGCGTGATCATCTCGTCGATCTTGATGTCGCCTTCCATGTACTGCTTGACCATGCCCGGCAGCTGCGTGCGGCCTTTCACGCCGCCGAACGCGCTGCCGCGCCACACGCGCCCGGTCACGAGCTGGAACGGCCGCGTGCTGATCTCCTGGCCGGAGGCCGCGACGCCGATGATCGTCGACTCGCCCCAGCCGCGATGGCAGCACTCGAGCGCGGCGCGCATGAGCTGCACGTTGCCGACGCACTCGAAGGAATAGTCCACGCCCCAGTCCGTCATGCCGACGATGACCTGCTGGATCGGCTTGTCGAATTTCTTCGGGTTCAGGAAATCCGTCGCGCCGAGCGCGCGCGCCATTTCCTCTTTGCCGTCGTTGATGTCGACGGCGATGATGCGCTTGGCCTTCGCCATGACGGCGCCCTGGATGCAGGAGAGGCCCACGCCGCCGAGGCCGAAGATCGCCACGGTCGAACCGGGTTTCACCTTCGCCGTGTACAGGACGGCGCCGATGCCGGTCGTGATACCGCACCCGAGCAGGCACACCTTTTCCAGCGGAGCCTTCTTGGCGATCTTGGCGAGAGCAATCTCCGGCAGCACCGTGTATTCGGAGAACGTGGAGGTGCCCATGAAGTGCAGGATCGGCTTGCCCTTCAGCGAGAAGCGGCTCGTACCGTCCGGCATGAGCCCCTTGCCTTGCGTCGCGCGGATCGCCACGCAGAGATTCGTCTTGCCGGATTTGCAGAACAGGCACTGCTTGCACTCCGGCGTGTACAGCGGAATCACGTGATCGCCCGGCTTCACGCTCTTCACGCCGGGACCCACCTCCTCCACGATGCCGCCACCCTCGTGACCCAGGATCGTCGGGAACGCGCCCTCGGGATCCGCACCGGAGAGCGTGTACGCGTCGGTGTGGCACACACCCGTGGCCACGAGCCGCACCAGCACTTCCCCCTTCTTCGGCCCCTCGAGATCCACCATTTCGATCTCGAGCGGTTTGCCGGCAGCCCACGCGACAGCAGCTTTTGTTTTCATTCGTACTTGCTCCTGCAAGTTCGGTGCGGATTGGGCATGATTGTAGGGACTTACCTGCCTCGCGAACAGACAGCATGGACGTGTACCTCGGGCTCGGCTCGAACTTGGGCGACCGCCGCGCGAATCTCTCGCGTGCGCTCACGCTGCTGCCCGCGCACGCCGTGCACGTGACGCGCGTGTCGCCCGTCGTCGAGTCGCCGGCGATGTTGCCGGACGATGCGCCGACGGACTGGAATCGGCCGTTCCTGAACGTCGTGGCGGAATGCAGAACGGAAGCGGCACCGGACGACTTGCTCGCGGCCCTGAAGCGGATCGAGCAGGATCTCGGCCGCGTGGACCGCGGCCGCTGGGCGCCGCGGCCGATCGATCTCGATATCCTTCTCTGGGGCCGGGAGACGCTCGCGACGGACACGCTGCGCGTGCCCCATCCCGGCATCGCCGAGCGCGCGTTCGTGCTGACGCCGCTGGCCTCCCTCGCGCCGCGGCTCACGCTGCCCGGCTTCGGCCCCCGCACGGTGCTCGAGCACGCGCGCGCCGGCGGCCACCACCTGCCGCTCTGGATGGGCATCGTGAACCTCACGCCGGATTCGTTCTCGGACGGCGGCGAGCTTGCCGACGACGCGAGCGTCGACGCGCGCGTGGATGCGCTCGTGGCCACGGGCGCCGAGTACATCGATCTCGGCGCGGAATCGACACGGCCCGGCGCCACGCCGCTCACCGCGGATCAGGAATGGGCGCGGCTCGCGCCGGTACTCGAGCGCGTGCTGGAGCGCCACAAAGGCGCGCCGCTGCGGCCGCGCATCAGCATCGACACGTATCACCTCGGCACCGCTCGCCGCGCGCTCGCGCTCGGCGTGGACGTGATCAATGACGTCAGCGGCCTCACGCATCCGGCGATGGTGGACCTCGCCTCCTCCGGCACCGCGGATTGGGTGGCCATGCACAACCTCGGCGTGCCGGCGGACAAGAGCCGGGGGCTGCCGGCGGATCAGGATCCGACGGAGGCCGTCGAGCGATGGCTCGACGAGCGGCTGCACGAATGGCGACGCGCGGGGCTCGACCTCTCTCGCGTGGTGTTCGACCCCGGCGTCGGCTTCGGCAAGAACGCGCTGCAGTCGCTGAAGGTGCTGCGCAACGTGCAGCGGTTCCAGCGTTACGGGCTGCGGATGCTCGTGGGCCACTCGCGCAAATCGTTCATGCATCACGTCGCGGCCGCCACGCGCGATGACCGCGATCTGTTTACGGTGGGCGCTTCGCTCAAGCTGTCCGCGCAGGGCGTCGACATCCTGCGCGTGCACAACGTGGCGGCACACACGGCCGCGTATCGCGGCTGGGCGCACCTCGACTGAGGGCTATCACGAAGGAGCTTTCGTCCGTCCATGGATGCAAACACGATCTCCGCCTTCGCCGCCGTCGCGACGGCCCTGATCACAGCCGTCGGCTTCTGGGCCGTTCGCGCACAGATGCGGGCCACCGCCGTCGACCATCTGCACAGCCGCATGCACGACATCCACAAGATGTTTCTGGCGGACACCAAGCTGCACCGCGCGTTCTTCGGCGTGAAGCCCAGCGTGGTTCCGGACGACATGAACGTTGTCGCGGAGCTCATGGGCGACTTCTTCCAGCAGATCAGCCTCGAGCTCGACCACCTGCCCAGGGACGCCGCGGTCGGCTGGCGACGATATATGAAGCAGACCTATTGGCGCAGCGAGATCCTGCGCGACTATTTCGAGCGCAACAAGGACTGGTATCCGCCGGATTTCGTGAAGAACGCGGTGCTGAAACCCTAGCCGGTACCCGGATCGAGCACCTTCAGCATCGCCGCCGCCTTGTCGAGGCTCTCCTGATACTCGGCCTCGACGTTCGAGTCGGCCACGACACCGCCACCGGCCCACGTGTAGACGTAGTCGCCGCGCTGCACGAGCGTCCGGATCGCGATGTTCAGATCCATGTCGCCGTCGAAGCCCACGTAGCCGATGCAGCCGCAGTAGATGCTGCGACGCTGTGGCTCGAGCTCCTCGATGACCTGCATCGCAGCCACCTTTGGTGCACCCGTGATAGAGCCGCCCGGGAAGCACGCGGCCACGAGATCGAGCGCGTCGCGCCCGCGCGCGAGCCGCCCCTCCACCGTGCTCACGAGCTGGTGCACGCTGGCGTAGCTCTCGATCGCGAACAGCCGGCTCGCGCGGATCGAGCCCGGCACGCAGCACTTGCCGAGATCGTTGCGCAGCAAGTCCACGATCATGACGTTCTCGGCACGGTCCTTCGGGCTCGTGCGCAGCTCCTCCGCGAGCGCGCGGTCGCGCGCGGGGTCGGCCGAGCGCGGCCGCGTGCCCTTGATGGGTTTCGTCTGGACGCAATCTCCCCGAACCCGCAGGAACCGCTCGGGCGACGAGCACACGATTCTCCCGTCCGGCAGATCGAGATATGCCGCGAACGGCGCGGGATTGATCTCGCGCAGCCGCAGGTACGCGTGCCACGCGTCGCCCTCGGCGCGCGCGCGGAAGCGCTGCGTCAGGTTCACCTGGTAGCAATCGCCCGCGCGGATGTGCTGCTGCACGCGCCGGAACGCCTCGCTGTACGCGGCGCGCGTGTAGTTCGCAACGGGCCGCGTCAGCACGCGGAACGGCGGCGGCGCGGGCGTGGGCGCGCCCTGCACGCGCTCGACCATGCGCTCCCAGTCCGCGAACGTGCGCGCGTCACGACCGGCGCCGACGAGCCAGCTGCGGCGCGCCTCGTGATCGACCACGACAGCCCAGTCGTAGAGCCCCACGGCCATGTCGGCCATGTCGATGTCGGCCGCCGCGATGGCCGGAATCCGCTCGAACCGGCGGCCGAGATCGTAGCCGAGATACCCCACCGCGCCGCCGCAGAACGGGAGCCCCGCCGCGCCTGCGACGCGCGGCCCGAGCTGCTCGCGCAGCAACTCGAGCGGCGGCCGCGTGGACGTCGAGAGGCCGCCATCACGCGTGCGGATCTCCGTGACCGTGCCGCGGGTGCGCAGCGTGACGTACGGGTCCGCGACCAGGACGTCGAACCGGCCGGAGGAGTCCGCGCCGCGCGCCGCGCTGTCGAGCCAGATCGGCCACGGCAGATCCGCCAGCGCGCGGAACCGCTCCGCGACGGCGGCCGGATACGGAAGCTCTGTGATCCTCGGGGTCGACAACGACGGCTCCATGCCGCGGTACACGCGCCGCGGCACATCGGTCGGGTGCGGGCGGCGATTATTTCTTCAGCAACTGCTCGACGTCGGACACGACGTCCTTGTCGGTCTCGGCCTTCGCACGCGCCGTGGCGGCCGCGGGCGGCAGATCCCTGAGCGTCAACGCGGCCATCTCGCCGATCTTGCCCGCGGGATCGGCCATGACGGCCTCGAAGCCCGTGAAGGCGCCCCGGCGCAGCACCGGCGGCACGAAATACGCCTCGATCGTGGCGGTGCTGCCGTCGATCACGCTGACCGTCAGCATCTGCTGCGTGCCGCTGCCGGACAGGAACAGTGCCCCCGGCGCACTCGCGATCATGATCAGGTCCGCGAAGCCGATCGCATCGACGCCGAGCTTGCCCGCGAGCACGCGCATTTCGTCACCGGCCTGGTAACGGCGCGCGGCGATCTGCTTCGGCAGCTTCAGGCGCACCTGGTTCAACAGCTCCGTGTAGCGCCGGTCGGCATCGAGCACGAGCTCCTGCAGGTCGTGATTCGCATTGACCTCGTCGGGCGTCAGCATGCGGACCTCGTAGCCCTGCTTCGCGAACTCGTTCTTGACGCTCGAGGCGAGATACGCGGACAGCTCCGCGCCCTCCTCGAGCTGCTCCTCGGCCTTGATGACCTTGCGTTTGATCAGCGTCGCGTGTGGCGGCAGGAACGCGATCGTTTTCGGGCGCGTGTCACCGGCTTCGAATTCCTTCGTCGCGTGCATCGCGGCACCGACCGGCCGCACGAAGGCCGCCACCGCGCCGGCGGCGAGCAGAGCGCTGAAGATCGGTCGCATCATCGTTGGGTCTCCTCGGTTCGCAGTATGTCGCGCAGCGCGCGCAGGCGCTGCACGATCACCGCGCGATCGTCCGCGTCGGGTGCTCGCTGCAGGTAGTCGACATACGCCTGAGCGGCTGCACGTGGCTCGCCGAGCTTCTCGGCCACCTCGCCGAGGCCACGATACGCGGGCGCGAAATCGGGGGCGAGCGCAGTGGTTCTCAGATACGCGTCGCGCGCTTTCGCCAGGTGCTCGGCCAGCGCGGCCCTGCCCTCCGGCGTCGCGAGCAGCGCGCGCTCGCGCTCCTGGCGCGTCTTGAACACGCGCTGAGCGGCGTTGCGCCGCTTCTCGCCGTTGGTGAGCTCGGTCTCGTCGAACTCGCTACGCGGCCCCATGGCCGCCCACGCGTCGCCCACGAGCACCAGCAGCTCGGGCTCGGCGGGATAGCGTTTCGCGAGAGCCTCGGCCAACGCAACGGCCGTGCGCGGGTAATCGTCCTGGATGTAGTCCCGGATCGTCATCGTGCGCAACGACAGCACCGCGTCGTCGAAGGCTTCCGCGTCGCGCACCCCGACCGGCGCACCCGCCACCTGGCCGCGCGTGCGCAACGCCCGGGACTCGAGCTGCGGATGCGTGCTCCAGACCGTCGCGATGCGCGGCCGCTCGCCTTCGTAGTCCTTCGCGAGCAGGTCGTAGATCTCCGGCAGCGCGTGCGCGTCGTACCGGCTCGACTCGAGTATCCCCACGGCCCGGTCGTCCGCCTCCTGCTCGAGCTCGCGGCTGAACCCGTACATGGAGGCGTAGAGCCCCGCCTGGATGACGCTGCCGATGCCTCCGAGCACGCCGCCGAGCACCATGCCGGCGATGACCTTCTTCGTGTTCGCGCGCAGGTCGACCACGCCGTGGTGGCCGGCCACGTGATTGAGCTCGTGGCCGAGCACGGCCGCCAGCTGCGCCGTGTCCGCGAGGCGCGCGAGCATGCCGGTGTGGACGTAGATGTCCCCGTTCGGCAGCGCGAACGCGTTCGGCGACGGGTCGCGCAGCACGAGGAACCGATACTCGATGTAGTCGTCGGTCGGTGCCGGCGCCAGCGCGCGGCCGACGCTGGCCACGAGCTCGGCCACGCGCGGCTCGGTGTACAACACGGAGCGCTGCTCGAAGTAACCGCGCAGGTCGCGCGAACTCTGGATCAGCGATTGATATTCCTTGTCCTTCAGCTGCACGGGCACATAGATGCCCTGGGCGCGGGTGGCCACGCCGGACAGCGACACGAGCGCGAGCAGCGCGGCCGAAACGGCGGCGCGGAGGGACTTCCGGGTCATCGCGCAGCAGTGTACGTTTGGGGGCCTGCGAAGAAAAGAAACGGGGGCCCTTCCGCCATGACGACTTTCGAACGCCGCACCTTGCGGATCAACGGCATAGACACGGTGCTGCTCGAGGGCGGCAGCGGCCCCACGCTGGTGTACTTCCACGGCGCGGGCACCGTCTCGGGCTTCGATTTCGCGAACCATTGGGCGAAGAAATTCCGCGTGCTGATCCCGTACCACCCCGGCTTCGGCCCGTCGGCCGACGACGCCGAGATCATCACCGAGGTCCACGATTACGTGCTGCACTACACCGAGCTGTTCGACCAGCTCGGTATCGCGCGCTTCAGGCTCGTGGGGCAGTCGATGGGCGGCTACATCGCGACGAAGTTCGCGATCGAGCAGCGCGGGCTCATCGAGAAGCTCGCGCTCGTGTGCCCGATCGGCATTCCGGCGGAAGTGCCCACGGTCGACTTCCTGAAAGTCCCGCCGCAGGACCTGCCCGCCCTGCTCGCGTACGACCCGCAGACGGTCATCAAGCACCTGCCGAAGGGCGAGCCGAGCGCGGAGTTCATCGCGGAGCGCACGAAGGAAGCCGTGACCGCCGGCCGCGTGCTGGGTGCAGGCACGTTCGACCGCCGCCTGCCGCGCCACATGCACCGCCTCACGATGCCGACCATGCTGGTGTGGGGCAACAACGATCGGCTCACGCCCACGGCCCAGCACAAGGCGTGGATGCGCGCGCTGCCGCGCGCGACGATTCGTCTCTTCGACGACGCCGGCCACCTCGTGCTCGACGAGGCGCCCGCGGCCGTCACGGCCATCGGCGAATTCTTCGGTACCCGCTAGGACGGCACCATGGTCAAAGCCGCCAACACCAACGAGCAGATCGTGCTCGATTTCTTCGCGACGTTGAGCACGGGCGAGCTCGAGAAGATCCGCGCCACGCTGCACCCGGACGCGACGTGGACGCCGCAGGTCAAGGACGTGCCCGGAGCCGGCGTGCATCGCGGCCGCGACACGATCGTCGACGAGTTCCTCGCTCCCGTGCGCGGCCTGTTCAGGCCCGGGGATCCGAAGTCGCACGTCGACACGATCTTCTCGAAGGGCGACACCGTGATGTGCGAGACGCACGGCGTCGGCACGCTGGCCGACGGCCGGCCGTACAACAACCTCTACGCGTGGGCGGTCGAGATCAAGGACGGCAAGGTGTTCGCGATTCGCGAATACATGGACAGCCACTACGTGATGAAGCTGTTCGCGGGCTGAGGCTCAGAGTCCGAGCACGCGATCCGGCCGGCTGTAGACGTTGAACCGGCCGGGCTTCAGAAAGCCCACGAGCGTCATGCCGAACTCGTTCGCGAGATCCACCGCGAGCGATGACGGCGCGCCGACGGCCGCCACGAGTGGACACCCGGCCATCTTCGCCTTCTGCATGAGCTCGAAGCTCGCGCGGCCGCTGACGACGATGCCGTGATCCGACAGCGGCAGCCTGCCGTCGAGCAGCGCGCGGCCGATCAGCTTGTCGAGCGCGTTGTGCCGGCCCACGTCTTCGCGCACGGCCACGATGTGGCCCGTCGCATCGAACAGCCCCGACGCATGCAGGCCGCCGGTCTGCTCGAACACGGCCTGCCCGGCCTTCAGCGCCGCCGGCAGGGTGCCGAGCACGTCCGCACTCACGCGAAACTCCATCGCGCTCGCGTCGTACTGTCCCTGCACGGCGACCGCCCCGATCGACGCCTTGCCGCACACGCCGCAGCTCGACGTCGTGTAGAAGTGACGTTCGAGCCGTTTGAAATCCACCTTCACACCGGGCGCGAGCTCCACGCGCACGACGTTCACGAGCCCGTCATCCGCCGGTTGCCCGCGCGGCACGACGCCCTGCACGTCTGCCTGCGAGTGGATGATGCCTTCCGTGAACAGGAAGCCGACCGCGAGATCCTCGTCGTGGCCGGGGGTGCGCATCGTGATCGACACGTTCTCCTCGGCCCTGCTGCCGTCGCGCCGCGAGTACCCGAGCCGGATCTCGAGCGGCTCCTCGGTCGCCACGACGTCGTCGGTGCCGGCCGCGCCGACGCGCCGCACCGCGACGTGCCGCGCCATCTGCCCCCGACCCACCTCGTCGACGCCGCTCATGGACGACACGCCGCACGGACGCGGCCAGCGATCACGATGGTGACGGGGGCGCGGCTCGAATGTCCCGCACGAGACCGTCGGCGCACAGGGCCGCGATTTGCATCCTGCAATCGCGGCACTTCCGCCATCCATGGCGGTCGGATGTGCGCCGCCGAGCCCCAGGGACGGTCTTCCGGCGTGTCTCGGGCGGGATGTTCGAGCTGCGCGCCCGTCACCATCGCGCGACGAACCCGCTACGCAGCGTTCGTCTTGGGCGGTGGCAACGCCTCGACGGCCTTCGCCGCAACGGGCGACAGCGCCACCGTATTCTTGCGGTGCGCGTCGATGATCGCCGCACGCATCGCCGGCGTCCAGAAGCGCTTCAGATGGTCGGTCACCGTCGCGACCACCTTGTCCTTGTCCGGACCGTAGTCGACGTTCGCGGCAATCTGGTTCGCCATCTTCTCGAGCTTTGCGAGGTCCATAAGTGCCTCAACGCACCGGTTCGTGCTCGCGCGCCTTGCGCAGGTAATCGAGCTGGTCTTCCGTGAACTTCGCGAAGTTCAGCTGCCACTCGGACAGCTTCGTGACCTTCGACGCCTGCACGGCCGTGACCTTGTACTCGGGGCAGTTCGTGGCCCAGTCGGAGTTGTCCGTCGTGACCACGTTCGCGCCCGAGAACGGGTGGTGGAACGTCGTGTAGACGACGCCCGGCTGGATGCGCTCGCTGATCATGGCTCGCAGCACGGTTTCGCCCGCGCGGCTCTTGAGTCCCACCCAGTCACCGTTCTCGATGCCGCGCTGCTCGGCGTCGTGCGGATGAATCTCGAGCACGTCCTCGTCGTGCCATTTCACGTTCTCGGTGCGGCGCGTCTGCGCGCCCACGTTGTACTGCGAGAGGATGCGGCCCGTGGTCAGCAGCAGCGGGTACATGCGCGTGGTGACTTCGTCGGTCGCCACGTACGGCGTGACCTTGAACAGGCCCTTGCCACGCACGAACTCGCCGATGTGCATCGTCGGCGTGCCGTTCTCGGCCTTCTCGTTGCACGGCCACTGGATGCTGCCGAGCTTCTCGAGCTTCTCGTAGCTCACGCCCGTGAAGGTCGGCGTGAGGCGCGCGATCTCGTCCATGATCTCGCTCGGGTGCTTGTAGTTCATGGGATAGCCGAGCACGTTCGACAGCCGCTGCGTGACCTCCCAGTCCTCGAGGCCGGCCAGCGGCTCCATGACCTTGCGCACCGGCGAGATGCGGCGCTCCGCGTTCGTGAAGGTGCCGTTCTTCTCGAGGAACGACGACCCCGGCAGGAACACGTGCGCGAACTTCGCGGTTTCGTTCAGGAAGATGTCCTGCACGATCATGCACTCGAGCGACGACAATGCGTTCGTGACGTGATGCGTGTCGGGATCGGACTGCGCCACGTCCTCGCCCTGCACGTACAGCGCCTTGAATTCGCCGGCGACGGCCGCGTCGAACATGTTCGGAATGCGCATGCCGGGCTCGGGCTGGATCTCCACACCCCATTCCTTGTTGAACATCGAGCGCACGACGGGATCGCTGACGTGCCGGTAGCCCGGCAGCTCGTGCGGGAACGAGCCCATGTCGCAGCTGCCCTGCACGTTGTTCTGGCCGCGCAGCGGGTTCACGCCCACGCCTTCGCGGCCGATGTTGCCCGTGCACATCGCGAGGTTCGCGATGGCCATGACGGTGGTCGAGCCCTGGCTGTGCTCGGTGACGCCGAGCCCGTAGTAGATGGCGCCGTTCGGCTTCGACGCGTACAGACGCGCCGCGCCGCGGATCAGCTCGGGAGGCACACCCGTCTCCTCGAACACGTGCTCCGGCGAGTTCGTGGGGTCGAGGATGAACTGCTTCCAGACCTCGAAGCCTTCCTTGTCGCAGCGCTCCTCGATGAACTTCTTGTCCTCGAGGCCTTCGGCCATGATCACGTGCGCGAGCGCGTTCAGCACCGCGGCGTTCGTGCCGGGCTTGAGCTGCAGGTGATAATCGGCCTTGACGTGAACCGAGCGCACGAGCTCGATCTCGCGCGGATCGATCACGATCAGGTTCGCGCCCTCGCGCAGGCGGCGCTTCATCTGCGAGGCGAAGACCGGGTGAGCGGCCGTCGGGTTCGCACCGATCACGATGACGACGTCGGACTTCATGACGGAGTCGAACGCCTGCGTGCCCGCCGATTCGCCGATCGTGGCCTTGAGACCATAGCCGGTCGGCGAGTGGCACACGCGCGCGCAGGTGTCGACGTTGTTGTTGCCGAACGCCGCACGCACGAGTTTCTGGACGAGGTAGGTTTCCTCGTTCGTGCAGCGCGACGACGTGATGCCGCCGACGGCGCCCTTGCCGTACTTGGCCTGGATACCCTTGATCTTCTTCGCCGTGAATTCGAACGCCTCGTCCCACGAGACTTCGCGCCACGGCTCGTGGATCGTCTCGCGGATCATCGGCTTCTTGATGCGGTCCTTGTGCGTGGCGTAGCCGAACGCAAACCGGCCCTTGACGCACGAGTGGCCGTGATTCGCATGGCCGTCCTTGTTCGGCACCATGCGCACGACCTGCTGACCCTTCATCTCGGCGCGGAACGAGCAACCGACACCGCAGTAGGCGCAGGTCGTGATGACCGTATGCTCGGGCATGCCCTGCTCGATCAGCGTGTTTTCCGTCAGCGTGGCCGTGGGGCATGCCTGCACGCAGGCCCCGCAAGACACGCACTCGGAGTCGAGGAACGGCTGGTTCTGGCTCGCACTGACCTTCGAATCGAAGCCGCGGCCCTGGATCGTCAGCGCGAAGGTGCCCTGCACGTCCTCGCAGGCGCGCACGCAGCGCGAGCAGACAATGCACTTCGTGGGATCGAACGTGAAGTACGGGTTGCTCTTGTCCTTCGGGATGTCGAAGTGATTGGCGCCCTTGTAGCCGTAGCGCACTTCCCGCAGACCGACCACGCCAGCCATGTCCTGCAGCTCGCAGTCGCCGTTCTCGGCGCACGTGAGGCAGTCGAGCGGGTGGTCGGAGATGTAGAGCTCCATGACGTTGCGCCGCGTGTCGGCGATCTTCTTGTTCTGCGTCGTGACCTTCATGCCCTGTTTGGCTTCGGTCGTGCACGACGCGGGCAGGCCTTTCATGCCCTCGATCTCGACGAGGCACAGACGACACGAGCCGAACGGCTCGAGCGAATCGGTGGCGCACAACTTCGGGATGTTGATGCCGTTCAGCGCCGCCGCGCGCAGCACGGTGGTGCCCTCCGGAACGGTGACTTCCTCGCCGTCGATGGTCAGCGTGACCTGTTTCGCAGCCTCGACCGGCGGCGTCCCGAAATCGGCAGCACGTTCATAGCGTGTGTAGGCGGTGCTCATGATGTTTGCTCCGTCGTCCGGCTCGTTCGTCGGCTCGCGATCACGCGCGGGCCTTCAAATCCTCTGGAAAATGGTTCAAGACGCTCATCACGGGGAACGGCGCCATGCCGCCGAGCGCGCACAGCGAGCCCGTGATCATCGTGTCGCAGAGCTCGCGCAGCAGCACGAGATTGGCGGTGGCGTTCTCGCCGCGGCGGATTCGATCGATGACCTCGACGCCGCGCACGGCGCCGATGCGGCACGGCGTGCACTTGCCGCAGGACTCGATCGCGCAGAACTCCATGGCGAAGCGGGCCTGCTCGCCCATGTCCACGGTGTCGTCGAACACCACGAGACCGCCGTGGCCCACCATCGCGCCGACGGCGGCGAACTTCTCGTAATCGAGCACCGTGTCGAACTGCGACGGGTGCACGTAGGCGCCGAGCGGCCCGCCCGCCTGCACGGCGCGGATCGGCCGGCCGGTGGCGCTGCCGCCGCCGAAGTCGTACAGGATCTCGCGCAGCGGCATGCCGAACGCGACCTCGATGAGACCCCCGCGCTTGATATTGCCCGCGAGCTGGATCGTCAGCGTGCCACGCGAGCGGCCGCTGCCGAAGTTCTTGTAGAAGTCCGCGCCCTTGTCGAGGATGACCGGCACCGTCGCGAGTGACAGCACGTTGTTGATGATCGTCGGCTTGGCGAACAGACCCTTGATGGCGGGCAGCGGCGGGCGGTAGCGCACCATGCCGCGCTTACCCTCGAGGCTCTCGAGCAGCGACGTTTCCTCGCCGCAGATGTAAGCGCCCGCGGCCTCGCGGACCTCGAGGTCGAACGTATGCTGGCTGCCCTGGATGCCGGCGCCGAGGTACCCCGCGGCCTTCGCGCGCTCGATGGCCGCGCGCAGCGTGCGGATGGCTTGCGGATACTCGGCGCGGACGTACACGAAACCCTTCGTGGCACCGACGGCGATACCGGCGATCGTCATGCCCTCGATCAGCACGTACGGGTCGCTCTCCATGATCATGCGGTCGGCGAACGTGCCGGAATCGCCCTCGTCCGCGTTGCAGACCACGTACTTCTGGTCGGCCGGGGTGCCGAGCACCGTCTTCCACTTGATGCCGGTCGGAAACGCGGCGCCGCCGCGGCCGCGCAGGCCGGAATCGGTGACCGTGGCCACGATCTGCTCGCCAGAGAGCTTCAGCGCGTTCGCGAGCCCGCGGTAGCCGCCGTGGGCGCGGTAGTCCTCGAGCGACAGCGGATCGACGACGCCCACGCGGGCGAACGTCAGCCGTGTCTGCTTCGCGAGGTAGTCGATCTTCTCCGTGGGACCCAGCGCGAGCGCGTGCTTGCCGCCGGTCAGGAACTGCGCGTCGAACAGCCCCGGCACGTCGGCAACGCCGACGGGACCATAGGCCAGGCGCGTGCCGTCGACCACGACCTCCACGAGCGGCTCGAGCCAGTACAGGCCGCGCGAACCGTTGCGGACGATCTCGATACTGGCGCCGCGACGGGCGGCCTCGGCCGCGATGGCAGTGGCCACGACATCCGCGCCCAGCGAGCGCGCGGTCGTGTCGGCGGGAACGAAGACTCGGGTGGTGCTTGCGGCCATGGTGCTACTTCAGGATCTCGTCGAGCCGCTGGGCAGTCACACGGCCGTACACCGTCTCATCGACCATGACGGCCGGCGAGCAGGCGCAGTTGCCGAGGCAGTACACGGGCTCGAGGCTGAACCGGCCGTCGGCCGTGGTCTCGTGAAAGTCGATGTTCAGCTTGCGCCGCGCGTAGTCCTCGAGCGCGCGCGAGCCCATGGACTGACAGGCCTCGGCGCGGCACATGTACACGGTGTGTTTGCCGGCCGGCTTGGTGCGGAAGAAGTGATAGAAGGTCACGACGCCGTGAACTTCGGCGCGCGAGAGGTTCAGCACCTCGGCCACGATGGGCACCGCGGCGTCCGGCACGTAGCCGATCTCGTCCTGGATGGCGTGCAGGATGGGCAGAAGCGCTCCGGGTTCCGAGGCGCGCGCCTCGGCGAGGCGGCGGATGGCGGCTGCGTGTTTCGACTCTCCCTGACTCACCGGCGCTTCCCTAGACTTCGGACCCCACTGGACTCGGTAGTATACCCAGCCGATCCGCGGCCGGGGGCGGAAATCGTCAACAACGGGCACCTCTGGCCAGCTCCGGATTCACGAACAGATCGGAGTCGTCTTCGCCGGAGCGCGGCGCCAGGCACGTGTAGTCCTTCTCGACGAGGATCCGCAGCGTCTCGCCGTTGCCGATGGGCTGCTGCCCCTCGATCGAGACCTCCTGGTCGTCGAGCCACCGTTCGACGCGCGCTTTCGGCAATACGACACGCAGTGCCTGCGCGCCGAACCGCGCGGCCACCTCGCCCCCGGGACTGACCTCGATGCCGTAGGTCCACTGCGTGCCGGGCGCAAACCGGATCGTGTCCTCGGCGGATCCCTCTTCCGCGATGCGCTTGAGCTCGGTCCTCGAGACCCGCAAGCGCAGGGAGTTACCGCGAATTCTGAGCTTCATGGTTCGTGGCCAACGTGTATCTGGACGCATTCTACCAGCCGGATCGCCGCCCGCGCGCGTTTGCGGGTCGCGAAGGGACGGACCCGGTCGCATTTCGCAAGGAGTGAACGTCAAGTGTTTGTCATATAATGCCGCGCGGAGTGCAACGGTGGCGGCCCAGCAACGCCTGCCACGAACGGCTGGAGCCGGGAGTTCTATGACGGATCAAGTGGGAATCAGCGGCTTCGCCGTATACGTGCCACCCTATCGCGTCGACCTCGAGTCGTGGTGCCGCTGGACCAACAATCCGTGGGATAAGACCCGTGCCGTCGTCGGCCACAGCTTCAGGATGCGCGGGCCGGCGCAGAGCGTTTATACGATGGCCGCCACGGCCGTCATGCGGCTGATCGACCGCTACCAGGTCGACCCCCGCCGCGTCGGCTTCCTGGGACTCGGCACCGAATCGAGCACCGACAACTCCGCCGGTGCCGTCATCATCAAAGGCATGCTCGACGAAGGCCTGCAGGCCAGCGGCCGCCCGCCCCTGGCCCGCAGCTGCGAGGTCCCGGAGGTCAAGCACGCCTGTCTTGGCGGCGTCTATGCCCTGAAACACGCCCTGCGCTACCTCGCGCTCGAGCCCGAGGACCGCTGCGCCATCGTCGTCAGCGCCGACATCGCCGAATACGCCCGCGGCAGCTCGGGCGAGCCGACGCAGGGCGCCGGCGCCGTGGCCATGCTGATCGAGCGCAATCCGAAGCTGCTGACGGTCCACCTCGAGCACATCGGCAGCGCCTCCTCGTACCGCGCCGTCGACTTCCGCAAACCGGTGCTCCGCAATCTGATCCGCGGCAAGCTGAACTGCCACTTCCAGGACCTGCCGGTCTTCAACGGCAAGTACTCGACCACCTGCTATCTCGACGAGACCCAGCACGCGCTCGACGAGATGTCACGCCGCATGGGCCGCGACGCACCGGAGTACTACCGTGAGCTCGCGGCCATCTTCATGCACCGGCCGTATCACCGCATGCCGGAGCAATCGTTCGCGATGAGCTACCTGTTCGGTCTGGCCAACGACGGCGCCAGCGGACTCGTGGAGCTCGAACGCCACTGCCAGCGCGCGAACATGCCGGTCGAGAAGGTGCTCGCGGAGATGCGCTCCTCGCCCGACATCCTGCAGCTGGTGAAGGACGGCAACATCGACGCCGACGCCTACCCGCTCAGCATGCAGCTCCTGAAGGACTTCCGCGCCAGCCGGGAGTTCAGCGGCATGGTCGCGGCCAAGATGTCGCTCGGCTCAGAGGCCATGAAGGACATCGGCAACGTGTACTGCGCGGCACTCCCCGCCTGGATGGCCGCCGGTTTCGAGGACGCCTACCAGCGCGGCAGCAATCTCGCGAACGGCAAGGTGCTCGCGGTCGGCTACGGCAGCGGCGACGCCGCCGAAGCCATCCCCATGACGGTCGCGCCGACCTGGCGCGAGGCTGCGGCGAAGATCGGTTTCGAGGCCGCGCTCGAGCCGCACCAGGACCTGACGAAGGGCCAGTACGAGAGCCTGCACGACACTGGCACGGCCCAGGGCCTGGTCGACCCCGACGACGGCTTCGTGATTCAGTCGATCGGCAGCAGCGCGAACGCGAAATTCAGCGACGAAGGCATCGAGTACTACCGATTCGTCCGCTGAGCCGCGCGCGGCTCAGCGCTGGCGCAGCCTTTCGGTCTGGGACTCGAGCTCGGCGATCAGAGTATCGAGCGTGCCGCTCGCGAGCACGCGCTGGTATTCGGCACGTTTGAGCGCCAGGTCGCTGACGCCGTCGGCGACGATGTTGATGATTCGCCAGCCGCCGCTCTCCTGCTGCAGCAGGTACTCGAACGACACGTCCGGTTGATCCTCGCGCACGACGGCCGTGGTGACCTGCGCCCTGCCCGATTCCCCCGGCGCGCCGAGCGCAATCGGCCGGAACGTATTCGGACCCACGTTCACGAATCGCGCCGCGTACGTCATGACGCTCAGGCGCTTGAACGCGGCGATGAATCTCGCGCGATCGGCTTCACTGAGCTGCGGCCACTGCCGGCGCAGCGCAAACTCGGCGATGTACGGCAGATCGTGGGTGGCCACGATGACCGGCTCGAGCGCCTTGTAGCGCTCGTCGACGGTAGCGTGCGGCGATTGCTGCGCGACCGCCGCAAGCCCGCGCTGCAGCGTCGCGACGGTAGCTTCAGGCGTTTCGGTCGCGAGGTGTACGTCCACGCCGCGGGCCACCAAGGCCGCACCGAGCATCACCGATGCAACAGCCAGCCGACACATGAACCCAATTGATGCATTCACACGTGCGATTCTTTCACGTAGGCGGCACGATGCGCCAGTAGCGATCCAGAGCGCAGGACGCCGAACCGTCGCGGCCACGCTCAGTAGCGCACGCGGTACCACAGCAGGCCCACGTACTCGTGACAGGCTTCGCGGAACTGGCGCATGGCCTTGGGCGATGGCAACCAGTCGAACAGCATAGGAACGGAGTCCGCTCTGGTATCAAAGCGAAGGGGCGCCGGAATTGCGTTGATGCCGTACTGCTCGAACATGGCCACGGCGCGCCGCATGTGGCGAGCGTGCGTTACGAGAAGGACACTGTGCCAACCGCGTCTGCCGAGTAGTTCGCTCGTGTAGCGAGCATTCTCCGCCGTGTTACGGCTCTGAGCTTCAGTCAGTATATCCGCCTCAACCCCGAACGTATCGCGGAGTACTCTGGCCATGATGACAGCCTCCGGGTCCGGCTCGCCCTGAGCGCTGCCGCCGCTCAGCACAAGCGGCAACCTACTGACCCGTTCGAGATCAGCCGCATACTGCAAACGCTCCAGTGTGAAGTCCGAGACCGAATCCCGGCCATACTCCGGCGCTCGCGTGTATCGACCACCGCCCAGCACGACGATTGCCTGGGCAGTCGGCAACCGATCCAGCTCGAGCGGCGGATACCGCTCGAGCGGCGCTGTGAACGCGGCGACCGATATCGGAGCCGATTGCAGGTACAACAACACGAGCGCCATCCCAGCCACGGGACGACGGAGGCGACGTGGCACGAAGAAAGCGGTCAGGCCAAACAGCAACACGTTGCCAGGCGGGAAAACAAGCGATTCAAGTACGAAATGGAATGAAGTGCCCACGCTTGAGATTGTGCCAGTAACGCCGCGTCAGCGCTGCCCGAGCGACGCATCGTAGCTGCGGCTCTTCCACCTGCCGTGAGTACCGCCCCAATAGTGAAACGCCGAGCTCCACGTCATGGCAAGGAACAGCGCAGCAGCCAGCGGCAACGTGAGCGCCCAGAACAGGCCCAGCCGGTAGAACCGCACGACCGGGGAGTACGCAACGCTCATGGCGAGCCACGCCGCTGAACCCGTGGCAGTGATCGCAATGTCACCGCAGAATGTCGCGGCGATCGGCGCCAGCAGGAAGACGATCATCAGCAGCGTCGTCGTGAGCAGCAGCACGCTCGACTGACGCAGCTGCGTGAACGCGCTGCGGCTCACCATGGCCCAGAAGTCGCCGAGCGAGGGATAGGCGCGCAGGCTGCGCACCGAGCGGCTCACACCGAGCCAGATCGGCGGCGCCGCGCGCTTCAGCACGCCCGCGAGCGTGCAGTCGTCGATCAGCGCCCCGCGAATCGCGCCGAAGCCGCCGACCGCGCGCAGCGTGGCCGTCCGCACCAGCATGCAGCCGCCCGCGGCCGCCGCGGTCCGCTTGCGCGGATCGTTGCTCCACGCGAACGGATACAGCAGCTTGAAGAAGAACACGAAGGCCGGCGTCAGCAGGCGTTCCCAGAACGTCTCGCACCGGAGCTCGGCCATGATCGAGACGAGGCTGGCGCCGCGGGCCTGCGCTTCGCGCAGCAGCACCGGCACGAAGCAGGATCCGAGCTCGATGTCGGCATCGAGCAGCAGCACGTACGGGCGGTCGACGAGGCACAGCCCCTGCTCGAGCGCCCACAGCTTGCCGGCCCACCCCGGCGGCAACGGCTCGCCGCGGACAATCGTGAGATCGAGTCCGTGCGCGGCCGCGGTGGCCACGGCCGCGGTGCCATCGCCCGACTGATCGTCGACCACGACTGCCGCGAGCCCCCGCCCCTGCCGGGACAGCGCGGCGAGCGTGCGGCCGATGACGTCGGCCTCGTCGCGAGCGGGGATCAGCACGGTGACGGCGGAGAGATCCGCCGGCGCGGAATCATCCGCTTCGAGCCGCTCGCGCATGCGGTGCGGCTGGTGCGGCGCGACGAGCACGCCGACCCAGGCGCAGAGCGCCAGCGTGCAGCCGACGAGCAGCAACGTCATGCGGACACGGCGGCCACCGTGCCCGCCGGCATCGACGCTAGCGCTTCAGGCGGCCGATCTGATCGACCGGAATTGCGACGCCGGGCGCGCCCTGGTGCAGCACCGGCAGCTCCGGCGCGAACTCGCCGTCGAGCTTCGGCCCGAACAGGAACACGGACAACGCCGTCAGCGGGCTCGCGATCGTGTGCTCGACGGCCGTGCCCTCGTAGCCACAGTGCGCCATGCAGTTGTCGCACTTCGGATTGCGACCCACACCGTACTTGTCCCACTCGGTGGTCTCCATGAGCTCCTTGAAGCTCTTGGCGTACCCCTCGTCGACGAGCAGATAGCACGGCTTCTGCCAGCCGAACACGTTGTACGTGGGGTTGGCCCACGGCGTGCACTGATAGCTCTGGTTGCCGGCAAGGAAGTCGACGAACATGCTCGACTGGTTGAAATGCCACTTGCTGCCGCGCTCCCTGCCGATCTTGAAGATCGCGCGGAACAGCTCCTTCGACTTGCGCCTTCCCAGGAACACGTCCTGCCGCGGCGCGTGCTGGTAGCTGTAGCCCGGCGACATCATGATGCCCTCGACGCCGAGCGACATCGCGTAATCGAAGAAATTCGCCACGTCCTCCGGATCCTCGCCGGCGTACAGCGTGCAGTTCGCCGTGACACGGAAACCGCGGGCGCGCGCCGCCTTGATGGCCGACACGGCCTTGTCGAACGTGCCTTCGCGGCACACGGACTCGTCGTGACGCGCCTTGTTGCCGTCCAGATGGATCGAGAACGTGAGGTACGGCGACGGCGTGTACTGATCGAGCTTCTGCTCGAGCAACAGCGCGTTCGTGCACAGATACACGAACTTCTTGCGCGCGACGATGCCCTCGACGATCTTCGGCATCTCCTTGTGGATCAGCGGCTCGCCACCCGGGATCGACACCACGGGGGCGCCGCACTCGTCGACGGCGTGCAGCGCATCCTCCACCGACATGCGTTTGCGCAGGATCTCGTCCGGGTAGTCGATCTTGCCGCAGCCCGAGCACGCGAGGTTGCACTGGAACAGCGGCTCGAGCATCAGCACGAGGGGATAGCGCTTGTTGCCCTTGAGCTTCTGCTCGAGGATGTAGCGCGCGATGCGATAGGTCTGTACGACCGGAATTCCCATGACTTCTCCAGCTTGTCGTGTTGTTTAGCCGTCCGTGCCCGTGCTGGCCAGCATACCGTCGAGGTAGTTGGCCTTGATGTGCACCCACTCCATCTTGAACCACGGCGTGAAGCGGTCCGGCGTCTCTGCCAGCTCACGCTCGAGGCTCTCGACGTCGACCCACCGCCAGGCGGCGATCTCGTTGATGTTGACGTCCACGGGGCCGTCGTAGCGCCCGTAGTAGACGGAGCAGTATTCGTGCTCGGCGCCGATCGCGCCGAACTGGGCCTGATACCTGAACTTGTACAGGTACGTGAGCGGGCACTCGAAGCCGAGCTCCTGCTTCAAGCGCCGCACCACGGCGTCCTGCATGTTCTCGCCGCGCCGCGGATGCGAGCAGCACGTGTTCGACCAATAGTTCGGCCAGAGCATCTTGCCGGCCGCGCGCTGCTGCAGCAACAGCTCGTTCGCGGAATTGAAGACGAAAATGGAGAACGCGCGATGCAGCACGCCCTTGCCGAGGTGACAATCGTTCTTGGCCTTGAAGCCGATCTCCCGGTCGTTCTCATCGACCAGGATCAACTGCTCGCTGGCATTGGAGACGATTTCCTCACGCGCCATTCAAATCCGCTCCGAGCCGCACCGGCATGGCCTTGAAACCCGCCGCGCGGATTGCGCTGACGACGGGCTCCGTGTCGCCGTCGCAGATTGCAATGATAGAACCACCGCCACCGCCGCCCGTGAGCTTGGCACCGAGCGCCCCGTACTCACGCGCGATGTCGCAGACCTTCTCCAGCTCCGGCGTGGACACGCCCAGGGCATTCAGCATGCCCTGACAAATATTCATTAGCTGGCCCAGCGTTGACAAGTCATTGTCCTGTATGGCCTGGATTCCGCGCAACGTCAGGGCGTCGATCTGGTCGAAAATGCGCTCGTAGAGCTTCTTGTCCTGTTGCCAGGCCTCGCGGACCCGGCCCACCGTCTTGGCCGTGAGCCCCTCGTAGCCCGTCATGCCGATCACGGCCGGGATCGGCTCGCGGATGTTCAGCGGCTCGATGAGCGGCGGATCGCCGCTGCGGAAGACCAGCGCTTTGCCATAACACGCGAGCGTGTTGTCGAGGCCGCTCGGGCTGCCGTGGGCCACCTTCTCCGACTCGAACGCAAGGCGGTTGACCTGCTCGTCCGTGAGTCCCAGGCGGAAGTGCTTGTCGAGTGCCCGGACGATGGCCACGGCCATCGCGGCCGAGCCGCCGAGACCCATGCTGCGCGGCACGTCGGGGAAGACCTCGATCCGCATCGCGCGCTTGCTGAGTCCCAGCTGATCCAGCACGACGCCGGCCGGCCGCTCGAACGAGCGCCGCTCGTTGGGGTTGCTCGCGAGGCGATACTCCACGCCCCAGCGCGGAATCAGCAGGTGAATGCCCTCGTCACAGTCCTCGACGAGGGCCTTGATCGAGAGCGGGATCGGCGCGGCAATCGCGTGCCGGCCGTAGACGACCGCGTGCTCGCCGAGCAGGATCACCTTGCCGTAGCCGACGCCCATCTTGGATTCCTGGCTGCGTTTCGGCGTGCGGCCCGGCCGCTCGCGCCGCCGGTCTTCCTGCAGCTCGGCCACGATCTCCTGCGCCTTCCAGACCTTGATGACACCACTCTGGATCAGGCGTTCGAGGACTTCATCGAAGATTTCCTTGGGCGCGCCCGCCGCCGTCACCACGCTGCGCGCGTGCAACGTCATGTGGCCCTTCTGGATGCCCTCCGTCGCGAGCGCGCGGATGGCCGCGAAATTCTGCGCGAGACCGACGGCCGCCATGACCTGCGCGAGCTCGGTGGCCGATTCGACGCCGAGCAGGCGCAGATTCAGCGCTACCGTCGGGTTCGACTCGATCGGCGCGCCGACGATGCCGACCTTGATCGGCAGCTCTATCCGGCCGCAGAGGTTGCCCTGCTCGTCCGCCCACCAGTCGGTCAGCGACGAGTAGCGGCCGCTGCGCGCCGCATAGGCGTGCGCACCGGCCTCGATCGCACGCCAGTCGTTGCCCGTGGCGATCGCCACCGGGTCGATGCCGTTCATGATGCCCTTGTTGTGCGTGGCCGCGCGGTACGGATCCACGGCCGCGAACTCCGCCGCGACGATGATGCCGTCACGCGCCTGCTCGCCGGTATAGCCGCGGCCCGCGAGCTGCGTCAGCGGGATCCTGCAATGCGCGCGCACGAGCGCGCGGTCCGTCAGGTTCGAGAGAATGCGCAGGAATACCTCGCCGCCCGTGATCGACTCGACCAGCGGCGCAATGCCTTCGCACATGCCGTTGACGAGATTCGCGCCCATCGCGTCGCGCGTATCGACGAGCAGGTGCACCACCAGCATCGGCTTGCCGCTCGACGGCAACGGATGCACGAACAGCTCGATGTCGCGGGCGCCCCCGCCGCGCGCCACCATGTTCGGGTGGAAGCTGTTGGCGAGGTTGATGAGCTCCTGCCTGCGGTCGCGCAGCGCCTGCTTGGCGCGCTCCATGTCCGGCAGGTTCACGACCTGGATCTGGCCGATCAGGATCGGGTCCGTCGCCTCGGCACGGAAGCCGCCGCAGGCGCGGATCAGCTTGCAGGCCGAGCCGAGCGCCGCCACGACGGACGGTTCCTCGACGACCATCGGCACGATGTACTGCTTGTCGTTGACCAGCAGGTTCATGCCGAGGCCGAGCGGCAGGCCCATGACGCCGACCACGTTCTCGATCATCTTGTCGGCGGACTCGAGATCGAGCGTGTGGCGGCCGGTCGACAATGCGCGGAAGTCCGCCGAGTTGATCAGGCCGCGCTCGTGCACGGCGCGCACGCGCTCCTCGACGGAGAGCTTGTAGAACTCGGGAATACGGGTCTTGTCGCTCACGGCAGTGCTCCCGGAGCGCGTCGTTCCACGGACAGGCCGCGGTCGGCCAGAGAGACTTTGATCACTCGAAAACCCCGATTGGTCACGGACTGCACGAAGGCCGCGAGGGCTGCGGAATCGGCGGCGCACGCCAGGCCGAGATCCCCGCCGCCGGCGCCGCTGACCTTGTAGGCCACGCCGAATTGACGGGCGTGCTCACCGATCTCCCGGTGCTCAGCCGTGACGATGTCTGCACCAATCGATTCCCCAAGCGTCTGCAAAGCACGGCCGTAATCGGCGAAAACAGCCAGGAATGCGGCCGCGTCGTCCCCTTGCGCCGCCGCGCACCCGGCCTCCGCCAGCTCCGTCAGGCGACGCAGCATGGCCGCCGCCTCCCCGGGTCGATCCCGCCGCCAGGCCCGATAGTGCGCAACGAACTCGGGCGTGGAGGCCGACCGGCCGGCAAAAATACCCGCGAATCCTACACTGTTCGGCAGTCGGACTGAACCGACTTCCGGCGCCCCGGCACCCGACAAACGGAACAACGTGGCCCCGCCCGTGAACGACGCCGCCACGTCGAGACCGCTGCCGCGGCCGCCCTGGAACATACGGTGCAGGCCGATCAGGCCGGCGACCGTCGGCTCCGGCACCGTGCGGCCATGGGCCGAGGCGAACGCGGCGAACGCGCCGGCCCACGCACAGAGCACGGCGGCGCTGGAGCCAAGACCGAGCTTGTCCGGCCCCTCGTAGAACGCCGTCGAGTCCACGCGGGCGGTCCACGCCAGCGGCGGCGTCACCGCTCGCGTCACGATGTCGAGCAGCGCAGCGCCGCTCGGCTCGCCGGGCGGAAACCGTTCCCGCCCGGCCTGCGGCGGCCGCGTCGTCAGGTGGCAGTCGCCGTCGGGGCTGGTCTCGATCCGCACTTCCGCGAACCGGTCGAGGGCCAGTACGAGGGCCGGAGCGCCGTCGAGCACCGCATACTCACCGAGCGCGACGAGCTTGCCCGGGGCGCGTGCGGCGATCACTCAGCAGGGCCCCGCGCCGGGACCGAGCCGGCTCGTCAGCAGGTCGAGTACCCCGGGCACGCCGCGCAGGGCCGCCTCGACCTGCGGCCGTGCGCCCGGCGCGCACACGGCCTTGACCTGCGGTCCCGCATCGATCGTGAAGAGCACCGGCACTCCGCCCGCGCGCAGCTTGCGCACCGTGTTCAGGCACTCGACCGTGGCGCCGTTCCAGTACAGCAGCGGCGGCTTCGCGGCGATGGCCGCCGCGTGCATCTTGAGGCAGTTGTGCTCGGCCACGTCGGCCAGCGCGCCGAAATCGCGCGCGGCGATCGCGCTGCGCGCGGTCGCGAGATCCTGGGGCTGCCCCGCGACCCAGGCCGGGTAGTACGGCGACGACGTCGCCGAGCGCGTCATACCGCTGCTCGAGCCCACCTCCTTCTCGCCGGTGGCCGTCACCGCGATCACGACCTCGAGCGGCCATGCGGCCGCATCGAGCAGCGGCTCCGCGAAGCTGTCGAGGCCGTCGGCCGCGGTTCCCGCGTGCATCTCCACGAATCCGCCAAACACGGAGCGTGCCGCCGAGCCCGAGCCCTGCCGCGCGAAAACGCTGCGCTCGCGCGGCGACAGGTCGAGCCCGAGCGCCGCGGCCCCGGCCGTCACGAGCGCCGCGAACCCCGACGCCGACGACGCGAGCCCGGCGCCGGTCGGGAAATTGTTGCGGCTCGTGATCCGCGCGCGTGTCGTGACGCCGGCACGTGCGCGCAGCAGGTCCAGGCAGGCCGAGACCTTGCCCTGCTCTTCCGGCCGGCGGCGTCCGTTCAGAGCGAACTCGTCCGCGGCCAGACGCGGATCGAGCTCCACACGGGTCTCGGACCACAGCGCGTCGAGCGTGATCGAGATCGAGCCGACGGCCGGCACGTTCAGGCGCGCGTCGGCCTTGCCCCAGTACTTGATCAGAGCGAAGTTCGCGCCGGCGCGCGCCTGACCGGCGCCCAAAGTGACTTCAGAAGTACTCATTCCGTTTGAACCAGTCGATCGCGGCAGCAATCGCGAGCCGCGGGTCGCGCCACCGGTAGCCGAGCTCGCGCTCGGCCTTGCGGCTGGAAAAATACATGTGTTTGGTCGACATGCGCACACCATCGAGCGTCACGCGCGGCTCGCGCCGCGTGATCGTCGCCACACCCTCGGCACCCACGGCGAGCGGGTACACGAGCCAGTGCGGCAGCCGGATCTTCGGCGCCCGGCGGCCCACGTGTGCCGCGACGACCTCGAGGATCTCGCGCAGCGTGAAGTCCCGTCCGCCGAGGATGTAGCGCTCGCCCGTCTTGCCGGCTGCGAACGCGAGCAGGTGACCGCGCGCGCAGTCGTCGACGTCGACCAGATTCAGGCCCGTGTCGACGAACGCCGGCATGCGGCCGGCGGCGGCATCGAGCAGGATGCGGCCGGTCGGCGTGGGCCGCACGTCGCCGGGCCCGATCGGCGTCGAGGGGTTCACGGTCACGACGTCGAGCGCAAGCTCGCGCGCCCGCGCGCGCACGGCCTTCTCGGCCAGGAACTTCGAGCGTTTGTAATGCCCGATCATCTGCCCGACCGAGACCGGCGTCTCCTCGTCGGCCGGCGTTCGATCGCTCCGGATCCCGAGCACCGCCACGCTCGAGGTGTAAACCACGCGCGGCACTCCCGCCGCGGCCGCGGCGTCGAGCACGTTCACTGAACCCTCGACGTTCGTGCGGTACATCGGCTTCGGATCCGCCACCCACAGCCGGTAATCGGCCGCAACGTGGTAGACGCCCGTGCATCCCCGGACCGCGGGATCGAGCGACGCACGGCTCACGAGGTCGCCTTCCGCGATCTCGACGGTCAGCCCCGCGAGATTGCGCCGGTCGCTGCCGGGGCGCACGAACGCTCGCACGGGCTCGCCCGCAGCGAGCAACGCGCGCACGACGGCGGCGCCGAGGAAACCGTTCGCGCCCGTGACCAGCTTCGGCCCGCTCATGCCGGCCGCTGCGCCCCGGCGCCGAACACCTTCAGCCACGCCGGCAGCACGATCAGCGTGAACGCCATGCTCACGCCGAGACCAAGCGCAAGCAGGATACCCATGCTGGCCGTGCCGACGTGCGGGGAGAACGCCAGGTTGCCGAAGCTCGCAATCGTGGTCAGCGCGCTCGCGAGCACCGCGCGCATGGTGCTCGTGTCGAACAGCTCGGTGGCGCGCTCCGTGCGCAGGCGATGCACGACGTGGATGCCGTTGTCGACGCCCATGCCCACGAGCAGGGGCAGCGCGATGATGTTCGCGTAGTTGAACGGCATGTCGATCAGCACGGTCAGCGCGGCCGTCACGAGCGTCGCCAGCACGAGCGGCACGACGACGAACACCGTGTCCTTCCAGCCGTGCAGCGACAGATAGATGATCACGCCCACCATGACGAACGCGTACAGCAGCGCACGCTCGAAGGCCGCGACGACGGTGGCCGAAGCCTCCTGGTACACGACGGGCAGACCCGTTGCGTTCGGCACGACGCCGCGTACGGCGGCGATGAAGCGGCTTGCCGTGCCGTTGTCGCTGACGTTCTCCTTCGGCGTGATCTCCACGAGCTCGCGGCCGCCGCTCGCGAGCCAGCGGTCCGCGAGATTCTGAGGCAGCGCGTCGCGCCCGAACTTCGTCGCGTTCAGCCCGGCCGCGAGACGCTTCAGGTCTTCCGCGAGACCGCTCGTCAGCGCCGCGTCGAGCGCCAGCAGCTCTCGCTCGCGCGTCTGCGCCGGAGCCGCGGCGAGCCGTGCCCGCAGCGCCGCGACGGCCGTCTCGAGCGCCGCCGCGTCCGCCGAGCCCGCGGCCGCGGCCTCGAGCTTCGCGAGCGACGCGTCGAGTGCCACCGGATCCGGCGGCACTCGAT
>DASZSB010000129.1:0-11275 GCA_035548835.1 Gammaproteobacteria bacterium | reverse complement strand
GCGCAAGCTGAACGACGTGCGCGCCAAGCTGGCCGAGCAGCGCGCCGCGCGCCGCGCCCTGGGCGAGCAGACCGAACGCGCGAACCAGCGGCTTGCCGCCGAGCGCGCGGCGCTGGCGGCGCAGGTCCGCATGAGCTACGTGACCGGTCGCGCCGAGGTGTTCAAGCTGCTGCTCTCGCAGGAGAGCCCGGCCGAGCTCGGGCGCATGCTGGTCTACTACGACTACTTCAATCGTGCGCGCAGCGTGCGGATCGGCGCCGTCCGCACGGATCTCGAGCGCCACGCGGCGCTCAACGCCGACACGCAGCGCGTCGAGGCGCAGCTGAAGGACCTCGAGGCGGCGCAGGCCGCCCAGGTGGCCGCGCTCGCGAAGGCGCGCGACGAGCGGCAGGCGGTCGTCACGCGCCTCGACGCCAGCATCAAGGACGACAGCGCGGCCGTCGCGAAGCTGCGCGGCGAGGAGAAGCGGCTCGCGGATCTGGTCGAGCGGCTGCGCGAGCTCATGGCCGGCCTGCCCGTGGAAGGCGATCAGCCCTTCGCGAGCCTGAAGGGCAAGCTGTCCTGGCCCGTGGCCGGCCGGCTGGCCGGCGATTACGGCCAGCCGCGGGCGGGCGGCGTCGTCAAATGGAACGGTGTGCTGCTCGAGGCAACGGCCGGGACGGCCGTGCGCGCGGTCTATCACGGCCGGGTGGCCTATGCGGACTGGCTGCCCGGGCTCGGGTTGCTCGTGATCATCGATCACGGCGGTGGCTACATGAGCCTCTACGGGCACAACGAAGCCCTGCTGAAGGAAGCCGGAGACTGGGTCCAGCCCGGGGAGACGATCGCGCAGGTCGGCGATACCGGCGGGCAGCCGCGGCCGGCGCTGTATTTCGAGATCCGCTACAAGGGCGAACCGGTGAACCCGCACACCTGGATCACCCGCCCCGTGGCCGGCCGCTGACGCACCGACCGTCTGCTATGATCGAATCGAATATGAGAGCACGCGGCGCGCCGGGCTCACGCGCGTACCGTGCATCGCGAGGACGAATGCACTACACCCGGGTCACGGTATTCGCGGCGGCACTGGTGGCGGCCATCTCCGGCTGCTCTAAGCCCGCCGCGCCCCCGCCGCAGGCGACGGCCGGCACGACTCCGGCGGCGGCACCCTCCGCGCCGGCGCCGAGCTTCGACGGCACCTGGAGCGGCGTCATGACGACGCGCGACAACGACTTCTGGAAGGTGGAGCACTGGTTGTGCTTCAACGGCTGCACCGACAAGGCAATCGGCCAGGTTCGTGCGCTGCTCGACGACCCGGCCAACGACAAGGTTCCGGTCATGGGGCTCGTCGGGCGGACGTGGGGCATGTCGCGCGAGGAGATGAAGTCGCGCCTGACACCGCCCGCGCTCGAGATCTTCGAGAAGATCAACGACGAGACGGATCCCACGCTGAATTGCGAGCCGTACGGCTTCGCGCGCGAGGTTGTGAATGCGTTGCCGATCAGGATCAGCAAGGACGGCCCGAATCTCGTGTTCGAGTACGAGGAGTGGAGCCAGAAGCGCACCGTCTATATGGACGGCCGCGAGCACCCGAAGGATCTGACGCCCTCGATGATGGGCCATTCCGTCGGCCACTACGACAACGGCGCGCTCGTGATCGATACCGTGGGACTCAAGCCGGACATCTTCTATCCCGCGTGGTCCGGCGGCGGCTACAGCGAGCAGGCGCACGCCGTGGAGCGCTACACCGTCGCCGAGAACCCGCGCCGTCTCGAGGTCGAGGTCACCATCGACGATCCGAAGATGCTGACGGAGCCCTACACGTTCCGGAAGGTCTGGCTCAGCACGCCCGGTGTCGAGCTGGTGCACGACAGCTGCAAAGACTATCCAACGAAGCCGTGAGGATTCGCTCATGAGGACCGCTCTACTTTCGTTCGTGCTCGGGGCCGTGGCGCTGCCGGCGGCCGCGCATCATTCCGCCGCGGTGTTCTATCGGATGGACAAGGAGATCACGGTCGAGGGCGTGGTGAAGTCGTACAACCTGGGCAATCCCCACGCGCGCATCTACATGACCGTGAAGGGCGCCGACGGCAAGGACCAGGAGTGGCTGGCCGAGGGCGGCTCGCGCACCGTGCTGTTGCGCAACGGCTGGAAGGGCGACGAGGTCAAGCCGGGCGACAGGGTCAAGATCGTCGGCAACCCGTCCCGCGACGGCAGCAACGTCGTGCACTGGGAAAAGCTGATCCTTGGCGACGGCAAGGTGCTGTGGGGCGAGGACGTGCCGGAGCCCGACAAGCTCGAGCAGCTGCGCCACAAGAAGTGAGCGCTGACGCAGGGACGGCGATGCTCGTGCATGACATAAAGAGCGGCAGATGCCCGCCTGCGGGCGGCCGTGCTATGGTGATTCGCATCCCCCGGGGGGGCGAATAACAACAATGACTCTGCGTGGCGCTCTGGTACTTTTTGTCGGTGTGGTGCTCGGCTTGGGTCTCGCGCTCAGCACCTCGGTCTGGACCGCGCTGACGACGCGCCAGAAGATTCCGTCCGCCGCCGACCCCACCATCGAATCCGCCGCCATGATCGCCGAGGTCATCGACCGCGTGCGGCGCGAGTACGTCGATCGTATCGACGACAAACGCATCGTGGAGAGCGCGATCCGCGGCATCGTCTCCGATCTCGATCAGCATTCGAGCTTCCTGAACGAGGAGCAGTACGAGGCCATCCGCATCACGACCTCCGGCAACTACACGGGTATCGGTCTCGACGTGAATCTCGAGGGCGGCAAGGTCACCGTGGTGAACCCGCTCGAGGGCGCACCCGCGGCCCGCGCCGGCATCATGCCGGGCGACGTGGTGGTGTCGGTCGACGACATGCCGGTCGACGAGAAGGACGTCGGCGCCACGGTCGCGCGCATGCGCGGCGCGCCGGGCACGCCGGTCACGCTCGACGTCGTGCGTGCCGGCGCGCAGGAGCCGCTGCGCTTCGCGCTGACGCGCAGCGCGGTCCAGGTCAAATCCGTGACGGGCGAGTACCTCGGCAACGGGCTCGCTTACGTGCGGCTGAGCTCCTTCACCGACAGCACGCCACGCGATCTCGACGCCACCGTGCGCGAGCTGACCGCGAACGCCGGCATCGACCACCTGCTCGGCATCGTGCTCGATCTGCGCGGCAATCCGGGCGGCGTGCTCGACGCTGCGGTCCGCGTGGCCGACGAGTTCCTGGCCGACGGCCTGATCGTCAGCGGCACGGGCCGCGTGCAGCAGGCGCGGTTCCAGCAGTTCGCGCATCCGGGCGACGTGCTCGAAGGCGTGCCCGCGGTCGTGCTCGTGAATCGCGGCTCGGCGTCCGCCTCGGAGATCGTGGCCGGTGCGCTTAAGGATCACCATCGCGCGCGGATCGTCGGCGAAACCACCTACGGCAAGGGCTCCGTGCAGACCGTCATGCCGCTCGGCGAAGGCATGGCAATCAAGCTCACGACGTCGCGTTACCTCACGCCGTCGGGCCGCTCCATCAACGGCAGCGGCATCGAGCCCGACGTGGTCGTGCACAACGCCGACCAGAACAGGCAGTATCACGGCGCCGGCGGCTCCGTCGCGCTGCGCGACGACACGCAACTGTTCGAAGCCCTGAGGCTCATCAGCTACGACTCGATCGCCCAGACCGCAACGCCGTGATGCGTCTGCCGGCGGCGGTCACCCTTAGGATCGTCCTGCTCGTTGCGGTCTGGCAGGCCGCAATCGCGGCGGCCGAGCCGTTGCCGAAGGTCGCGCTGATCATCGACGACGTGGGTTACCGGCTGGCCGAAGGCGAGCGCGCCGTACGCCTGCCGGGCGCCGTTGCCGTGGCGGTGCTGCCGTTCGGCACGCACTCCGTCGCACTCGCGCGCGAGGCCGATGCGAAGGGCAAGGAAGTGGTGCTGCATCTGCCGATGCAGCCGCTGGCGGCCGGTGAGGATCCCGGCCCCGGTGCGCTCGAGGTCGGGCAGACGCGCGCCGAGCTCGCGGAGGTGCTGGCCGCCGACCTCGCCGCCGTGCCGTTCGCACGCGCCGTCAACAATCACATGGGCAGCCTGCTGACGCAGCAGCCGGACCTCATGGGCTGGCTCATGGCCGAGCTGCGCGTGCGCGGGCCTCTGTTCTTCGTCGACAGCTACACCACGGCGGCGAGCGTGGGAATGCGGGCCGCGCAAGAGCACGGTGTGCCCGCGGTGCGCCGCGACGTGTTCCTGGACACCGATCCGGCGCCGGCCGCGATCGCCGCGCAGTGGCAACGCCTGCTCGCCCGCGCACGCACGCACGGCGCCGCGCTCGGCATCGGTCACCCGCACGCGGCCACGCTCACGCTGCTCGAGCGCGAGCTGCCGGCGCTCGCGGCGAGCGGGTTCGTGCTGGTACCGCTGTCCGCACTGCTGCCGACGGAAGCCGGACCATGAGCCGCGACCCGATCGAACGCAGCCTCGAGATCGAGCAGGCGCAGCTGCGCGGCTTCGCGCGCAGCATCGCCGACGTCGAGTGGCTGCTGCTGATTCTCGTGGTGCTGTATCTGTTCATCGGCAACCCCGGTCTCGCCCGCAGCCCGGCCGTGCTTGGCGTATTGCTCGGCTTCGCGGCCTTCGTGCTGGTGTTCCGCTACGCGCGGCCGTTCGCCGGCAGCGTGCACGTGAAGCTCGCGATCGAGATCCTCGCGATGCTCGCGTTCCAGACGGCAGTGCTCGTGTTTGCCGGCGGGCGCTCGAGCCCGCTCGTGAACCTGTACCTGTTGCCGATCGTCACGGCCGCGCTCGCGCTCGGCAAACGCGCGACGGCGCTCGTGATGATCCTCGTGTGCGGGTGCTACGCACTGGTCGAAGGGCTTACCGTCGGCACGGCGGGGCTCAACGTGGAGTTCGCGCTCGCCGTCGTGGGCGTGCTGGCACCGTTCGCGCTCGTGGCGTTCTGCACGACGCTGCTGGTCGACAACATCAACACCGCGAAACGGCGCATCCGTGCGCTCTCGGACCGCGACGAGCTCACGGGCCTGTACAACCTGCGTGCCTTCACGCGGCTCGCCGAGCAGGAGCACGATGTCGCGAGCCGCGCGGGCCGCCGCTATTCCGTGCTGATGGTGGACATCGACCACCTGAAGGAGCTGAACGACACGTATGGCCACGACGCCGGCAACCGTGCCGTCAAGCTCGTGGCGGAAGCGCTGACGCGCCTCACGCGCTCCACGGACTTGGTCGCGCGCTACGGGGACGACGAGTTCGTGGTGTTGCTCGGCAACGCCGACAAGGACGTGGCGGACGAGGTCGCGCAGCGCATCCGCAACGTCGTGTTCTCCACCACGCTCGAGGTGGACGTGAAAATGGTGCGCATCAAGGCGCACGTGGGCGCCGCCACCTTCCCCGACCACGGCAACGCGCTGCCGGTCGTAGTGGCCGCCGCGGACCGGCTGATGTACAAAGACAAAGAGCTGCGCGAGCCGCCGAAGGGCAAGCTGATCGTCACCAAGCTCTGAGGCGCGCCGCGCGTTCGCTCCGGGGGGGAGCACTCCGATGAGGACAGGGCCCGCGGCCCGCGTGTCCGGGCGGGCCGGCTGATGCCGGACGCGCCTCAGCGCTCGAGGCCTGCGCCGCCGTCTGCCTTGTTTCCGCTGTGGGGCAAGCTCGCGATCCCCGCCGGCGTGCTGTGGGGCACCGCGCTCGGCGCGCTGCTCGGGCTCGTGTTCGGCAATCTCGTGATCGGCACCATGATTGGCGCGGGGCTCGGGCTCGGTACTGGTCTCGCACTGTTCGCGGCAGCCATCGTCGTCGCGTCGCACAGGCTGTAGCGCATGGCGAAGACCCTGAATCTCATCGGCCGCGCGCTCGGCATGCTGTTCGCGGCGGCGCTCGCGCTCGCGTGGGCCTTCGCGCTCTGGGTGCCGGCGGCCGGCCTGCCTCTGTCCGGCGTCAGCGTGATCGTGGCGCTCGGCCTCGTGGCGTCCGCCGTCTTCGCCGGCATCGCGTCCGCGTACGGCCATGCCGTGGTGGTCGTGCTGCTGTTCCTGGTGTCGTTCTTCCCTGTCGGGGCGTTCCTGATGCAGGTCGATCACTGGCTGAAGTGGGTGGGTTGGGGCGATCTCGGCCTGCTGCTGGCGGCCGTGCTGATGTGGGCTGGCGCACGCCGCGCTGCCGTTTAGAATGGCGCCGGGGCGCAGTGCGCGCCGTTTCGGGGGAGCAGATCGGATGGGAAACAACGTGGCGGTCGCCGCGATGCGGGCCGTGTGGGTTCTCGGGCTCGCGGCGGCCGTGGGTGCCTGTGCTCCCGAAGTGGGGTCGAAGCGCTGGTGCGACGCGATGCGCGACAAACCCCGCGGCGAGTGGACGGCCAACGAGGCGCTCGATTTCGCGCGGCACTGCGTGCTGGCCGGCGACGACGACAAGAAATGAGCATGCGCGGGTTGCCGCTGCTGACTGCTCTGCTGCTCGCCGCGGCGCTGCCCGCAGCTGCGCGCGCGGACGCCGCGCTCGACGCCGCCAGGGCCAAGTGGCGCACCGCGAAGCTCACGAGCTACGAGTATGGCTACCACAAGTTCTGCGAGTGTCACCGCGATTCGCCGCCGGAGACCGTGGTCACGGTGCGCGACGGCAAGGTCGTCGGCGTGCGCCACCGGCCGGTGGGTTTCACGACCGAAGTCCCGGCCGCCGAGAAGAACTTCGAGTACTACTGGACCGTGGACGGCCTGTTCGAGCTGATCGCCAGCGCGCTCGACCGGCATGTCGAGGTCCGCGCCCAGTACGACGCAACCACGGGCTATCCCACGCAGATCTACATCGATTACGACAAGAACCTGATCGGCGACGAGCTCGACGTCCGGCTCACGGGCGTCACCCCGTTGGCTCGCTGACCCCCCTCGCGCCGTGCCCCGGGGGTGGCCGGCCTTCCCCCCCGGCGGTTCCTGCCCCGCGGCCGTGCATCGTCTTGAATGCGGGATTGACCCGCCAAAACCGCCGCCGTAGAGTCTGGCGACGCCCTTTGGGCGTTTGGTGCTGATCGATCGACGTGCAGCCGCAATCAAGCTTGAGGCGCCGGAATAACAACTAGAACCGATCGTCGCTCAGCGCCTCAATCCCACGCCGTTGATTGAGTCGCTTTCTGGACATGTAACGGCGTGAGAGTCCGTTCATGAATATCTACGTGGGCAATCTGTCGTATGGCATGAGCGAGGACGAGCTTCGTCAGGCGTTCTCCGCTTACGGTGAAGTGTCGTCCGTGAAGATCCTCATGGATCGCGAGACAGGACGTTCGCGCGGGTTCGGCTTCGTCGAGATGCCGAACAACGGCGAGGCGGAAGCCGCGATCGCGCAGCTGAATGGCAAGGACGTCGGCGGACGTCCGCTGCGCATCAACGAAGCGCGGCCGCGCGAGCGACGCTAGCCGCGCTGCCGGCCGATCGCGGGGAGATCGGCTGCCGGGCCACGGCCCGGAGCTGAAGGGCGGGAGCGTTGCGCCAAGCCCGTTCCGCTGCACGGCGTCGGCGGACGCCGGGGAACCTTTCGCGCGTTATGTCGCGCCGGGGCGGCCGTGCGCAATCGCTGGCTATAATCCCCGTGACCGTAATAACAACAACACACGGCGGCGCATGTTCTACCTCAAATGGACTCCGAGCGAGCTCGCGACGCTGCGGGCGGGGGCGCTCTACACGGAAGTGGACGAGGACGGCTGGGTGCAGCGGGAGCTCGGCATCGGCGACGACGGGCTGATCACGCACCAGCTCGTGCCGACCGATGCGCGGCCGGGCTGGTTCGGGCTCGCGCGGCTGTCGTTCGCGATGCTCGACAGCAACGTCACCAAGGCCGAGTTCGAATCGCTCTGGCACGCGGGCGCGGCGCGTTCGGCGGAGCCCTAGAGCCGGCCGCGCTATCGCGGCCGCCGCGGCCGTCGGTAGAATCTCCGGGAAGAACGGTCGGCCACGACCGCGGACGTCTCGGGGGTGCCATGGAGTTCCGATTCACCGGGTGCGGCTCGCGCCTGCTGCTGCGCTGGCTCGTCGCCGGCGCCGCGTGGGCGGCGACGAGCGCCGCCTTCGCCGAGACCTTCCATGTGCGCTTGAGCACCGTGCCCATCGAGGCGGCCACGGCCGCGGCCATCGCGGGTCAGGGCGCGGCCACCGCCGAGCTCGACGGCACGAGGCTCACGCTCAAGGGCAGCTTTGCGGGGCTCAAGGGCGCCGCCACGACCGCCCGGCTGCACGAGGGCCGCGTGACCGGTGTGCGGGGGCCCGCGTTCGCCGATTTCAGCGTGCCGGCCGCGCAGGGCGGCAACTTCACGGCCGAGATCACGCTCACGCCCGCGCAGGCCGACGGCGTGCGCCACGGCCGCGTGTACGTGCAGATCGCGAGCGCCAGCGCGCCCGAGGGCAATCTCTGGGGCTGGTTGCTCCCATGACGCGCGCGAGTCTTTCGGCTGTGATTCTGTCGCTTGCGGCTACGGCCGCCGGTGCGCAGACGGGCCCATTCACGGAGTCGCAGGTGGCCGCCGGCCGCGCGTCGTACCTCGCGAACTGCGCGGGCTGTCATCAGACGGATCTGCGCGGCGCCAACGAGGCGCGGCCGCTCTCCGGCGCCGACTTCATGCGCACGTGGAGCGGCCGCTCGGCGCAAGAGCTCGTGGCCTTCCTGGGTGTGGCCATGCCGCCGCCGCCCGCGAGCCCGGGCAGTCTCGGCACGCAGAGCTACGTGAATCTCACCGCGTTCCTGCTCGCGGCGAACGGCGCGACACCGGGCACCGCGGAGCTCACGGCCAGCACGGCCGTGCGCATCGGCAGCATCGCGAGCGGCACGATGACCGACGCGTTCCGCGCGGCGCTCGCGAGTGCAGTGCCGGCCGGGGGTTCGGCGGGGGGCCGAACCGGAATCAGCGTCGTAGGGAACGCGGAGCGCGTTCGCTCCGTGACCGACGCCGATCTGCGCGCGCAGCCGGGTGCCGACTGGCTCATGATCCGCGGCAACTACCGCGCCTGGAACTACAGCGATCTCGCGCAGGTCACGCGCGACAACGTGCACGAGCTCACGCTGCAGTGGGTGTGGTCGATGACCGACGGCGGCTGGAACGAGCCTGCGCCGATCGTGCGCGACGGCGTGCTGTATCTCAACAACTCGACCAACATCGTGCAGGCGCTCGACGCCGCGACCGGCGAGCTGATCTGGGAGAACCGACTGGGTCCGCTCGTGGCCGGCAAGGCCATGCGCGGGCTCGCGATCTACGAGGACAAGATCTTCGTCGCGACGAACGATGCGCGGCTCGTGGCGCTCTCCGCCAGGACCGGCCAGATCGTGTGGGAGAAGATCATCGGTGACCGCACGAACGGCGCTTACGAGGCGCCGAGCGGCCCGATCGTCGTGCGCGGCAAGGTCATCCAGGGCCTCGCGAACTGCACGCTGTACCGCAAGGAGAAGTGCTTCATCAGCGCGTACGACGCGAAGGATGGGCACGAGCTCTGGCGCTTCGAGACCGTCGCCACGAGCGGCAAGCCCGGTGGGGACACCTGGGGCGACATCCAGGACGCGTTCCGCGCCGGCGGCGACACGTGGATCACGGGCAGCTACGACCCCGATCTCAACACCACGTACTGGGGCGTGGCGCAGGCGAAGCCGTGGGTGCCCGCGAGCCGTGGCAACTCGGCGCTCGACCGCGCGCTGTACACGAGCTCCACCGTCGCGCTCGATCCGGACACCGGCGCGCTGAAGTGGTTCTACCAGCACGCGCCGGGCGAATCGCTCGATCTCGACGAGGTGTACGAGCGCGTGCTGGTCGACGTGGGCGGCGAGAAGACGCTGTTCACGATCGGCAAGCCCGGCATCCTCTGGAAGCTGAACCGCCAGACCGGCGCCTTCATCGACCGGCACGAGACGGTGCTGCAGAACGTGTTCGACCACTTCGACCCCGAGACAGGACAGCCGCGCTACCGCGCCGACATCGTGGCCGCGAAGGTGGGCGAGTGGGTGCAGGCGTGCCCCAGCACCGAGGGCGGCCACAACTGGCAGGCCATCAGCTACCACGCGCCCACGCAGCGGCTGATCATCCCCCTGAGCCAGAGCTGCTTCGAGATGCGCGGCCGCGAGGTCGAGAAGACCCTCGGCGGCGGCAACACGGGCGCGGACCGCCGCTTCTTCGAAATGCCGGGCAGCAACGGCAACGTGGGCAAGCTGGCCGCGTACGACACGCGGACCCTGAAGGAGCTCTGGTCCCTCCAGCAGCGCGCGCCGTTCCTGACCGCCGTGCTCTCGACGCGCGGCGGCGTGGCGTTCGTGGGCGACCTGAACCGTGAGTTCAAGGCGCTCGATGTGCAGACGGGCAAGGTGCTGTGGAAGACGCGGCTCGGCACCTCGGTGCAGGGCTTCCCGATCACGTTCAGCGTGAACGGCCGCCAGTACGTGGCCGTGCCTACCGGTGTCGGCGGCGGCAGCCCGCGCGTGGCGCCTTCGCTGATCGCGCCGGACGTGCATCATCCGGGCAACGGCAACGCGTTGTACGTGTTCGCGCTGCCGGAGAAGTGACCGAACGCGGAGGGCGTGGCCATGCGAGTGCTGACCGTGGGGCTTCTGCTTGCGGGTGTGCTGTGCGCAACGCAGGCCGCGCACGCACAGGGCGTGGTCACGCAGCGGATCCTGTCGCTGGCTGCCGCGCGCACGATGGCCGAGGCCGCGCTCACCGAATGCCAGCGGCGCGGGTTCCACACGTCCGTGGCCGTGGTGGACCGTGCCGGCACGCTGCTCGTGATGCTGCGCGACGAGCTCGCGAGCCCGGCCACGATCGACATGGCGCGCGGCAAGGCCTACACGGCGCTCGTGTTCCGCTCGCCGACGGCCGAGTTCCAGAAGGCCACGGCCGAGGACCCGGCCCGCGCGCCGCAGCGCAACGTGCCCGGCATCCTCGCGCTCGGCGGCGGCGTGCCGATCACCGTGAACGGCGAGATCCTGGGCGGCATCGCGAGCTCGGGCTCGAGCCAGAAGGACGACGACGAGTGCGCCCGCGCCGGGCTGGCGAAGCTCCCGGAGCTGCTGAAGTAGGCGCGGCGCTTCGGCCGCGTCGCGATATACTGCGCGTCACGCGCCCGTAGCTCAGTGGATAGAGCACTGCCCTCCGGAGGCAGGGGTCGGGGGTTCGAATCCCTCCGGGCGCGCCACATCCCTCTGAATGACGTCTGCTTTGGAACCACAAAGCGGACATTCACATGTTGGATTTCAGGCTTCAGCGCGGTGGCCGCTGTCGACCCGAAACGGACATTTCTCATCGCAGCGACTCGGACCGAAGTCCATGTCTCGCGCGTCCCG
>DASZSB010000128.1:0-21662 GCA_035548835.1 Gammaproteobacteria bacterium | reverse complement strand
CATGCCGCCGCGCGGGCCGCGCAGCGTCTTGTGCGTGGTGGTCGTGGTCAGATCCGCGAGCGGCACGGGATTCGGATAGAGCCCGGCGGCCACGAGCCCCGCGACGTGCGCGATGTCGGCCAGCAGCAGCGCGCCGACACTGTCCGCGATGGCACGAAAACGCGCCCAGTCGACGCTGCGCGAGTACGCGGAGAACCCGGCGACGACGAGCTTCGGTCGGTGCGAGCGCGCGAGCGCGGCCACCTGCTCGTAGTCGATGAGCCCGGTGCGGGCGTCGACGTCGTATGGCACCACGTGGTACAGGCTGCCGGACTGATTGTCCGCGGCGCCGTGCGTGCGGTGGCCGCCGTGCGCGGGCCGCATGCCGAGCAGCGTATCGCCCGGCGCGAGCAGCGCGAGGTAGGCCGCGAGGTTGGCCGACGAGCCCGAGTACGGCTGCACGTTCGCATAGCCCGCGCCGAATAACCGGCACGCGCGCTCGATCGCGAGGCTCTCCGCTAAGTCGGCCTGCTCGCACCCGGCGTAGTGGCGGTGCCCCGGGTAGCCGTCGGCGTACTTGTTCGTGAGCAGCGAGCCCTGCGCTTCCAGCACGCGCGGGCTCACGTAGTTCTCCGACGCGATCAACTCGAGATAGGTTTCCTGGCGCACGCGCTCGGCCGCGAGCGCGGCGGCGAGTTGCGGATCGAGCATGGCGAGGCTGCGGGCGTCGAACATCGTCAGGCCGCCAGCTCTTCGACGACCCGCGTCCACGCGCGCGCGAGGTTGGTCCGGTTGTAGCCGCCGCCGCCCATGCCGAGCACGCGGCCGCCGGCGTGGCGGTCGGCCAGCACGGCCAACCGCCGCGCGGCGTGCGCGTGCGCCTCGGCCGTGAGCTTCAGATGCGTGATCGGATCGCCAGCGAGCGAATCGGCGCCGCACTGCAGCAGGATCAGCTCCGGTTTGCCGGCATCGAGATACCGCTCCACTTCCTCCCAGGCCGCGAGGAACGTGTCGTCGCCGGCGCCCGGCGGCAGGGGAATGTTGAGCTTCGTGCCGACGGCCGCGCCGCGACCGGTCTCGCCGCGGCTGCCCGTGCCGGGATACAGGAAACGGCCGTCCTCGTGGAGGTCGGCATCGAGCACGTCCGGGTCCTCCTCGAACGCGTAGAACACGCCGTCGCCGTGATGCGCGTCGATGTCGACGTACGCGACGCGGCGGATGCCATGCAGCCGACGCGCGGCCTCGATCGCAATGCCGCAGTCGTTGAAGACGCAGAAGCCGGCGGCGCTGTCGCGCGTGGCGTGATGCAAGCCGCCGATCGGAATGAACGCGCGCCGGATCGGACCCGCGACGATGGCCGCGAGCGCCTCGAGCGTGCCACCGGCGACCGTGGCCGCGGCTTCGTACACGCCCGGGAACGCGGGCGTATCACCCGCGTCGAGCATGCCGCTGCCCTGCTTCGACAGCCGCTGCACGCGCTCGACGTACTGCGGCGTGTGGAAATACTCGAGCTCCGCGCGCGTCGCGAGACGCGGCGGCCGGCGCTCGAGCCGCGGCACCACGGCCGAGCGCTCGAGCTCGGCCATGAACGCACCATACCGGTCCCGCCCGAACGGATGACCGTCGGGGAATCCGTACGCCGCCAGCTCGGAGCCGGCAATGAGCACCAGGGACGTTGACACGTTGGGGTCGCCGGGGCGTGGACGCGAATACCCTCCGTCCGCGCTCGCACATCCTCGAGCCATGACACGCTACATCTATACCATGAACTGCCTTCGCGCAGCGGGACTCTAACGGCCGTGTCCCGGGTCACAGCGCCACGACCGCTCGATGGTGTCGGGCGCGAATGCGGCGCACCATGGGCGCTGCATCGAATCGTGGTTCTGCGCTCGCAGAAATGAGAGGACGAATGATCGGCATGCTCGACGCTCGAACGAAGCCGCGGCTCGGCGCGGCGCAACTCCTGTGGATCGCGGGCATGCTGTTCGCGGCGGCCTTCCCCGCGCGTGCCGCGGATTCCGACGTGCTGCGCGCGCGGCTCGACAACGGACTGCGTGTGGTGATCGTGCGCAACGCGCTCGCGCCCGTCGTCGCCACCTCGGTCAACTACCTGGCCGGCTCGGACGAGGCGCCGGCGGGGTTCCCGGGCACCGCGCACGCGCAGGAGCACATGATGTTCCGTGGCAGCCCCGGGCTCTCGGCCGATCAGCTGGCGGCGCTCGGCAACGCGATGGGTGGCGCCTTCAACGCGAATACGCGCGAGGGCCTGACTCAATATCTGTATACGGTCCCGGCCGAGGATCTCGACGTCGCGCTGCAGATCGAGGCCATCCGCATGCGCGGCGTGCTCGACTCCGCGGCCGACTGGGATCGCGAGCGCGGCGCCATCGAGCAGGAGGTCGCGCAGGACCTGTCGAGCCCGCAGTACGTGCTGTTCGCGAAGCTGCGCGCAGCGCTGTTTGCCGGCGCACCGTACGAGCACGATGCGCTCGGCACGCGCGAATCGTTCGACAAGACCACCGCGCAGGCACTGAAGGATTTCTACGCCACCTGGTACGCGCCGAACAACGCGATCCTCGTGATCGTGGGCGACGTCGACCCCGCGAAGACACTCGCCACCGTGCGCAAGCTCTTCGGCGAAATCCCGAGCAAGACGCTGCCCGCACGACCGGACGTGAAGCTCGAGGCCGTCCGCACCGACCGGATCAGCGTCGACACCGATCGCCCGACCGGGACGCAGATGATCGCCATGCGGCTGCCGGGCCTCGACAGTCCGGACTTCGCCGCGCTCGAGGTGCTGGCCGACGTCCTCGACAGCCCGCGCTTCGCCCTCTACGACCTCGTGCCGCAAGGCAAGGCGATCAGCGCCGGCTTCGCGCTCGACCCGCTGCCGCACGCCGGCATGGGATACGCTGCCGTGAGCTTCACTTCGGGCACGGATCCAGCCTCGCTGGACCGCGAGATCCGCGGCATTCTGAAAGCGGTCGTGGAGCACGGCGTGCCGGAAGACCTCGTCGCCGCGGCCAAGCGCGAAGAGCGCCGCCAGGCCGAGTTCCAGAAGAACTCCATCGACGGGCTCGCCTCGGTGTGGGCCGACGCCGTGGCGCTCTACGGCCTCGATTCGCCCGACGAGGACCTCGCGAGGATCGAGAAGGTCACGGTCGCCGACGTCGATCGCGTCGCGCGCAAGTACCTCGATCTCGACCATGCCATCTCGGCGACGATGCTGCCGCACGGCTCGGGACCGCCCGTGCGCTCGGCGGCCGGGTTCGGCGGTCAGGAAACCATCGCGCTCGGCGAGGCCACCAATGTCGAGCTGCCGGACTGGGCCGAGGCGGCGGTCACGCGGTTGTCGGTGCCGGCCTCGGTCGTGCAACCCACGGTCACGCGGCTGCCGAACGGCCTGAAGCTCATCGTTCAGACGCAGACCGTGAGTGATACCGTCAGCGTCTACGGGCACATCAAGAACCGCCCCGACGTCGAGGTGCCTGCCGGCAAGGAAGGCGTTGCCGAAATCCTCGATCAGCTGTTCGAGTACGGCAGCCAGCATCGGGACCGGCTGGCTCTGCAGCGCGCACTCGACGAGCTCGGGGCGAGCGAGCAGGCGGGCACGGACTTCAGCGTCGAGACACTCGCGCCGGACTTCGAGCGCGGCGTCGAGATACTCGCCGACAACGAGCTGCAGCCGGCGCTGCCGAAACAGGCGTTCGACACGCTCAAGTCCCAGTTCGAGCGCCTCGTGGCCGCACGCCGTACGAGCCCGGGCTACCTTGCTGGGCGCTCGTTGCGCGCGGCGCTGTTCCCCACCACCGACCCGAGCCTGCGCGAGTCCACGCCCGCGACCGTCCGCTCGCTGACACTCGACGACGTCCGCAAGTACTACGGCTACGCGTTCCGGCCGGATCTGACCACGATCGTCGTCATCGGCCACGTGACGCCGGAGCGCGCACGCGCCGCGATCGAGAAATACTTCGGCGCCTGGACGGCGAAGGGCCCGCTGCCCGTCACCGACCTGCCACCGGCGCCCGACAATTCCGCGAGCGCGGTCGTCGTGCCCGACGCCAGCCGCGTCCAGGCATCCGTGACGCTCGGCGAGACGCTGGGCCTGCCGAGGACCGGCGCCGACTATTACGCGCTCGAGCTCGGCAACGCCGTGCTCGGCGGCGGCTTCTACTCGAGCCGTTTCAGCGTCGAGCTGCGCAAGAACTCGGGCCTGGTCTATTCGGTCGGCAGCGCGCTGCAGGCCGGCAGGAACCGGTCCGTGTACTTCGTGCAGTACGCCTGCGATCCGCAGAACATCGTCAAGGCGCAGAACGTGGTCGTGCGCGAGCTCGAGGGCATGCAGCGCGACCTCGTTCCGGCCGAGGAGCTCAAGCGCGTCAAGGCGCTGCTGCTGCGGCAAATGCCGCTCGGCGAGGCCAGCGTCGGGGCGATCGCGCAGGCGTTGATCGGCCGCACCGATCTCGGATTGCCGCTCGATGAGCCGGCGAACGCCGCCCGAACGCTGATCGCGCTCGAGCCGGCCGACGTCCGCGCCGCATTCCGGAAGTGGATTCGCCCGGCCGACCTGGTGCGCGTGAGCCAGGGGCCGGCACCGCAGTAGGCCGTCGAGCCACCGCGGGCGAGCTCGCACGCCGCCGTCGGGGTTGGGTAACGCCTCCGGGCACGCGGCGACCGGCGCGACGACGCCGGCGCATCAACCGCCGCCCGGGAGCTCCACGATCTTCCAGTAGTTCTCGATCAGACCGATTGCCCGCGTGAAGCTCGTGCCCATGTCGGATTTCAGCATGTAGCCCGCGACGTTCAGGTTGTAGGCGTCGATCTTGTCCTGCTCGTCGTTGGAGGTCGTCAGCACGAACACAATGGAGTCGCGGTACTCGTCGCTCGTGCGGATCTTGCGCAACAGCTCGATGCCGTTCATGCGGGGCATATTGATGTCCGTGATGACCAGATACGGTCGCGGCAGCGTCGGCAGCAGCGTCATCGCTTCGACGCCGTCACGCGCGACGACGACGGGGTTGGCGATCCTGAGCTTGTCGAACGCCCAGTGCAGCGCCTTGACGTCGACCTCGTCGTCCTCGACCAGGAGAATCGTTACCGTCTTGCCGCTTCGCATACCTGCTTCTCCGCCGCCGCTGCCTGCGGGCTGTGCTTCTGCCACTCGAACCTGAATACAGTGCCGCGCCCCCCGGGTGCCGGCTCGAACCACACGCGCCCGTGCTGCCATTGCACGATCCGGTTCACGATGGCGAGCCCCATGCCGCTACCCTCCACCTGATCGCGGGGCTTCAGGGTCTGGAACATCTCGAACACGCGCTCCGCGTATTCCGCGGGGATCCCTTCGCCATCGTCCTCGACGGCGAAGACGTAGCGGGCGCCGCGGTCCTCGCAGGACACCACGACGCGTCCCGGCGGCCCGGGGTGATGCTTGATGGCGTTGCCAAGCAGATTGCGAAACACCTGCTCCAGAGGGGCGGGATACGTCCGCAGCGTTGGCAGCTCGCCGTCGATGCGCACGTCGAATCCCGCCGGGGGATCGAGCATCTGGATCACGTCGAGCACGAGCTCGTGGCAGTCGGTCTCGCGATGGTCGCCGATCTTCCTGCCGGCGCGCGAGTAAGCCAGCAGGTCGTCGAGCAGGCGGTTCAGCCGTTGAGTGCGGCGACCGAGCAGCCCGAGGTTCTCCTGGACGTTGTTGGCGTCGTAGCCGGCGAGCCCCTCCGTGATCCATTGGACCAGGAGCTCGATGGCGCGCAGGGGCGCCTTCAAGTCGTGGGACGCGACGTAGGCGAACTGCTCGAGATCCTTGTTGGAGCGCAGCAGCTCGGCCTGCTTGGCCTCGAGCTCGAGCTCCACCCTGCGGCGCTCCGAGATGTCGACGGCCATCGAGAAGATGCCGCGCACGTTGCCGGATTCGTCCCGGCTCGGGCGGTAGGAAAAGCGGTAGTACCCCTGCTCGTCGCCGATGGCGCCCGTCGATTCGTACGCGACGCTCTCTCCGGCCAGTGCACGCTCGTAGTACGGCCGGCGGACGAGATAACGCTCCGGACCCACGATCTCCGAAATGTGGCGGCCGTATGCCGCCTCCGCCGACCAGCCGCTCGCTTCGAGGAACACGTTGTTCGCAAACTCGACGCGAAGATCGCGGTCGAGAAACAGCAGGTGGTTCGGCACACCCTCGGCCAGCATGCGGAACCTGGCCTCCATGCCGTCCGCGCTCGCCCTGAGCCGGCGGATCCCGGTGTTGTCCTCGAAGTTGCGCAGCCTGTCCTCGGCCTCGTCCAGCGCGCGCAATGCCTCCCGGAGGGTCGAAGGTCGTTTTCTCGTCATGGTCACAGGCCCGAAAGAGCGGTCATTGGCCGCGATTCGTCGTGCCGGCTAACGGCCGGTCGGACACCGCGCTGGGCGAGCATCCCGCCGATCTCGGCGGACTCGACCGGCGCACTGAAGTAATAGCCCTGGCCGAACTGACAGCCATGCTTCGCGAGGAACGTGAGCTGTTGCTCCGTTTCGATGCCTTCGGCAACGGAATCGAGCGACAGACGCTGCGCAATCGACAGGATCGCCCCGCAGATCGCCTGATCGTCGCGGTTCACGTTCAGGTCCGAAACGAACGAACGGTCGATCTTCAGCACGTCGATCGGAAAGCGCCGCAAGTAGGCGAGACACGAATAACCGGTACCGAAGTCGTCGATCGAGAGCCGTACGCCTATGTTCTTCAGCGAGCGCAGACAGTTGCGCGCACCGTCCGTGTCTTCCATCAACGAACGCTCGGTCAACTCGAGCTCGATTCGCCCGGGATCGACCGCATGTCGATCGAGTATCGTCCGCACCTGCTCCTGAAAACCCGGCTGGTGGAAGTGCGCGGCCGCGACGTTGATCGCCATCCTCGGCACGGGCAAGCCGGCGCTCTCCCATTGCTTGAGCTGCCGGCAGGCTTCGTCCAGCACCCAGAGCCCGAGCGGCACGATATGGCCCGTTTCTTCGGCGACGGAGATGAACTCGTCCGGTCTGATCAGCCCGCGCACCGGGTGCTGCCAACGCAGCAGCGCCTCGACGGCATGGACGCGGTAATCGAGAAGACTGAATTGCGGCTGGTACACCAGCCGGAACTGCTGCGCCGCCAGCCCGTTCTTCAGATCGTTCTCGATACCGTGATAACGGAGGATCTCCTCGTGCATGCTGGGAGTGAAGAACTTGAAGTTGTTCCGCCCCTGCTCTTTCGCCTGGTACATGGCGATGTCGGCGTTGTTCAGGAGCGCCATGGGATCGGGGTTGTCGACCGGATAGAGCGTGACACCTACGCTCGCCGTGACGGATACCTGCCTCCCGCCGAGCTCGAAGGGCTCCTGGAAACGGGCGATGAGGCTGCGTGCCATGGCTTCGAGCTCGACCGGACCGGCCACGTCCTCGACCAGCACCGCGAATTCATCGCCGCCGAGCCGCGCGAGCAGGTCGCCTTCGCGAATGCTGCCTTTCAGGCGTTGCACGACGTCGCGCAACAGCTCGTCGCCGAATTGATGGCCTAGCGTATCGTTGACGACCTTGAAGCGGTCGAGGTCGAGGAACAGCAAGCCCATCTGCTGCCGGTGCCGGATCGCGCGCCCCGTCGCGTGCTCGAGCTGCTCGCGCAAATATTGCCGATTCGGTATTCCCGTCAGCGAGTCGTAACGTGCAAGGTAATTGAGCTTGGCTTCCGAGCGCTTGCGCTCGATCGCGTAACGGATCGCGCGGAGGATGACCCGGCCGTCCCCCTCCCACTTGACGAGATAGTCCTGAACGCCACGATTCAGGATCTCCACGGCGTAGTCCTCGTCGCCCTGGCCACTGAGCACGACGACCGGTATCTGCGGATCGGCACGCTGAATCTGCTCCACGCAGTCGCTGCCGTTGCCGTCCGGCAGATGCAGATCGAGCAGGACGACGTCGAAACTGCCCTGACGAAGCGCGATCACGGCGTCCGAGAGAAGCCCGGCCCGGGCGATCTCGATCGACCGGCTGTCGCTGCGGAGCAAGCACTGCCGCAGGAATTCAGCGTCGTCGCCGCTGTCCTCGACGAGCAGGATCTTGGTGATCGCGCCCCGTGGCATCTCCCCCCCCCATTCCGCCGGAACCGGCAGCCGCTCGAAGCTAACAGGACACGCAGGACCGCCTCAGTGCCCCCGTCACATTTCGGCGACTTCGATCGCCGTGGCGTCGTCCATGCCCACCGGCGGCCCCACGCGGGTGTGTCGCTCGGTGCGAACGCAGGCCCGTCGTCGCGGCGCGTGGCGCAGTTGCCGAGCCCCGGCGGGGCATCGATAATCGCTGCCCCTCTCGCTACTCGAACCATCCAATGGCCCAGTACATCTTCACGATGAACCGCGTCGGCAAGGTCGTGCCGCCGAAGCGGTACATCCTGCGCGACATCAGTCTCAGCTTCTTCCCGGGCGCCAAGATCGGCGTGCTCGGATTGAACGGCTCGGGCAAGTCGACGCTGTTGCGCATCATGGCCGGCGTCGACAAGGAGTTCGAAGGCGAGGCGCGGCCGCAGGCCGGCATCAAGATCGGCTTTCTCGCGCAGGAGCCGCAGCTCGATCCGGCCAAGAACGTGCGCGCCATCGTAGAGGAGGCCGTCGCCGATCAGCTGAAGCTCGTGCACCGCTTCAACGAGATCAGCGACAAATTCGCGCAGCCGCTCGAGGACGACGAGATGAACGCCCTCCTCGAGGAGCAGGGCAAGCTGCAGGACCAGATCGATTCCATCGGAGGCTGGGAGCTCGAGCGCAAGCTCGAGATCGCGGCCGACGCGCTGCGCCTGCCACCGTGGGACGCGAGCGTGCAGACGCTGTCTGGCGGCGAGCGCCGCCGCGTGGCGCTGTGCCGGCTGCTCCTGTCGAACCCGGACATGCTGCTGCTCGACGAGCCCACGAACCATCTGGACGCAGAGTCGGTCGCGTGGCTCGAGCGGTTCCTGAAGGAATTCCCGGGCACCGTCATCGCCGTGACGCACGACCGCTACTTCCTCGACAACGTCGCGGGCTGGATTCTCGAGCTCGACCGCGGCCACGGCATCCCGTGGCAGGGCAATTACAGCTCCTGGCTCGAGCAGAAGGAGCAGCGCCTGAAGCTCGAAGAGAAGCAGGAAGCGGCGCGCCAGCGCACTATCAAGACCGAGCTCGAGTGGGTGCGCAGCAATCCCGGCGCGCGGCGCGCGAAGGCCAAGGCGCGGCTCGCGCGCTTCGAGGAGCTCACCTCGAAGGAATACCAGGAGCGCAACGAGACGAACGAGATCTACATTCCGCCGGGCCCGCGGCTCGGCGAGCTCGTGATCGAGGCCGACGGGATCGGCAAGTCATTCGGCGACCGCGTGCTCTTCGAGAACCTTTCGTTCAGCCTGCCGACCGGCGGCATCGTCGGCGTGATCGGCCCGAACGGCGCCGGCAAGACCACGCTGTTCCGCATCATGGCCGGCAAGGAGAAGCCCGACTCCGGCACGCTCAGGATCGGCAACACCGTGCAGCTCGCGTACGTGGACCAGAGCCGCGACTCGCTCCACAACGACAAGACCGTGTGGGAAGAGATCAGCGAAGGCCAGGACATCCTGCGCGTCGGCAGCTACGAGACGCCGTCGCGTGCCTACTGCGGGCGCTTCAACTTCCGCGGCACCGACCAGCAGAAGAAGGTCGGCATGCTGTCGGGCGGCGAGCGCAACCGCGTACATCTGGCGAAGCTGCTGCGCTCGGGCGGCAACCTGCTGCTGCTCGACGAGCCGACCAACGATCTCGACGTCGAGACGCTGCGCGCGCTCGAGGACGCGTTGCTGGCGTTCCCGGGCAGCGCGGTCGTGATCTCGCACGATCGCTGGTTCCTGGACCGCATCGCGACGCACATCCTCGCGTTCGAGGGCGACAGCGAGGTCGTGTTCTTCCAGGGCAACTACGCCGACTACGCGGAAGACCTGCACCGGCGCAAGGGCGTGGACGCCGATCAACCGCACCGCCTCCGGTACAAGAAGCTGGGCTAGCGCAAGCCCCGCGTGCGAAGGCGGGCTCGCGGAGCCTCGCAATCGCGTGGCGGTGGAAACCACGGGCGCCGGGTTGGAGTAGACTCCAAAAGAAAAGGCTGCACCGTGGCTATTTATGTAAACAAGAGCGGCGGCTTCGAACAGGCGGAGCCCGTCGCGCGCGAGTGTCCCCACTGCGGCGCGCACGCGCAACTTCTGCCCGCCGCGATCCCTTCGTTCGCCGAACTGGCACGGACGCAACCCAGGAACGTCGGCCTCGTGTTCCGCTGCGCCGCGTGCGGCGAGCCGCGCTTCGTGCGCGCGGCTGTGCGCTCGATCGACACGGAGCGCGTCGAGCTGGCCCCGAACCTGGTCGAGATCGAGCGGCCGCGCGAGAAGTTCCAGTTCGGCTATCTGCCCGCGAGCGTCGAGCTGCTGCTGCGCGAGGCCCTGGAGTGCTACACCGCGGGCGCACACAACGCGTTCGCGTCGATGTGCCGGCGCGCGGTCAGGATGGCGCTGTCGATGGCCGACGCGGACGCGTCCCGCCGCTGGCGCGACGGCGTGGCCGACGTGCTGCGCATCGCGGAGGTCGAGGCCGGCATGGCGCACGCGCTGAAGGACGTGCTGTTCGGCGACCAGGGCGAGCCGCCGACCATCGGACCCGACGAGTCCGCCGTGCTGATCGAGGTCGTGAAGGATCTTTTCTACCAGCACTACGTGCGCACGGCGAAGCTGCGCGCCACGCTGAAGATGCGCCGCTTCTTCGCGCGCGAGAGCAACGTCACGCCCATCGACCGCGGGCGCCGCGAGCTCGCCTGAGCGCCCGCGCCGCTGCTCGCGCCGCCGGCTCGCGCAATGGCGTGCGGGGAACCGCCGGCGTATTCTCGGCCCGACCACGTCCATAGAAGGGGTTAGCGGTGGGTACGATCATCACGCTCGTCGTTGTGGCGATCATCGTGCTGTACGTGATCGCGACGTACAACAGTCTCGTGGGCTCCCGGAACCGCGTGCGCAACGCGTTCTCGCAGATCGACGTGCAGCTCACGCGCCGCTACGACCTGATTCCGAACCTGATCGAAGCCGTCAAGGGCTACATGAGCCACGAGCGCGGCACGCTCGAGGCCGTGATCGAAGCGCGCAATGCCGCCTCCGCCGGACTGAAGAAGGCCGCGGCAGATCCTTCCGACCCGGAAGCCATCCGGGCGCTTGCGGCCGCGGAGACGAGCCTCGGCGGCACGCTCGGCCGGCTGTTCGCGCTGGCCGAAGCCTATCCCGATCTCAAGGCGAGCCAGAACATGCAGCAGTTCCAGGAAGAACTCACGTCCACGGAGAACAAGGTCGCGTTCGCCCGGCAGGCGTTCAACGACGCCGTGCTCGCGTACAACAATTCGTGCCAGAGCTTTCCCGGCAACCTGATCGCGAACAACTTCGGCTTCAAGACGGCCGAGTACCTGGAGATCGAGCAGCCCGACAAGCGCCAGGCGCCGAAGGTCTCGTTCAGCTGAGCACGCAACGCGCATAGACCGTGGATTTCTTCGCGCGGCAGGAACAGTCGCGACGCACGAGCCGCGTGCTCGTGCTGCTGTTCCTGCTCGCGTTCCTGGCGTGCGCGCTCGCCACGACGCTGGCCGTATCGGTGGCGCTGCGCCTGTATCTGCAGAGCGACGCGCTGTTCCTCGACGGGCAGCCCTGGCAGGACTGGGTCGCGACGCACGCCGGGCTCGTGCTCGTACTGGTGGGCGGCACGCTCGCGGTCATGGGCCTCGCGAGCCTGTATCGCGCCGCGACGATCGCGCGCGGCGGCGGCCAGGTCGCGCGGCTCATGGGCGCCACCGAAGTCAGCGGCGAAGGCGCCGACCCTCTGCAGCGGCGGCTCGTGAACGTCGTCGAGGAGATGGCCCTGGCTTCCGGACTGCCGGTTCCCGAGATCTTCATCCTCGAGCAGGAGGCCGGAATCAACGCGTTCGCGGCGGGCATGACCGCGCAGAACGCCGCGATCACGGTCACGCGCGGCGCGCTCGAGCGCCTCGACCGCGCGGAGCTGCAAGGCGTCATTGCGCACGAGTTCAGCCACGTCCTGAACGGCGACATGCGGCTGAACCAGCAGCTGATCGGGCTGTCGTTCGGCATCCTCGTGCTGTCGCTCGCGGGACGCTGGCTGCTGCGCAGCGCGCGGTTCACGCGTCGCGATCGCAACGGCGCACAGGCCGCGGCCGTGCTGATCGGCCTCGCGCTGACCGTCATCGGCGCCATCGGCGTGCTCTGCAGCCGGCTGATCAAGGCCGCGGTCGCCCGGCAGCGCGAGCGGCTGGCCGATGCGTCCGCCGTGCAGTTCACGCGCGAGCCGCAGGGACTCGCGGGCGCACTGAAGAAGATCGCGGGCTACGGCGCGCGCATCCAGTCCGTCGACACCGAGGAAGTCGCGCACATGCTGTTCGAGCGCGGCTCGAGCGCGTTCAGCGGCTGGTTCGCGACTCACCCGCCGCTGATCGAGCGCATTCGGGCGCTCGAACCGGGATTCGATCCGCGCGAGCTGCCCGCGCCGTCTCCCCTGCCGCCCGAGCACACCTCGGCGCCGGCCGCCGTGAACGCGCTGCGAGCCGACGCGGCCGTGGCGCCGGTCGCGACGGGCGCTCTCCTCGAGCGCGCAGGCCGCATCGACGCACCGCAGACCGGCGTCGCGCTGCGCGATGCATTGCCTGCCGAGATCGCCGCGGCGGCGCGCTCGCGCGATTCGAGCCTGCTGCTCGTGCTGGCGCTCTCCCTGTCGCCCGACGCGCCGGCGCGGCAACGACAGCTGAGCCTGCTCGAGCAGCGACTCGGCGCGACGCGCACGGCGCTGTGCCGCCGCCTCGCCGAGGAGCTCGCCACGGTCGATCCGGGCCTGCACCTCGCGATCGTGGAGCTGACCGTGCCTGCGCTGAAGCGCCGGCCGGGAGAGCAGCTGACCTATCTGTTCGAGCTGCTGACCAGACTGGCGGAGCTCGACCCGGAGCCGCGTCTGTTCGGCTTCGTGCTGCTGCGCGCGCTGCGAGCGTTCCTGCGCGGCACAGCCGCCATGGCGCAGCGCCCGGGCACCCTGCCCGATCCACGCGCCGCGATCCGCACGCTGCTGCGCAACGTGGCCGCCTATGGCGGCGAGGACGCGGCCGGCGCGCGCAGAGCGTTCGCCGCCGGCATGCGCAGCCTCGGCTGGCCGGCGTCGGCCGACGACCCGACCTTCGATCCGCCCGCGGCCGCTCGCGACCTGCCCGCGCTCGATGCCGCGCTGCTCGCGCTCGCGACGCTGCGTCCCACGGCCAAGCAGCGACTGCTGCGCGCCGTGCTCGCATGCATCGAGACCGACGGCACGACGTCCGCCGAGGAACGCGAGCTGTTCCGTCTGCTCGCTGCCACGCTCGACTGCCCTCTGCCCCCCGGCAGCGGCTGAACCCGGCGCCGATGGCGCCGTCCAATGGATTGGTTAAGATTCCGCTGGACAGCCACGACGAGGTCGGCATGCACAACGTTGGTTCCCTTCGCTCCACCGCAGTCGCGCTGCTGGCCGCTCTGGCCGTGCTCGCGACGACCGAGGCGCAGGCGCGCCGTCACAACGACGTCGAGAAGCTCGCCGACGCCGCGCACGTGCTCGACGTGTTCACCACCGACGAGCAGCACGGCATCCCCGTGCAGATCCTGGAGCAGGCGCGCGGCATCCTCGTGGTGCCGAACCTGTTCCGCGGCGGCTTCGTGATCGGCGGCCGCCGCGGCCGCGGCGTGCTGTCGATTCGCTCGCCGAGCGGCGCCTGGAGCAATCCGGCGTTCGTCACGCTCACGGGCGGCAGCGTGGGCGCGCAGATCGGCGCCGAGAGCGCGGACCTCGTGCTCGTGTTCGCGAATGACCGATCCGTCCGCAACATCCAGGCCGGCAAGTTCACGGTCGGCGGCGACGCGAGCGCGATCGGCGGCCCGATGGGCCGGCGCACGTCGGGTGTGATCTCGGGCAAGGCCGAGGTCTACGCGTACATGCACAGCCGCGGTCTGTTCGCGGGCGCCACGTTCGAGGGGCTGCGCCTCGACATCGACGAGGACGCGGGCGACGCCTTCTACGCCCGCAGCGGAGTGAAGCCGCTCGGCGAGCAGGGTCCGAACACGCCGGCGAGCACGTTGCCGTTCCTCGATGCGCTGCGCAGAGCGGCGATGCTGCCGGGACCGCCGGTCGGCGGGCCGGGAGGCGGGGTCAGCCAGTCACCCTCGAGCAACGAGGGCGCGGTCACGTTTCCGTTGGATCAGGCGCCGCAGCAGTAGCGCCGTTCAGTTCGATTCGGTCGGCAGCCGCTCGGGGACGACGGCGACGCCCTTGATCTCGAACTCGGGGCGCACGATCTCCACTTGGCTCGACGGGGGCGCGATTTCGCCGACGCCGAGCACGGGCCGGTCGGGCAACTGCACGGGATCGAGCGGCGAGGAGTCGCCGATCGAAGGCAGAACGCCGCCGAGCGGTGAACCGAAAGCCGGAGCGGACGGTGCCGGCTCCGTCTGCCCCTGGTGCGCGTCGCGATCGCGCAAGGCAACGATCCTGCGCTCGGACTGCTGCTCGAGACCGCCGGAGCGCAGGCGTTCCTGCTCGATCGCAGCGGCAGCGGCGGCTCGTCTCGCCGCACTGCACTCCTGGTCGTTGGCCGCCGCGTCGCGATGCTCGTTACAGCGAGAGAGAACGCCATCCCTGGCGACGCTGTCTTCCTTGAAATCGTAGTAGGTGCGCGGCCCTGGCTGCGCGCCATCGCACCCGGCCATGCAGGCAGCGAACGCCATCGCAACGCCCAGTGCGGCGAGGCGCAACGAGGGCCCGTGCTGACTTGACGGTTGAAGGGCTGCCGACACGTTCGTGCGAGTCCGCGGGTGTTACGTAAGCAAGGCGCACGATATACCGGCGACGCCACGCACACCCGCCGCACAGTTCACAGATTCAGCGAAAAATCTCAGGGATCGTAGGGGACGGGCTGCCCGGCGTCGTCCAGCCGCAGACCGAGCGCGGCCGGCCAGTCGTGTGGCGCGAGGCCTTGCGGGGCCGCCGGAGGCGCCGCGAGATCGAACGTCACGACCGCCGGCGCACCGTCCGCACGCGCCTCGACCCAGCGCACCTGCATGCCGTCGCCTGCGGCCAGCGCACTGCCGAGCCGTGACGAAGGCCGCGGGGCGAAGCGGCTCAGCAAGGGCGGCAGCCCCGCCTCCGCGGCGAACGCATGCAGCCAGTCGCTGGTCGCGAGCAGCAGCGCGCGACCGTCACGGCTGAAGTCGAGCCAGCGCACAGGCTCCGCGAGCACCCGCGCCGCGCCCATCGCGCCGCCGTCCTGTGCGCGCAGCAGCCGCACGTTCCCGGCCGCATCGCCGACCGCGAGCTGTGTGCCATCCGGCGCGAACGCGACGGACGAGATCGGACCGGCGGCCCGCGACGTGAACGACCTGCCCGCCTCCCCCGTCGCCATGACCGTCAGCGTGCCCGTGGCGTCGCCGGCCGCGAGCAGGCCGCCGTCGCCGGCGAACGCGAGCGAGGTCGCGGCGCCACCGAGCGTTCTCTCCGCGACGACGGAGCCGTCTGCGGCACTCACGATGCGCACGACGTTGCCGGCTGCGCTCGCGAGCAGGCGGCCGTCAGCCGTGACCGCGACCGCGGCGATCGGCGCGGTCGCAGGCTCCACGCCGACGGCCGTCGGCATGCCGCTCGCGAGATCCCATACGCGCACCCTGCCGTCGGCACCACCCGTCACGGCAACACCGTGCTCGACGTTCACGGCAACGGCGGACACTGCGCCGCGATGGCCGAGATACTCGAGCGCCGCCGCCGAGGGGAGCGCGTCGAGCGCCAAGCCGCCGTTGCCGAGACCCACCGCGAGACGGCCCGTGCCGCGATCGAACGTCACGGCAGCGAGCGCATCCGCGTTCGCCGTGCGCACAGGCGTTCCCGACGTGACCGGCAGATTCCACAGGCGCAGCTGCGCGCCGCTCGACGTGACGAGCCTGGTGCCGTCATCCGTGAGCTGCGTGGCCGCGGGAGCCGCACCCGCCGCGTGCAGGCGCGCGACTTCCGCGCCGGTGGCCACATCGACCACCGCGACTGCGGCATCGTCGGTCGCGAACGCGAGGCGAGCCCCGCCGGCCGCGAGGCTCGCGCTCGTCGCGGCGCTCGTCACGCCGAGCCGGCGCGGGGGCGCCGCGTCGCTACCGAGGGGCCACGCAACGATCTCGCCGCCGTCGCCGATCGTCAGCAGCGTGGCGCCATCGGGCAACGGCAGCACCCGCGCGACGCCGTGCGCGTGGCGCAACGTCTGCAGCAACTCACCGCGCCGCGCGCCGACCACGCGCAGGCTGCGATCCGGCATCTGCAGCGCGAGGTAGCGCGCACCGGGCCCGAGCCACCAGGCACGCGCGTCGGCCGGGCCCTCGAAGCTGCCGACCAGGGAGCCGTCCGTCGCGTGCAGCACGCTGTACAGAAGCTTGCCTTCGTCCACGCGCTCGGCGATCGCGAAGTAGGCACCATCCATCGAGAACACGGGCGGCAGCACGAACTCGGAGTCCGTCCCGGGCCGCGCGACGATCGCGCCGTCGCCCGTGTTCCACATCGTGGTCAGCGTGTCCGAGGCCGCGATCAGCCGGTTGCCCGCGGCGTTGATGGCCACGTGCTTCGGCGCGGCCGGCAGCACGAAATCGCCCTCGAGCCGGCCGGCGGCCAGATTCCACAACGCGACGGTGCCGATCGCACCGGGCGTTTGCGGCATCACGAGCGCCCAGTCGCCCTCCGGCGTCACGGTCACTGCGTCGGTGCGCAACGGGTCCGGAATCGGCTGCGGCTCGGCGGGCTCGTCGCGCCACGAGTCCTGGCCGAAGCGCAGTGCCCACGCGGAAAGCGCGCCCGCGTTGTCCGCGCGGCGGTCGACCAGCGCGAGCCGCCACACGCCGCGGCGCGCGGATTCGGCCAGCTCCTCGAGCGGCGTGCCGTGCCCGGCATCGAACGTGAACGTCTGCGCCGCGCTGCCGTCGCCGCGCGGCAGCGCGATCGTGGCCTCGGCGCCGCTCGGCGCGGTCAGCGTCGCGAACAGCTCGTCCGTGGCCGGGTGCTGCACCTGCACCGTCAGCTCGAAGGCGCCCGCACTGCCATCCCCTTCGACGGCGAGATCGCGCGTCAGCGCCACGTGCTGCAACGCCGTGAACCGCACGGGTGCGCTGCCGACGGCACCGCCTCCAACGGCTTCGCCGAACGGCGAGCGCTGGAGCTGGCGCTGCGAATCGAGCGTGACCAGCGTCGATTGGGCGAACTGCATGCGCCACGCGACCGGCGCGGCCGGCAGGTGCAACGTGCGCTCGAGGTGCGGATAGTCCGCGGCGATGAGCTCGGCCAACGTGCCGCGCGCCGCCGGCGGCGCCGCCGGCAGATCGGCCGCCCGCTGCGCGAGCAACAAAGCCGCATCGCGCTGCTCCGCGTGCGCGGCCTCCGCCTCCCGCTGCAACCAGAACGCCGCGAACAGGCCGTCGGCCGCCGCGTCCTGCCCGGGCAGACTGCGCAGGCGGCCATCGATCGCGGCCACGTCGGCCAGCGCGTGCGCGGCCGCGCTGCGGCGCACGAGCGCCGCCGAGTACAGCTGCTCCGCGCGCTCGGTGAATCCGGGCAGCGCGTGCAACCGCTGATACGCGGCATCGATGGCGGACAGACTCGCGGTCGGGCTCTCGAGCATGCCGACGTCGTCGGTCGGCAGGAATCGCAGGTACCAGTAGCCGGCCGCGGCCGCGATTGCGAGCAGCACGACGGCGGCCACCGCGAGACGCAGACCGAACCCCGCGCCCTTGACCCACTGAGCGACGAGCTCGCGGAAGATCCGATTGCCGAACTTCAGCCGCCGCTCGGCATCGACGACGACCACGCCGGACAGCTGCAGCCGCTCCGCCACGACGGGATCGGTCGGCAGCGTGACGCGACCGCCCCGCGCCAGGCGGCGCAGCAACTTCGCGGCCCGGCGCGCACCGGGCGCCTTCGCCGCGATCCAGCCATGGATGTGATGCAACAGAGGATCGCTGTCGGCCGCGCCGGGCCCGAGCAGCTGCTCGTGGACGACGCGTTCCACGTCCTCGAGCTTGCCGCCCTTGCGAATCACGCTGCGCGCGACCTTCTGCGTCAGATACGGGTGGCCGCCCGTCCAGACGGTGACGCGATCCATCAGAGCTTGCGCCACCTCGGGCTCGCCGCCGAATCCGGGCGCCAGCGCGTACGACTCGGCTGCCGAGAAATCGCCGAGCTCGATGACGTCGGCGGCCGCGAACGGCGAGCTGCGGTCATTGCCGGCCAGCGCGCGTCGCGACGTGCTGCCGAGGAGCACGAAGTTGAGCCTCCGGAAGTCGGGTTCGGCCGTGCGGCGGCCGTAGCAGATCTGCACCGCCTCGAGCAGATCGCGCAGAAACGGCAGCTCGGCCGCGGTGGCGCCGAGCCCGTCGAAGAACACCGTGACGGGCGCGGTGGTGTTCGCGAGCACCACGTGCCAGAAGAACTCGGCGAGCCGCTCGCTCTCCTGTTTCTTGTTGGCGCGCCACCATGGCCCGACGTCGGCGTCGAGCGCGACCTCGCGCGCCACGCGCTCCGCGATGGCGATGCCCCACCCCCGGCCGGAACCGCGCTCGGCGAGCACTCCGATCTGGACCAGGTCGACGATCGCCACGAGCTCGCCCGCCTGACGCAGCCGGCGCGCGGCACGGTGCATGAGACTCGATTTGCCGATGCCGCGCGCGCCGAGAACGCAGGTCAGGTGCCGGGCGCGTATGGCCGCGATGAGCTGCGCGTCCACGGGCCGTTCCACGTAGCACGCGCGATCCGGCTGCACCGGGCCGCCGACCACGTAGAACTCCGTCGCGTGGATCGCTTTCGACATGCAGTAGGATTGTAGCAGCGCAACTCATTCTCGCCGGACGAATGCCGCCACGAGAGCTCAAACGCGACGCGCTCGGGTCGATCCGGCTCCTCGACGACGGCCCGGCGCCCGTCATCGAGCGCGATACCCGTGCCGCACGTTTCGGTCTCGCATGGCTCGCGCGCCGGCTCGCGGCACGCGAGGCCGCCGCGCTGCTCGCCCTGCAGGCCGTGCCCCTCGGCGTGCCGCGACTCGTCGCTTTCGACGGTCGCGTGCTGCGTCGCAGCGCGCTGCCGGGCGAGCCGCTGTCCGCCGGTGCGCAGCCGTCGCGCGAGTTCTTCGTCCGCGCGCTGCGGCTCGTACGCGCCATGCACCGCGCCGGCGTCACCCACAACGATCTCGCGAAGGAAGCGAACTGGCTGCGCAGCCCCGGCGACGTGCCGGGGCTCGTCGATTTTCAGCTCGCCGTGCGCTCGCATCGGCGCGGCACCTGGTTCCGCTACCTCGCGCACGAGGATCTGCGTCACCTGCTGAAGCACAAGCGCACGTATCGGCCCGACGACCTCACCGCACGCCAGCGGCGGATGCTCGCGTCGCTTCCCTGGCCCACGCGCTGGTGGCGTCGCGCCTGGAAACCCGCGTACGTTGCAGTCACCCGCCGCGCGCTCGGCTGGCCGGAGCGCACGGGTCCGCGGGAACGCTAGTGTTCGGGCACGGCGGGCTCGGCTAAACTTCCGCGACCCGACTACGCACGACGCCGATGGACATCTGTCACGCCCACAACCTGACCAAGCCGCTCGACGTGCCGAAGCCCTACGGGATTCGCGTCAGCATCCGCCCGACCGACACGTTCGCCCGCCTGATCGGCAGCACCTGGGAACGCCACCACTGGTTCGCCACGCGCGAGGAGCGCGATCGGGCGTTGGCCGACATGGCGAGCGAGCACCTGTACTCGCGCCAAGGCGATCGCCCGACGCTCGTGTTCCAGCCGGTCGAGCAGAAAGTCTGAGGCGCGCCGGGCGTCGATCCCGCCTCGTGACTCTCCACCTTCCCGATGGGCGCCGCGGGCTCCGGCCCGCCGGCGCGCTGCCCTAGCCCGGCGCGAGCGCCGCGGCACGGTGCCGCGCCGCGAGAGCGCCGTAGGCCTCCACTTCGGCCCCGGCGCGCTGTGCGTCCCAGACGCCAAGACGCACGAGCGCTGCAGCGGCACCGCGCGCCGCCGCGAGCCCGAAGTCCGCGTTCAGGCCCGCCATGCAGCGGCGCTGCAAGACGTCCGCTAGCGTGACGGCCCATTCGCCGTCGAGCGCGTGGACGATCTCGGCGGCGAGCACGCCGCTGCCGGCGTCGACCTGCGCCGCGAGCCCGGGCGCGGCCGCCTTCGCGGCGATGGCCGCGGCGCCGCCGCCGTAGACGCGCCAGAGCCGCTGCGCGCACGCCTGTCCGAACCGCGCGCCGAGATCGGCGAGCAGCGCGTCGCGTTGCGCCGCATCGAGCGCTCCCGGCAGCGGCCGCGTGCGGGTTGGATGGCCGCGAACGGGTCGCGGCAACTCGCGCCCGAGTTTGCGCAGCACATCCTCGGCCAGCGCACGGTGCGTCGTGAGCTTGCCGCCGACGACGGAATACAGCCCGCGCGCGGCGCGATGACGGCGAATCACGTGCCGGCGCGTGATGGCCGCCGTCGACCCACGCGGCTGCCACGGCAGCGGCCGCACACCCGTGTGCGTGTACAGCACGCGGCCCGCGAGCCCCGCGGCGCCCGGAAACACGCGCTCGGTCTCGCTCGCGAGGTAGGCGAGCTCGCGGGCATCGATCGTCGCGGTGCCGGCGTCGCCCTCGAAACGCTCGTCGGTCGTGCCTATCAGCAGCAGGTCGTTCCACGGCAGGATGAAGAACGGCCGCCCGTCCGCTCCGGCTTCCACGTACACGCCGACACGCGGCGCGCCGGGGAACGGCGGCACGACGATGTGACTGCCTTTCGTGCCGCCGAGCAGCCGCGTGTGCTGGATCGGCCCCAGCACGTCGTCCACCCACGGTCCCGCGGCGTTCACGATCAGCGGCGCATTCGCGCCGCCCGCGACGCCGTCGCGCGTGCGCCACTCCACGCCGGTCACGCGGCCGTCGGTGACACGCACACGACTGACCCGCGTGTACGTCATCAGCATCGCGCCGTTCGCGACGGCGTCACGCACGTTCTCCAGGACGAGCCTTTCGGGGTAAGTCACCTGCGCGTCGTAGTAGCTGGCGCCACCGACGAGATCGGTGGCATTGAGCCCGGGCATGCGCGCCAGCAGCGCCTCGCGATCGAGCAGCGTGCGTCCGGGCACCGAGCGGCCGAGCGACAGCAGGTCGTACAGCGCGAGCCCGATCGCGATCTGCCAGCGCGGCCGGCGCGCGCGCCGGTACACGGGGATCACGAGCTCGATCGGCGCCACGAGATGCGGCGCGAGGCGCAGGAGCCGCTCGCGCTCGTGCAGCGATTCGTACACGAGCCCGATCTCGCCGTACTCGAGGTAGCGCAGCCCGCCATGGATCAACCGTGACGAGGCGCTGCTCGTGCCGCCGCCGATGTCCGCGCGCTCGACCAGCAACACCTTGAACCCCGCGAGCGCGGCCTCGCGCGCGATCGCCGCGCCGTTGATGCCGGCGCCAATGACGATGATCTCGAACGTAGCGTCGGCCTGGCTAGACGGCATGACGAACCCAGCGAGCCCGCAGTGCTGCGGACGGGAAGTGCCGGTGGTGTGAGAGCGCCCTTTCGGCAGCGTCGGCGCCACGGATGGCGCCGACGCAGCCTACAGGGACGTACTTGCGGCGGTGCC
>DASZSB010000127.1:0-19695 GCA_035548835.1 Gammaproteobacteria bacterium | reverse complement strand
CGGGACGCGCGAGACATGGACTTCGGTCCGAGTCGCTGCGATGAGAAATGTCCGTTTCGGGTCGACAGCGGCCACCGCGCTGAAGCCTGAAATCCAACATGTGAATGTCCGCTTTGTGGTTCCAAAGCAGACGTCATTCAGTGTGCTTCCCGACAGAAGGGTAACACTTCATTCCGGACACATAGGTAACACTTTTGGCCTTTGCGAGGAGAACGCAAAGTGCCGTGGCAGGAGTGTTCCAAAGTGGACGAACGACTTCGATTCGTAGCCCGGCTGCTCGATGGGGAGAAGATGGCGGTGCTGTGCCGAGAGTTCGATATCTCGCGCAAGACCGGCTACAAGATCTTCAATCGGTACAAGGATTGCGGCCTGGAAGGCCTCACCGATCGCAGCCGCCGACCCTATCGGCAGGCCAACCAGCTGCCTTTCCAGATCGAGGCGCTGATCGTGCAGTTAAAGCGCGAGCACCCGACCTGGGGCGCCCCGAAGGTCCGCGACCGGCTCAAACGCCGACAGCTCGATATCCAGACCCCGGCGATCAGCACGGTGCACGCCGTGCTCGATCGCCACGGCCTCGTCACCCGGCGCAAGCGGCGCAGACGGGCCGAGGGCACCTCACTGTCCCGTCCCGACCAGCCCAACGATCTATGGTGCGCCGACTACAAGGGCGAGTTCATGCTGGCCGACCGCCGCTACTGCTACCCCCTCACGATCAGCGACTTCGCAACGCGCTACCTCCTGGCCTGCGACGCCCTCGCCACGACCAAGGAACGCTATGCCTTTACCGTGTTCGAGCGAGCCTTCAAGGACTTCGGGCTCCCCAGCGCCATCCGCACCGACAACGGCGTCCCCTTCGCCAGCGGCCACTCTCTGTTCGGTCTGAGCAAACTCTCCGTCTGGTGGCTGCGCTTGGGCATCCGCCTCGAGCGCATCCGGCCCGGGCACCCCGAGCAGAACGGGCGCCACGAACGCATGCACCTGACGCTGAAGAAGGAGGCGACCAAGCCCGCAGCGAAGAACTTCCTCCAGCAGCAAGCCCGCTTCGACACCTTCATCGAGCACTACAACCACGAGCGCCCGCATCAAGCCCTCAACATGCGCTATCCGGGCGAGCTCTACGTGCCTTCGCCTCGGCCCTACCACGGCCTTGAGGCGCTCGAATACCCGTTCCACGATCGCACCATCACCGTCACCCAGTGCGGGCGGGTGTGCTTCGGGCGGCAAAAGATCAATCTCAGTACGGTGTTCGCCGGCCAGAACGTCGGCGTCAAACAGGTCGCTGATCAGGTCTGGCTGGTCAGCTTCATGGACTATGATCTAGGCTTCTTCGATCACGAGACATGTCGGCTCGAAAGCGCCGGTAACCCCTTCGCAGCGAAAGTGTTACCCATGTCTCCGGTATAAACCGTTACCTATGTGACCGGAATAGACCCGTTGATATTGGCGCGCCCGGAGAGATTCGAACTCCCGACCCCCGGCTTCGTAGGCCGATGCTCTATCCAGCTGAGCTACGGGCGCGTTGTGGCTGATGGCCAAGTGGAGCGCTTCTGGTTATGGGAGGTGCGCTCCGGGCCGGCATTCTACCTTAAACCGGCGCTCAGGCTTCAAGCTTTCTCGCGTTCCACGTACTGGCGGATCAGCCGTTTGCCGAGTCCCGTCAGGATCTCGTAGCTGATGGTCCCGGCGGCCGCGGCCACCTCGTCCACGCCGACCGTGGGGCCGATCAGCTCCACGAAGTCGCCCACGCGCACGGAATCGCGTGGCAACGCCGAGACGTCCACGCAGATCAGGTCCATGGACACGCGCCCGACGACCGGCACACGCAGGCCGTGCAGCGCCGCCGTGGCCCGGTTGCCGAGGCTGCGCGGATAGCCGTCGGCGTAGCCGGTGCCCACCACGGCCAGTCGCGCGGGCGGCTTGGCCACGTAGGTGGCGCCGTAGCCCACCGGCACGGCGGCCTCGATCTCGCGAATCTGCAGGATCGGGGCCAACCACGTCACGACCGGCTGCATCGGATTTGGCCGGCCCGCAAACGGATTGCCGCCGTACAGCGCCACGCCGGGCCGCACGAGATCGCCGCGATGCGCTGCGTCGATGAACGTGGCCGCGGAGTTGCCGATGGAGGTCTTCGCCGGCGGCAGCAGTCGCCGCAGCTCGTCGAACAGCCGCACCTGCGCGCGGTTCTGGGGATGCTCCGGCTCGTCGGCGCACGCGAGGTGCGTGATCACGTACTCGAGCTCGATGCCCTGCAGCAGCTCCGGCCGGCCGGCCAGCACGCGCACGTCGGCGGCAGAAAGCCCGAGCCGCGTCATGCCGGTGTCGATGTGCAGCAGCGCCCGGCCGTGGCCGCGCCAGCGCTCGATCTGATCGAGCGACGACAACACGGGTGTGGCGCGCAGCGCGACCAGCTCGTCGACGGCCGCGAGCACGGCGCCCTCGAGCACGTAGATGGAAACGTCCGGTGCCAGCGCACGCAGCTCGGCCACTTCGGCCAGCGTGGCCACGAAGAACTTGCGGCAGCCCTCGCGCAGCAGCCGGCGGGCGATGCCCACCATGCCGAGCCCGTAGGCATCCGCTTTCACGACGGCGGCGCATTCGGCGGGCGCGGCCGTTGCCTTCAGCAGGCGGTAGTTCCCGGCCAGTGCGTCGAGATCGATGCGCAGCAGCGCGGCGGCGGGCGCTTCAATCCGCATACGGCGGCAGCTCCGTCTTGATGACCAGCGCCGGCTCCTCGTCGGCCACGACCCTATACGCACCCACATCCACGGGTACCAGCGCGGATTCACCGCGCGCGAGCCGCCCGACGGGCTCGCCGTCGGTGGCGTAGACGCTCACGGCGCCCGCGAGTGCGTGCAGCGTGTGCGGCGGCGTCACGGGCACGTCCACGGACACGAGCGCCGTCGGCGCGAGATGCTCGAGCCGGAAATACTCACTGTCGACGGAGCGCTGCACGCCGGGGCGCACGGCGCGCGGCTGCACGATGAACTCTTCCGGCCGTGTCGCCGCGAGGTTCACGGCGCCGAGCGTGGCGTCGATGTCGATGGGCCGCAGCGGAAACCGCACGTTGTCCCATGCGCGATACGTCACGCCGGGCCGGCGGATCTCGAGCGCGAGCAGCGTGCGGCCTTCGGGATTGCCGAGCGCGTGGATCTCGGCCGAAGCGGGCCGACCGCTCGCGACCGTCACGCGCGGCGGATTCGCGTTGTGCACGACCATGCCCGCGCTCACGGGTATGGCGTTCATGCCGTCGAGCGCCTGCCAGTACACCGCATGCAGCGCGGCGAGACACGCGGCCACGTCGGCCCACGGCGCGTTCGGCGCTCGCGCGCGCATCACGCCCGCGAGCGCGGCGGGTGTTGCGGCGCGGCTCGCGAGCCACGGCTTCATGATCGCCTGCAACTCGTCCGCGGCGATCGCATCGCCGCACAGATCGATGAGCCGCTGCTGCTCGCGACGGCCCGCGGCGAAACGGTTGGCCAGCGCCGTCGCATCCGCGTTGCGGCTGAAGCCGAGCCGCAGCGTCGCGCCAGGATCGGCCGTCACGATCACGTACACCTCGGTGCCGCCGGGCGGGTGCGCCTGCACGGACAGCAGCTCCGCCACGTCGAGGAACTTCGGCAGCAGCGGGAGGCGTGCGCCGTACCGGCTCACGAAGTCGGCCCCGAGCAGCGTCTCCCCGTGTGCGGCGAGCAGCGCAGGCAGCGCGACCGTGGAGCCGTCCGGCAGATCGATCATGCTCGGGTAGCGGCGCGCTTCGTCGTCCGAGTCGTCGGCGGCCAGCTCGAACGATTCGCCGAACGTGCCTCGCGCCGCCATGGCTGCCAGGCGCTTGAAATCGCGCAGGCGATGGCCACCCCACGGCCGCTCGACCAGATTGTCCGCGCGCGGCCGGATCAGCCGCCCTGCCAGAGCCGCCGCTGCCGCTGCGTCCCCCGCCAACAAACGCTCGGCCTCGGTGTTCGCCCGCGCCACCATCGAATTCCCTGCGAATGCGCCCCGCCCGCCCCGGTCAGCGGGGCGCGCCCCGTTGCATTTTGGAGGCGGCAGTATGCCACGGCCGCGATATGTCAAAACGTGACTGAATACCGGGCCGACAGCACGGAGGCGGCGTAGCCTGACGTTCCATTCTGTTCATTGACGGTCGAGTGATGGCTAACCCGCGGGACTTAGCCGAACAAGCGTTCACCCTGTTGCAAGACGCGTTGCGCGACTCGGAAGCGCGCGCCTCCGAGCTCGACGAGCAGCTCAAACGCAAACGCACGCCGAAGAACCGCCTCGAGGAACAGCTCGACGTCCTGACGCACCGCCTCGAGAAGGTCGAGAGCGAGCGAGCCCACTGGGAACAGCAAGCCGGCCACCTCGAAGAGGTCGCCGAAGCCGAGCGCGTGAAGGTCGCGCAACTGAAGAAGAAGCTCGAGATCGCCGAATCCGGCCCCGAGAAGCTCACCAAGAAAGAGATCAACTACTGGCGCGAGCGGGCCGAGGCATTCGATACCGAAACGCAGGAATACAAGGACCGGCTGGCCGCCCTGCTGCGCACGCTCAGCGAGCGCGACGCCCAGCTGGCCGAGATCCAGAATTCGCCGGCAGCGACCGCCGCTCCGGCCGAGGGTCAGCCGCCGGCCGATGAGATCGCCGACGAGCTGCGCCGGCAGGTTCAACAACGCGACGAGTGGCTGGCCGACCTGCGGCTCGAGCTGCACGATCTGCGCACGCAGGCGGCCGGAACCCCGGAGCCGCCGATCGAGACGCTCGCCGAGATCGAGACGCTGCGTCACCAGGTCGCGAGCCTCGACAAGGCGCTGGCCGATGCCCACAACACGCGCGCCTCCGCGCAGGCGGATCTGCAGCGCGCACAGCAGGACCTAGCGACACGCGAGCGCGCATGCCGTGAAGCCGAGGCCGCAGCCGAGCGTACCCAGGCCCTCGTGCGCGAGCGCGAGCACCGCCTCGTGGAGCTCTCCGCCCAGTTCGAGCAGCTGCGCAACGAAGCGCAGCAGCGCGAGCACCACTTCCGCGCCGAGAGCGCGGAGCACACCGAGCAGATCGCGGCGTTGTCGCGCGAGCTCACGGAGCTTCGCGCTCGCGCCGAGCAGAGCCGCCAGGCGACCGCGAGCAACGAAGCGGAGCTGGCGAACGCGCGCGACGCGCGCGCGCTGGCCGAGCAGCGCCTGGCGGGCATGGCGGCCGCGCTCGAACGCGCGGAGGCCGCGCTGATCGAGCGCACGCGCCGGCACGACGAGGCGCAGGCCGCCGTCGCACGGCTCGAAACGCACGTGGCGCAGCGCGAGCGCGAGCTCGCGGCACACGCCGCGCAGGTGCTCGAGCTCGGTCGGCGCCTGGCCGAGCAGGAGCAGCTGCTCGGCTCGATGAATGGCGACCTCGAGCGCGCAAAGGCCACCGCGGCAGCGAACGATCGCGAGATTGCGAGCCTGCGGGAGACGCTGCAGGCCGTCGGCCGCGACCTGGACCAGACCCGGGGCCGGAATCGCAGCCTCGAAGCCGCCGAAGCCGAAGCCCGCGCAAACGCCGAGGCTCTGGTCGCCGAGCTCGCCGCGGCCCGCGAGCGCCTCGGCACCGAGCTCGCCGCCGCGCGCGAGCAACTCGAGAGCGAAACGGCTGCCCGGGAGCGGCTCGGCAACGAGCTTGCGATTGCGCGCGAGCAGGCCGTCAGCGACCTGACCGCCGCGCGCCAGCGCCTGGAAACCGAATCCACCGCGACGCGCGAGCGGTTCGACACCGAGCTGGCCGCGCTGCGCGACCGGCTCGAAGGTCAGCTTGCGGTCGCGCGCGAGCGCGTCGCAACGCTCGAAGCCGAGCGCAACGAGCACCGCCGTCGTGCCGACGGGCTTTCGGACGAGCTGACCGCGGCGCGCGAGCAGATCGCCGGGCTCGAAGCGGAGCTGAAGGAAGAGAAGGAGCACGCCGAGAACCTGGGCGAGCTCGCCAACGAACGTCGCGAGCACATGACGAAGCTGCAGGAGCAGCTCGAGGAAGCCGAGGAACGCTACGCCGAGGCCGACTGGCGTCTCGGCAAGGCGGCGCATTTCGAGCGTCTCGTGCTGCGCCGCAAGGGACTGATCGCGAAGCTGCTCGCAGCTCTGCGTGCGAAGATGAAAGCCAACGTGGCTCTGAAGGCCGGTCTCGACGGGCTGCGCACGTACAAGGCGTCGGCCGAAGCCAACCAGCAGAAGCTGCTGCAGCGCCTCGACAAGCTCAAAGCCGAGCTTACGGACGCGGAAGAGACCATCAAGAAACATCAGGGTGCCACGCACACGAAGGAAGAGCTCGAACGCGTCGAATCGCGCGCCTCGAGCCTCGAGGAGCGCCTCAACACCCAGGCCGAGATCATTCAGTCGCTGGAAACCGAGCTCAAGGCCGCACGCCTCGCGCATCCGAAAAGCGATGACCATGCGAGCCAGGAGCTCGAGCAGCTGCGCGCGGAGCTCGAGACCAAGAACCAGGTCATCGCGAAGCTGCAGGCGGACACCGACGAGCAGCAGCGCAAGCTCGCCAAGCTGCGTGGTAGCGAGTCCGAGACGATGCGCCTGCGCGCCGTGACCGAGAAGGACCGCGGCGAGATCGACGCCCTGCAGCGGGAAGTGGTCGAGCTGCGCGAGGCGCTCTCGCGCCAGAGCGCGGCCGCGACGGCGTCGGCCGGTGACAACCCCGAGCTCAGTGCCCTGCTGAGGGAGCGTGACCAGACGATCACGCGCCTCACGAGCACGATCAAGGAGCACGAGGCGACCATCAAGAAGATCAACGAATCGGCGGAAGGCTGGAAGCGCAAGTATCAGTTCCTCGCCGCCGACGCGCCCGAGGCGTACAAGTCCGCGACCGAGCACTAGCTCGGCTCCCGACGCATGGCATCGCCCACCGGTGCGTTCTCCGCTCTGCTGGCCGGTCGCGGCGTGAGCCTCGCCTCGTTCGGGAGCGCCTATCTGATTCTGCTGGCGACGGCGCTGATCGCTGCCGCCGGGTTCGTCTGCGCACGGCAATACCTCGTGATCTCGCCGAATCGCTGGACGCGCGACTACGGCGTCTATGCCACGTGGCTGATCGGCACGCTCCTGATCGCCACGGTGATCGAGAACGAAACGTTGCGTCACCGCAGCGCCATGACCTACTACGTGGCGGCACCGCAGCTGCTGGCGCTGCTGGGTCTGCATGCATGGATCTGGAAGCGGCAGGAGCCCTGGCTCATCGCGCTCGGGGGTGCGGCGAGTGCCGCGACGATCGCAGTCACGGCATTCCTGGCGGCGGTGTCGTCGCTGATCGGCGCGGCCTATGCCGTCACGTCCCTGATGCTGACCCTGCTGCTCGCGCTGCTCTGGCACAAGGCCGTGTCGACGAAGAGCCAGTTCCTGCACGCGAGCTCGATCTACGTCGGCTCCAAGGAAACGCCGGGCGCCGCGATCGCTCCGCAGAAGCCCTGGCTCGGGCTGCCGCAGTGGGCGGCGCTGATCGCGGCCAGCGTGGGGCTCGCCGTCGGCAACTCGCTGCTGCGCGGTGCGGTGCTCGAGCAGATTCCGGCAACGGAGGTCGCGGGCCGGTCGCTGCTGCTGCTCGGCGTGACCGCCGCGGTCAGCGCGGTGCCGGCCGCGGCCTACTGGGCTCTGCGCAAGGCGTGGATGCCGGAGCTCACGCGCTTCGTCTGGCTCGCGTGGATGGTCGTCGGCTTCGCGTTCACGTACGGCAACTATCTCACCGGCCTCGAGTGAGGCGCGCCAGCAGCCGCGGCGTGAAGTCGGCGCGGAAGCGCTCCAGGCTGTCGATGCCGCACAGATCGCGCAACTGCGTGACCCGAAGCCCCTGGTAACCGCAAGGGTTGATGCCGGCGAACGGTGCGAGGTCCATGGCCACGTTCACGGCCAACCCGTGATACGAGCAGTGACGTTTGACGCGCAACCCCACGGCGCCGAGCTTGGCGCCCGCGTGCTCGCCCGCAGCCACGTACACACCGGGCGCATCGCGGCGCGCGACGGCCGCCACGCCGTAGTCCGCAACCGTGTCGATGACGGCCGATTCGAGCGCCTGCACGAGCGTGCGCACCGCCCAGTCGAGCCGCTTCAGGTCGAGCAGCACGTAGGCCACGAGCTGGCCCGGGCCGTGATACGTGACCTGGCCGCCGCGGTCTATCTGCACGACCGGGATGTCGCCCGGAGTCAGCAGGTGCGCACGGTCGGCGCGCATGCCGAGCGTGTAGACGGGCGGGTGCTCGACGAACCAGATTTCGTCGCGCGTATCGGCCGTGCGCGCGGCGGTGAACGCCTGCATCTCTTCCCAGACGCCAGGCAGCGGCCTGAACCCGAGGTCGCGAACGAGCGGCGCGAGCACGGCGCTCCTAGATGACCATGATGATGTCGTCGTGCGCGACCAGATCTTCGTACATGGCGTCGATCTGCGCGCGGCTCTCGGCGCGCACGGTGATCGTGAGGCTCAGATAGTTGCCCTTCCTGCTGAGCTGCTCGACGACGGTGTGCCGCTCGCCATAATGAGCACGCACGATCTCGATGGCCGCGCTGCGGAACGCGTGCTCGTTGCGACCGAACACCTTGACCGGCACGTCGGTCGGGAACTTCAGCAGCGACTCGGACGGCTCGCTCATTTCAGCGCCGACTTCAGGCGCGACCAGACGCCGCCCTCCGCCACGCCGCCCAGCACGACGAGCGGCGTGCTCGCGAGCTGGCGGCCGGCAAACGACACGTTGACCTTGCCCACGGTGGCACCGGCGGCGATCGGCGCGACGAGATCCTCGAGCCGGTCCATGCTGGCCTGGAGCAGCGCCATGCCGCCGCGCGGAATCGTAACGAAGATGTCGTTCGCAGGGCCCACGCCTGCGAACTCGGCTTCGCCATTGCGCACGGGCGCCGTCTCGATCTGCTGGCCGGCGGAATAGAGCTTGCGGGTTTCGTAGTTCGCGAAGCCGTAGTCGAGCAGCTTCTTCGCGCCGTCGTTGCGCAGCCGCGGATTCTGGGCGCCGAGCACCACGGCGATCAGCCGCATGCCATCGCGCTCGGCCGAGCTCACGAGGCAGTAGCCGGCGGCGCTCGTGTAGCCGGTCTTCATGCCGTCGACACTGGGGTCGCGCCACAGCAGCTGATTGCGGTTGTGCTGGGTGATGCCGTTGTAACTGAACTCGCGCTCCGAATAGAGCCGATAGTACTCCGGGAACTCCGCGATGATGGCGTGCGCGAGGATCGCGAGATCGTGTGCCGTGGTGTAGTGATCGCGGGCCGGCAGGCCGTTCGGATTGCGCCACTGCGTGTTCTTCATGCCGAGCTTCTTCGCGGCGGCATTCATCTGCACGACGAAGTCGTCGACGGACCCGCCCACGTGCTCGGCCAGTGCGACGCTCGCGTCGTTGCCGGACTGGATCAACATGCCGCGCACGAGATCCTCGACCGCCACGTGCGAGTTCGGCTCGATGAACATGCGCGTGCCGCTCTGATGCCAGGCCTTCACGCTCACGCGCGCCTGGTCGTCGAGCCTGATGCCACCGCTCTTCAGCGCGCCGAACACGAGATACGCCGTCATGAGCTTCGTGAGGCTCGCGGGCGGCAGTTGCTCCTCCGCGTTGCTCGAGGCGAGCACGGTGCCCGTGGCGAAATCGGCGAGGTAGTACGCCTTGAAATCGAGCTTCGGCGGCGAGCCGGCGGGCGGCGGCTCCGCGCACAGCGCACTGCCGGTGACCGCGACCAGCAGCAGACAGAGGAATCGTGCGATACGTTGGCTCATGCCGCGTTCACCGGTCGACGACGAGTTGCGGGTTCGTGACACCGACCGCGCGCAGACGCACCTTCACGCGATCGAACTCGGCCGCGTCGCGGATCGGGCCGAGCCGGACGCGGTGCAGGACACGACGGCCGTCGTTGTCGCTGACGACGACCGGATTCGCGAAACCGTCGGCTGCGAGGCGCGCCACGAGCCGCACGGCGTTGTCGCGCTGCGCAAAAGCACCGGCCTGCACGAACATGCGCGACGCGCTCGCGGCCGCGGGCACGGGTACCGACGGCAGACCGAACAGGGACGCCGCGACCGGCGGCGGCGCACCCGGTGCCGTGGGCACGATCACAGGCCGCGCTGCGGGCGGCGGCGCCGCGCTCGCGGGCGGCTGCGGCGCGGCTGCGGGGAGCGCTGCCGGGGGCGGCGTTGCTGCCGCGAGGACCGGCTGGTCGTAGGGCGTGGCCACGGCACGCACTTCGACGCGCGCGGTACCGTTACGCACGATGTCGAGCCGCGTCGCGGCCGCGTAGGACAGGTCGATGAGCCGATTGTCCACGAACGGCCCGCGATCGTTGACCTTCACGATCACGCTCTTGCCGTTCTCGAGATTCGTGACTTCGACCCACGTGGGCAGAGGCAGCGTCGTGTGCGCGGCCGTCATGGCGTACATGTCGTACGGCTCGCCGCTCGACGTCGCCAGGCCGTGAAAATCGGGCCCGTACCACGACGCAATGCCGCGCGCGCGATACCCCGCGCTCGTCGGCAACACGTGGTAGCGTTTGCCGAGGACGTCGTAGAAAGGCGGATTGCCGCGATCGCTGCGCACCGTGCCGTCGCCCTGCACCGTGCTCGAGCGCGCGGCGGCCGGGGATTCGTGGCGCGGCCCCCCGGCACAGGCCGCGAGCAGTGCCAGCACCGACGCCACGCCGCATGCCTTGAGCAGGCGGTGCGCGACTGCCGTCACCGGTCGATGCTCCCGACGTTGCTGGCGACCGCCGTGGAATAGCGCGTGCGGATGGCCCGGCTCAGCTCGAACGCGGCGAGCGCGTATTTCGGGCTGCGGTTGTAGCGCGTGATCACGCGGAAGTTGTTGAAGCCCACCCAGTACTCCGACCCGCCGCCCTCGGCCTCGAGCGCGAACGGCGCCGCCGGGGTCTCGGCCGGCAGGTCGGTCGTGAACACATAGCCCTGACCGCGCAGCGAGCCGACCGTTTCCTTGAGGTCCATGCTGTTGCGCGTGTCGGGCCCCTTGAACTCGGGTGCGAGCGTGGCCTGCTCGACGACGGGGTCGCCGGTCTTCCAGCCGTGCATCCTGAAGTAGTTGGCCACGCTGCCGAGCGCGTCCTCCCAGTCGCTCCAGAGGTCGCGCTTGCCGTCGTCGTTGGCGTCGACCGCGTAGGCGCGATAGCTCGACGGGATGAACTGGCCCGCGCCCATGGCGCCCGCGTACGAGCCGAGCGCGGACCGCGGATCGATGTGCTCCTCGCGCGTCAGCAGCAGGAACTGCTCGAGCTCGGACGCGAAGAACGAAGCGCGCGGCGGATATGCGAACGCGAGCGTCGCGAGCGCGTCGAGCACGCGGTACTTGCCCATGCGCGTGCCGAAATAGGTTTCGACGCCCACGATGGCCACGATCATCTCGGGAGCCACGCCAAAGCGCTGGGACACGGAGTCGAGCTCGCGTGCGTGCTCGCGCCAGAACTGCACGCCGGCCGCGATGCGTTCCTCCGTGAGGAAGATGCGGCGGTACTCGAACCACGGCACGACGCGCTCGGCCGGCTTCGACATGGTGTCGATGATGGTCTGGTTGATCTGCACCTGATCGAGCAGCGCGGCCAGGTCGGCGCGATCGAACTGGTGCTGCCGGACCATCCTGTCGACGAAGGCTTTCCTGGCCGTGGCGATGGCCGCGGGGTCCGGCGCCTGCGCCGCGGACGCGAAGGCCGTCAGCAGGCCGCCGACCACGAGGATGCGACGTGCGATGCCGAGTGCCGTCATGGCGCCATCAACTTCCTGTGTCCGTGGATCGAGGCGAGCATACCGAAACCCGCCAGGAGGGTCACCATCGAGGTCCCGCCCGCGCTCACGAGCGGCAGGGGCACGCCGACGATCGGCAGCAGACCCGATACCATCCCGGCGTTGACGAAGACGTAGAAGAAGAACGTCAGCGACAGCGCACCGGCCAGGAGACGCGTGAACGTGTCCTGCGCCTGCGACGCAATGTAGAGCCCCCGGCCCACGATCGCGAGATACAGCACCACGAGCAGCAGCAGGCCGAGCAGACCGAACTCCTCGCCCATGACGGCGAAGATGAAGTCCGTCGAACGCTCCGGCAGGAACTCGAGGTGCGCCTGCGTGCCGTTCATCCAGCCCTTGCCGAACAGGCCGCCGGAACCGATCGCGATCTTGGCCTGAATGGTGTTGTAACCCGTGCCGAGCGGGTCGGATTCGGGATTCAGGAACACGAACACGCGCGCTCGTTGGTAATCGTGCATGAAGTGCCAGAGCACGGGAGCTGCGCTCACGGCCGCGACCACGGCCGCCAGCATGATCCACACGCTGATGCCGGCCAGCAGGATCGTGAGTCCACCCGCGGCGATGACCAGCAGCGCCGTGCCGAGGTCGGGCTGCTCGGCGATCAGACCGGCCGGCACGCAGACGATGAGCACCATCGCCACGGTCTGCAGGAACGTCGGCGGCAGCCGCCGCTCGTGCATGAACCACGCGACCATCATCGGCGCGGCCAGCTTCATGATCTCGGACGGCTGGAACCTCACGACGCCGAGATCGAGCCAGCGCTGCGCGCCCTTGCCGATCTCGCCCTCCACCATGACGACGAGCAGCAGGCCGAGCCCGAGGAAGAACACCCACGGCGTGAAGATGCGCAGGTAGCGCGGCGGCAGCTGCGAAAGCACGAAGAACGCGCCGAGCCCGAGCAGGAAGCGCATGCCCTGCCGTATCAGCAGCCCCATGTCGGCGCCGAGCGCGCTGTAGAGCACGACGAAGCCGACGCCCGCGGTCAGGCACAACAGCACGAGCAGCGGCACGTCGACGACGATGCCGCCGAACGGCCGCCGGCGCCCCGCACCCGTGGCGCGCCCCCATTCAAGGCTCGCGAGCGACATAACCCTCCGCGGCGAAGTAGGCATCGAAGATCTTGCGTGCGACCGGCGCGGCCGCGCGTGCGCCGCCACCGCCGTTCTCGACGATGATGGCCAGCGCGATGCGCGGCGCCTCCGCCGGCGCGTAGGCGACGAACAGGCCGTGATCGCGCAGGCGCTCGTCGACGTCGGCCTCGCGATACTTCTCGTCCTGCGCCACGGTGAACACCTGCGCGGTGCCGGTCTTGCCGGCCACTTTGTAGTTGATGCCCTTCATCGGATCGCGCGCCGTGCCGTGCAGCTCCGACGTGACGCCCACCATGGCGTCGCGCACGAAATCCCAGTGCTCCTGCTGATGCTCGACCTTCGGCAGAAATGCGGGGTCGAGATACTTGACCTGCCGCGTGACGCCGTCCTCGACGCCGATCAGGAGCCGCGGCGGATGCCCCTCGCCGCGCGCGGCCAGCGTGGCCTCCGCGTGCGCGAGCTGCAGCGGCGTCACCAGCATGTAGCCCTGCCCCACGCCCGTGTTGACGGTCTCGCCGGGGAACCACACCTGGTCCTCGCGCCGCGAGAAGCGCCGCTTCTTCCACTCCGGCGACGGCACGATGCCCGCCTTCTCGCCTTCGATGTCGAGCCCGGTGGTCGCGCCGAATCCGAACGCCTTCAAGCCCGACGCAATGTCGTCGATGCCGATGGCCACCGCGAGCTGGTAGAAGTACACGTCGCACGACCGCACGATGGCCTCGTGCAGATCGACGGGTCCGTGCACGCCACCGCGACCCTCGCGGTACTTGTGCGTCTGACCCGGCAGGTGCCACTCGCCGGGGCAGTACACCTGCTTGTGGGGATCGATGCTCTCGTGCTCGAGCGCAGTCAGACCGATGAACGGCTTGACCGTCGAGCCGGGCGGATAGACACCGGCCAACGCCCGGTTCAGCAGCGGCTTGTCGACGTCGATGGTCAGCGCGTTGTAGTCCGCACGGCTCAGTCCCGCCGCGAAGCGGTTCGGATCGAACGACGGCGTGCTGACCAGTGCGAGCACGTCGCCGCTGCGCGGATCGATGGCGACCGCGGCACCGCGCAGATCCTTCAGCGCCTCCTGCGCCGCCAGCTGCAGACGCATGTCGAGCGACAGCACGATGTTGTCGCCTGGAACGGGCGCCTTGCTTTCGAGGCCGTCGATGAAGTTCGCGATGTTGTCGGCATGCGAGTGCACCGTGGGATCGAACAGCACGCGGCCCTGCGCGTTCACGACCTGCTGCCGGTAACCGACGCGACCGTGCAGCGTGGCCTCGTACGCGCGCTCGATGCCCGCCTTGCCGATCTGCGACGACGCCGCGTATTCGCTGCGGTCGATCCGATCGAGATCGGCGGCGCTGATGCTGCCGACGTAGCCGACCGCGTGCGCGCTCGCCTCGCCGAACGGATAGTAGCGCACCAGCGCTTCCTGGATGTCGATGCCCGGGAATCGATGCCGGCGCACGGCGAACGTGGCCGCCTGCTCTTCCGTCAGGTTGCTGAGCTTCACGCGCTCGAAGCCGCGATGCGAGCGGATCAGGTCGCGCAGCGAGTTGTGCTCGGAGGGATCGGTCAGGCCGAGCTTCTCGAGCGCCGTGAGCGTTTCCTGCAGGTTGTCGATTTCCTCGCCGATCGCGACGAGCTCCCAGCTCGGCTGGTTCTCGGCAATCACGATGCCGTTACGGTCGTAGATCAGGCCACGGTTCGGCGGCAACGGCTCGATGCGGAAACGGTTGCCCTGCGAGAGATCGCTGAAGCGCTGATAGTCGAAGATCTGCAGCTGCACGAGCCGCAACACCAGCAGCGACGTCAGCAGCACGATCACGACGCCGGCGGCGATGATGCGCGACAGGAACAGCCGCTGCTCCTGCCAGTGATCCTTCAGCGGTAGGGACGGCCCGGCCATGCGCCTAGAGCCTCGCCCGCGCTTCGCGCTGACCGCGGTCGAACAGGAACAGCATCGCGAGCCACACGAGCGTGCCGGTGATCGGCGGCACCCACCGTTCGGTCATCGGCACGCTGCGGCCGACGATGCCGTCGATCCAGAACAGGATGAACTCGTACAGGCCGAGCAGCACGAACACCGTGATCGCGAGCTGCGACACCGGGAACACGCGCAGCCGCAGGTGGAACCGGTCGGCGAGGTACACGATCACGAGCAGCGCGAGCGCGTTCTGGCCTAGCAGCGCGCCCGAGAGCGTGTCGATCGCGAGCCCCATCCAGAAGGCCGTGAGCAGGCTGAACCGACGCGGGCCCAGCAACGACCAGTACAGCAGCACGACGGCCACCCAGTCCGGCCGCAGCGGCTCGACGGAATCGGGCAGCGGCACCACGCCGAGCGCGAGCGTCAGCACGAGACTCACGACGGGCACGAACCAGCTGCGCGACGCGGCCATCAGTTCGCGTCCGCCAGTTTCGAAGTGGACGCCTCGCCCAGCCTGGCCGCCGCGGGCGGCGCGGCCGCCTTCGGCTCGCCGGGCGCCGGCTGGTCGTTCCACACCAGCAGCACCTCGAGATCGCGGTCGAGTGCGGAGGCCGGCTCCGCGATGATCTCCGAGAACGACTGCTCGGGCTGCAATCTGACCTCGACCACGCGCCCCACGGGGTAACCGGCGGGAAACACACCGCCGATGCCGGAGGACACGAGCAGATCCCCGACCTTGATGTCGGCGCTGTTCGTGAGATACGGCAGCCGCAGCCGGCCGCTGTCACCCGTGCCGACCGCGATCGTGCGCAGGCCGTTACGATTCACGCTGACGGGCACGGCGGTGTCGGCATCGGTGATCAGCACCGCTTCCGCCGTGAACGCGTCGACGCGCACGATCTGACCCACGATGCCCTGCGCGTCGAGCAGCGCCTGGCCCACGTAGACGCCGTCGGTCACGCCGCGATTCAGATCGAAGCGCTGGCGGTAAGGGTTCAGGTCGACCGAGAGAATCTTGGCGACGAGCGCGCGCAAACCGACTCGCTCGGTCGAGTCGAGCAGCTGCCTCAACCGCTCGTTCTCCGTCTCGAGCGCCGCGAGTCGCTGCAACCGGAACTCGGCTTCGAGTCGCTCGCGCTTCAGCTGCTCGTTCTCCGCGATCAGCGCGGAACGCTCCGTGAAGTTCACGGCCGCCGACTGCCACGTGCGAAACGGCAGATCGACGAGCACGCGAACCGGATACACGACGACGGAGAGCGCCTGCCGCACCCGCTGCAGGTGCTGCTGACGCTGGTCCAGCATCATCAGCGCGACGCAGACGATGGCGAGCAGCACGAAGCGCACGCCCAGCGAGAACCCGCTTCGCCCGAATCCAGCGGCGGTTCTTCCTGGGGCACTCATGCGGTTCGCTCCTGGGCGCCTGGTGCCTTGGGGGAAATCACTCCACGGAGAATGCGGACGGACCGTACTCGTCGAGGAGCTCGAGCACTCGTCCGCCACCCCGCGCCACGCACGTCAGCGGATCGTCCGCGATGACGACGGGCAGGCCGGTTTCTTCCGTCAGCAGCTTGTCGATATCGGTCAGAAGCGCGCCGCCGCCAGTCAGCACGATGCCGCGCTCGGCCACGTCCGCGCCGAGCTCGGGCGGCGTCTGCTCGAGCGCGAGCTTGACCGCGCCGACGATGCCCTGCAGGGGTTCCTGCAGCGCTTCGAGAATCTCGTTGCTGTTCAGCGTGAAGCTGCGCGGCACGCCTTCCGACAGGTTGCGGCCCTTGACCGAGATCTCGCGCACGTCCTGCCCCGGATACGCGGAACCGATCTCGTGCTTGATGCGCTCGGCCGTGGCCTCGCCGATCAGGATGCCGTAGTTGCGGCGCACGTAGTTCGTGATGGCTTCGTCAAAGCGGTCGCCACCGATGCGCACGCTGGCCGCGTACACGATGCCGTTCAGCGAGATGACAGCGACCTCCGACGTGCCACCGCCGATGTCGAGCACCATGGAGCCGCGCGCCTCGTGCACCGGCATGCCGGCGCCGATCGCCGCCGCCATCGGCTCCTCGACGAGGTACACCTTGCGCGCGCCGGCGCCTTCCGCCGACTCGCGGATCGCACGCCGTTCGACCTGCGTGGAGCCGTACGGCACGCACACGAGCACGCGCGGGCTCGGGCGGAAGTAGCGCGAGCCGTGAGCCTTCTTGATGAAGTACTGCAGCATCTTCTCGGTGACGCTGAAGTCGGCGATGACGCCGTCCTTCATCGGCCGGATCGCGGTAATATGTCCCGGCGTGCGGCCGAGCATGTTCTTGGCCTCGAGACCGACGGCCTCGAGCACCTTGCCGCCGCGACCGGGCTCCTCCCGGATCGCGACCACCGAGGGTTCGTTCAAAACGATGCCGCGCCCCCGGACGTAGATCAGGGTGTTCGCGGTGCCTAAATCAATGGATAAATCGTTGGAGAAGTATCCGAGAAAACTCTTTAACATCGAGGCCCAAGGCCGCTGGAGGGAATAGAACGGGACTTTAACATAGGTGGGCCAATCCACAAGCGACGTGTATAGTCTAATGAGACGTGCATCACTGACTGGTTTTCCTCCCCTTCAGACCGAACCAAAACGTGCTCCGACCCGACGACATCCGCCGCCTGAGCAGGCTCGCCCGGCTCGAGGTCACCGACGCCGAAATCGCCGACGTCTCGACCAAACTGTCGAGCATCGTCGCCATGGTCGATCAGCTGCAGGCCGTCGATACGGCAGGCGTGCCGCCCATGGCTCACCCCCTCGACCGGCCGCAGCGGTTGCGCGCCGACGTCGTGACCGACGTCGACCGCCACGAGATCTACCAGCGCAACGCGGCCGAGGTCGAGCGCGGCTTGTATCTCGTTCCGAAAGTCATCGAATAGCATTCCCGCCCGGCGATGCGGCACCGCAACGCGGTGCAGCCACTGGCTTAAGACAACGACTGACGCATGCACACACGGACTCTGGCTCAGCTCTCCGCCGATCTGCGCGCGCGACGCATCTCGGCCACCGAGCTCACGATACATTTCCTGGATCGCATCGCGAAACACGACGCGATACTGAACTCGTTCATCACCGTGACCGCGGAGCAGGCGCTCGCGGCCGCGGCCGCGGCCGACCAGCGGCTCGCGAGCGGCGACGCAGCGCCGCTGACCGGCGTGCCACTCGCACACAAGGACATCTTCTGCACCGCGGGCGTGAAGACGACGTGTGCGTCGAAGATGCTCGACAACTTCGTGGCGCCCTACGACGCGACGATCGTCGAGCGTCTGCAGAATGCAGGCGCCGTGTTGCTCGGCAAGACGAACATGGACGAGTTCGCGATGGGCTCGTCGAACGAGACCAGCTTCTACGGTCCCGTGAGGAATCCGTGGGACCACGCGCTCGTGCCGGGCGGCTCGTCGGGCGGTTCCGCCGCCGCGGTCGCCGCACGCATCGCGCCCGCCGCGACCGGCACCGACACCGGCGGCTCGATCCGCCAGCCGGCCGCGCTCACGGGCATCACGGGCCTGAAGCCCACATACGGCCGCGTGTCGCGTTACGGCATGATCGCGTTCGCCTCGAGCCTCGACCAGGCCGGCGTGCTGACGCAGACGGCGGAGGACGCGGCACTGCTGCTCGAAGTCATGGCAGGGTTCGACGAGCGCGACTCCACGTCGCTCGACGAGCCGGTGCCGCCGTACTCGAAGCTCGTGAACGAGCCGTGGGAGCGCATCACGATCGGCGTGCCGGAGAGCTTCTTCGACGAGGGGCTGGACGCCGACAACGCCAGCGCGCTGCGCGCGGCCCTCAAGGAATTCGAGAAGCTCGGCGCCACGCTGAAACCGATCACGCTCGACTACATCCATCTCTCCGTGCCGGCGTACTACGTCGTGGCGCCGGCCGAAGCGTCGTCGAACCTGTCGCGCTTCGACGGCGTGCGCTTCGGCTATCGCTCGCCCGCGCAACCGGGTGACGACCTCAACGCGTTCTACATGCGCAACCGCGGCGAAGGCTTCGGTCCCGAGGTCAAGCGGCGCATCCTCACGGGCACCTACGTGCTCTCGGCCGGTTACTTCGACGCGTACTACCTGCAGGCGCAGAAGGTGCGCAAGCTCGTCAGCGACGACTTCGCGCGCGCGTTCCGCGACGTCGACTTCGTCGCGGGACCCACCACGCCCGCGCCGGCGTTCGGCTTGGGCCAGAAGACCGGCGATCCGATCCAGATGTACCTGAACGACATCTACACCATCGGCGCGAACCTGGCCGGGCTGCCCGCGATGTCGCTGCCGTGCGGCTTCGTGCGCAACCTGCCCGTGGGCCTGCAGCTCGTGGCACCCCCGCTGCACGAGGCGCAGCTGCTGAAGGCTGGGCATCACTTCCAGCGCGCCACGGACTGGCACGCGCGCGTGCCCGGCCACTACGCGTAGCGGTGCCGCCATGACCTGGGAAACAGTGATCGGTCTCGAGATCCACGCGCAGCTCGCCACGGCGAGCAAGATCTTCTCCGGCGCGTCGACGAAATACGGCGCCGCGCCGAACAGCCAGGCGAGCCTCGTCGATCTGGGCTACCCCGGCGTGCTGCCGGTGCTGAACGGCGAGGCCGTGACGATGGCCGTGAAGTTCGGCCTGGCCACCGGCTGCACGATCGCGCGCCGCTCCGTGTTCGCGCGCAAGAACTACTTCTACCCCGACCTGCCGAAGAACTACCAGATCAGCCAGTACGACGAGCCGATCGCCTTCGAGGGCTCGGTCGAGATCGAGCTCGAAGACGGCACCTCGTTCACGATCCCCATCGAGCGCGCGCACGATGTCGCGGATCGTCGAGACGTAGGCCTTCGCCACCTCGGGTGCGCGATGCTCGGTGTTGAAGATCGGCTTCGTGACGATCTCGACGAGCGGCACACCCGCGCGGTTGTAGTCGACGA